>JBBRFK010000062.1:0-18045 GCA_038224435.1 Cytophagales bacterium | reverse complement strand
GCCCAATCTGAAGAAACACCATCTGACGTAACATTGGAAATCAACAATATGTGGACACGCTTGGGGCAGTTCAGGGAGTGGTCATGATTCCTTCCGATGTGGATTTCAGCTTGGTGGCTTCTGTGGACAGTGTCTTTTTTGATGACATCAGATTGGGAAAATTCAAAGGAAAAATCCGACTGAAAGAAGGCGTTCTCATAATGGAAAATACCGGATTCAACCTGGTCAGCGCTGATGTTCAAATGACAGAAAATATGCTCCCGCCAATCCATTCACGGCGGATTTTGATTATTCCATAAAGGCGAAAGGCTTTGATATCAAACGGGCATATGATGAAATTCCTTTGTTTCGGGAAATGATCACTGCGGCTGAATATGCGCAGGGTGTTGCTTCCCTAGATTACAGGCTTTCCGGAAGATTGGATGCCAATATGGATCCGATACTTCCCTCTATCAAAGGATCGGGAGTTTTTGCTTTGGACAAAATAAAATTGAAAGGGTTCAAAATAATGAATACCATAGCCAAGGATACTGAAAACAAGGAATTGGCAGATCCGGAATTGGCAGGCGTTCAGATCAAAAGCAGCATTGCAAACAACCTGATGACCATCGAAAGGACGAGGATGAGAATCGCAGGTTTCAGGCCGAAGTGCACTTTTGTTTTCTTTCTGACTTTGTGGTCAATAAAAACTGATTTACTACAAATGTTGGGAATATAGAAATCTACATTCAGAGGGGATTCTTTAAACCGGAATCCTATCTATAATTACTTCCATATTTCGAGCCAGGTTATTATAACTATTTTTTTATGGATCTTAAAATTACCCTCTCACTAAATTCGGTGTAGAACCATTTTTATGAACCGATAAGGTGTTTTATTAGGGGAAATCCTCCATAACCTTGTAAAGGAACAAGCAAAACAATAGATTCCATTTAAAATAAAACCTATGTATTTATCCTAATTGATTGATTTAATTGCAGAATATTGATAGAAAGTGGTCAAAAAGTTAATATTTTATTCCAAAACAAAATATTTGGAATTAATCTTATTACTTTTGAAGGAAAAACAATTATGAAAAAAACATTCTTTCTTTTCGCTATTTTATTTATAGCATTATTCACCTATAATGCAGAAGCCCAAGCATTGAAAACTCCAAAAGTGGAAATTCCAGCTGCAGATCTTCAAAAGCAATTGCTAGGAGCATTGGATAATGTGGATGGTCTTGGTCTCAGTGCTGATCAGACATCAAAATTGAAAAGCAACAACAAGAATTTTGCTGGTGAGATCTTCAAAATCCTTGGTGGTTCTAGCACTGATGATGCCAAAAAGGGTCTTTTGAAAAACCTTGGCGGTGACAGACAAAAGGCTTTGACAGCTCTTTTGGGAAATGACCTTCTTGGTAAGTACACCAAAAAAATCAACGGATTGATCAAGCCCTTCAAAAGCAAGTTAGGTTTAGCATCTTTGCTGTTCTGATCCTCCCTGATTCTTCTATTTTTAAAAATGGATAATCAATCATTTTCTAGGCCGTGGAATTTCCTGTAAATTCCACGGCTTTCTTATTTAAACCCACTCATGATGCATTTATCTTATTTCATCCTGCTCATTCTGATCGGCTGCAACCAACCAAAATTAGAAGCCGGGTTCCGTTTGACTGACCCGAAAAATGGGATTCTGTTTGAAAAACAGCCTCCGGTTGTTTTTTCAAAATCTACGGCAGATGAGACTGTCATTTCCATTGATGAATCGGTGTCCTATCAGGAAATGGACGGGTTTGGGTTTACACTTTCGCAGGGAAGTGCTGTCCATTTGTTGGGTATGAATCAGGAAGCGAGAACAGGAATTCTGGAAGAGTTATTCGGAAAAAATGAAAACAGCATCGGGGTAAGTTACCTAAGGCTGTCTGTGGCAGCCTCAGATTTGAATGAATATCCCTTTTCCTATCATGATATAGAGGAACCTGAAAAAGATACACTGTTGTTGGATTTTGACCTTGGGCCTGATAGAAAAGACGTCATCCCTGTGCTAAAAGAAATATTTACAATCAATCCTGATATCAAATTGATGGCTTCTCCATGGTCTCCCCCATCTTGGATGAAGAACAACAAGGATACCCGAGGTGGAAAATTGCTTCCTGAATACTATGATATTTATGCCTTGTATCTGATCAAATACATCCAACAGATGGCTGGGGAAGGATTCAAAATCGATGCATTGACCATCCAAAATGAACCCCTCCATCCCGGTAACAATCCGAGCCTTCTGATGCTGCCTGAGGAGCAGCGGGATTTCATCAAGTTTCATTTAGGTCCAAAATTTGAGGAATTTGGCATCAAAACCAAGATTGTAATCTACGACCACAATGCAGACCGGCCCGGTTATCCGATCAGTATCTTGGATGATCCGGAAGCCAAAAAGTACATCGATGGCTCAGCATTTCACCTCTATGGCGGAAAAATTGAAGCGCTTTCGGAAGTTCATAAAGCACATCCCGACAAAAACCTGTATTTCACCGAACAATGGGTAGGTGCACCTGGCAATTTGCCGGGAGACTTGGTTTGGCATACCAAAAACCTGACCATCGGAGCCTCAAGAAACTGGGCCAAAACCGTGTTGGAGTGGAATTTGAGTTCCGCGCCCGACCTCAAACCACACACCGACCGGGGTGGATGTGACCAATGTCTTGGAGCCATCACAATCAAAATTGATAAAGTTTTACGGAATCCTGCCTACTATGTAATTGCCCATGCTTCCAAATATGTATTGCCCGGATCCATCCGCATTGATAGCAATGAGCCTGAGGGATTACCGAATGTGGCATTCAAAAGACCTGATGGACGGTTGGTTCTGCTCATCTTGAATGAATCTAAAGAATCCAAATCCTTTTCCATCCAAAACAAAGAATGGTCAGGAGATGTCGTATTGGAAGCAGGTGCGGTGGCAACTATTTTATTGTAAGCACAGCTTATTTTACGACCATGATTTGGTTCATAGAAAGCTTGGAAATAAATGACCTCAAAATATATTTTGTTTCGGGCAGGTGCTTTACCTTCTTGAGGCTTTGGATGATTTCTGTTTCGTCTTGGTAAGATTCTCCTTTATCTAAAAATCCATAAGCTGAAAAGACTCCCTTTTCAAAATAAAGAAATGCAGTCTCATTGGGATAAATGCCGGTTTCCTTGATCATCACAGCCCCATCCTGTTCTATAATGGAATCCAGAAAACCGAAAGCCCTGCTGTTATATGTTTCCGGAGATTCCTTGTTACAACAAGCTCCCAAACATTTTTGAATCTGGAAGTCATAGCAGGCACCACTTGTCTTTTGGATACCTGACAGTTTTGGACAAAGCTGAAAAACCTCAACTTGATCCATCAGATACTTCCATCCTTCTGAATGGCTTTCAAATTCTTTGATGGGTTTCAAGTTTCCCGAATTCTTTCCTACCTGAAACCGCATGTAACCCTGTCCATCTTCATACTGATACAGACCCCAATTCCAGGAATTGTATTTAAGTGCTTTATTATATTTTGGCCACAAACGCTTGATTTCCAATGATTCAAGTAAGAAAGCCAAAAACTCATTTCCTGTAAGTTCCCAGCTTACGTCATGGATTTCATTGTACAGCGGCATTTTGTCTTTGGAATTGGAGGAGAAATGTCCCTTGAACCTACTTCTGATATCATTGGCTTTGCCGACATAGATTACCTGCCCGTTTTTATCGTGAAAATAGTAAATCCCGGTGCTTTCAGGTATCTCCAAAAACCGCTGCCTCGAAATATGGGGAGGCAAAAAACTTTCCCCGCCCGACTTTTTCAATGTCTGAAGAATGACATCAGGACTGCTTTTAATGATCTTGTCAAATAATTCTACAGTTGCCTCTGCATCTCCCATGGCACGATGGCGTTCCTTGATTGTGATGGACAGATGCCCGCAAATCCTTCCCAAACTGTAAGAACCAAAACCTGGGAATGCCTTTCTGCTGAGTCTGACTGTGCATAATTTTGGGGCGCTGTACTCTATCCCGGCGAGCTTCAGGGCCTCCCGGATAAATGAATAATCAAAATTGACATTGTGCGCCACAAAAACATTCCCTTTCAAAAAATCATACAGTTCATCAGCAATTTCTGAAAACGTCGGCGCCCCTTCCAACATGCTGTTGTCTATTCCGGTAAGTCCCGTGATAAAACCCGGAACCATCCTTTCCGGATCAATCAGGGAATGAAAGCTATCTACAACTCGATTTCCGTCATAGAGAATCGCCGCAATTTCAGTAATTCCACCATGTGTCGGATTCCCGCCTGTTGTTTCAATATCTACGATGACGTATTTCATTGGATAATTTGGAAAAGCAAGTTTAAGGAAATACTCCGGAAAATCCTTTGGATCCTAAAATGCCGTCAGTGAATGTCGGAGAATTTGATTTTTAAGGTTCAGACTATCTGTATATGCAGATTGTTCATCAGCATCCCTGATTTAGCTTGGTATATTTGGATTCAAAATCCTGTTTAAATATTACTAGCTTTAGTCCTGAGAGAATGAAATCTTCTGAATACAATCCAAAAATAAAGGCTGAAACAGAATCAGAATCAAATTATAAAAAGGCGTCAATTGAATCAAAAAGTCATTGGAGTTTTTTGTTTTCCTTATGCCTGTCCTTATCCCTTATATTCTTTTTATCAAAATTCTTCTGAAGCGCTTCGGTCAAATCAACACCTGTTTGATTGGCAAGACAAATCAAAACCCAAAGAATGTCGGCCATTTCATCAGCCATGTTGACCTCTTTGTCTGATTCTTTGAAGGATTGTTCCCCGTACTTTCTTGCCATGATTCTGGCAAGTTCTCCCACTTCTTCCATCAAGATAGCGGTATTTGTCAGTTCATTGAAATAGCGGACACCAACAGTTTTGATCCAATCGTCCACTAGTTTTTGTGCTTCCGAAATGGTAACATCCTTTTCCATCAGACAAATTCCTCTCCTTTTCCTTTGGCAGCTGTGACAAAATCCCTGAACTTCTTGTCCCCCTCCAATTTGCAGACTATCAAAACATTCTCGGTTTCATTGATCAGGTAATTGTCTAACCCTTCTACGATCACCAATTTTTGGGGACTGACTTTGATATAGCAGTTTTTGGTGTCATAAAGGAGGGCATTGGCTTCCACCACGTTATTGTAAGCATCCTTGTGATGGATTTCGTGCAGACTTGACCAAGAACCCAGATCCGACCAACCAAAATCTCCCAAGACGACATAAACCTCCTCGGCTTTCTCCATAATTCCATAATCAATGGAGATGTTTTTGGCCAAAGAATAAGCCTTTTTGATAAATGAATCTTCACTCTCTTGCATGAAATGCGCTGTTCCTTCCTCAAAAACCTCAGAAACATCCGGCATATATTTTTCAAACGCCATAATGATGCTTTTTACTTTCCAGACAAACATCCCGGAATTCCAGACAAAGTCTCCGCTTTCAAGAAAAGTTTTGGCAAGTTTTGAATTAGGCTTTTCTGTAAAAGTCTTAACTTTTTTTATAGGATTACCCTGATTGCTGATGTATTGGATGTATCCATAACCTGTTTCAGGACGGTTTGGCCGGATCCCAAGCGTAATCAACCTGTCGTCAGTATCAGCTGCAGCGATCGCAATCTCCATGGTTTTGAAAAAATTATCTTCCTGCACAATGAGATGGTCTGCGGGAGTGACGATGATCTTGGCCTCGGGATCATTGTTCAATATCCTATAACTCGCATAGGCTATACAAATAGCGGTATTTCTTCTTTGAGGTTCCGTCAGAATCTGACTGTCGGGAATTTCAGGAAGCTGTTCTTTGACGAGATTTTCATATTTACTGTTGGTCACCACAAAAAATCTGGACACATCGGAAATCTGCACAAACCTGTCAAAGGTCATCTGCAACAATGTCCTTCCTGTGCCTAAAATATCTAAAAATTGTTTGGGTCTATTATTTCTGCTATATGGCCAAAATCTGGAACCGATTCCACCAGCCATAATCACAATATAAGGTCTTTCTTGCATCGAATTTTTATTAAACTATTCCTTCTTTCATTAAGTCATGAATATGGATAAATCCCGCCACTTTTTCGCCATCCAAGGCTACCAGTTGTGTAATATTGAATTCCTTCATTTTATTCAGCGCAATGATGGCGTACTCTTCCACCTGAATACTCTTTGGATTGACTGTCATGATATCCTTTGCCCGGACACCGGAGATGTCAGTCATCCTTTGCAGCATCCTCCTCAAATCCCCATCGGTAATGATACCCATGAGTTTGGAATCATCGTCCAATACAGCGGTGGCCCCGAGTCTTTTGCCGCTAATCTCCATGATCACCTCAGCCAAAGGAGCATCTGCGGGGACTGCCGGAATTTGGTTTTTGGGGACAACATCACCTACGGTAAGATATAACTGTTTTCCCAAAGCACCTCCGGGATGGTATTTGGCAAAATCCTCACTGGTAAATCCCCTAGCCTCCAAAAGGCAGACAGCCAACGCGTCTCCCAAGGCCAATTGAGCTGTGGTACTCGATGTAGGGGCAAGGTTATTTGGACAAGCTTCCGCTGCTACGGTGGCTTTCAATACATAATCTGCATTTTGCGCAAGGTAGCTATCTGTATTACTTACCATGGCAATGAGTTTGGAACCCAGCCTTTTTAGCAAAGGAACAAGAACTTTGATTTCGGGAGTATTTCCACTTTTTGAGATACAGATCACAAAGTCCTCATTTTGGATCATCCCCAGGTCACCGTGAATGGCATCTGCCGCATGCATAAAAAGGGCCGGTGTGCCGGTAGAATTCATTGTGGCTACGATTTTATTGGCTATGATCGCGCTTTTTCCGATACCCGTGATGACAACCCTTCCTTTTGACTCCAAAATAGCTTCTACACAGGCCACAAATTCATCATCTATATAATTTACGAGATTTTGAATTGCATTTGCTTCTGTTTGAAGCACTTTGATGGCACTACTTTTAATATTTTTTGTTAACTTCAAAACTGCTCTTGTTATTCATTAGATTTGTAACAAAGGTATAAAAGAAATCCTTTAAAATTTTAATGTGTACCAATTAGGGTAACATGGTAATATCAATTAATTGTGGATCAAAGCGCTAAAGAAAAACTTAAAATAATTTTCGGTTTCAACCAGTTTAGGGGAGCCCAAGAAGCTATTGTGGAGAACGTATTGAAGGGTAAAAACACCTTCGTCATCATGCCCACAGGAGCCGGCAAATCTCTGTGCTATCAGTTCCCGGCAGTCGTGAGTGAGGGTACAGCCATCGTGATTTCCCCCCTTATTGCATTGATGAAAAATCAGGTAGACCAGTTGAACGCCTTTGGCGTCAACGCCTATTTTCTCAATTCTACATTGAATAAATCAGAGACCAACAAAGTAAAAAAGGAAGTCCTTTCAGGAAAAACCAAGCTTCTTTACGTTGCTCCGGAATCTCTGACAAAGGAAGAAAACATGCTTTTTCTCAAAGAAGCAAAGCTAAGTTTTGTCGCCATAGATGAAGCCCACTGTATCTCTGAGTGGGGCCATGATTTCAGGCCTGAATACCGGAAAATCAAAACCATCATTGCCCAGATCGGTTCCCACCTTCCCATAGTGGCACTGACTGCTACAGCCACGCCAAAGGTCCAGGTGGACATCCAAAGAAACCTTCAGATGGAGGAAGCTGATATCTTCAAATCCTCCTTCAACAGACCAAATCTGTATTATGAAGTACGGGCAAAGATTAAGAATGAAACCAAAAAGCATATCATCAAATACATCAAATCCCAGAAAGGAAAGTCTGGAATCATCTATTGCCTTAGCCGAAAAAAGGTAGAGGAAATAGCTGAACTCCTAAAGGTCAACGGGATCAATGCCGCACCCTATCATGCGGGGTTGGACCAAAATGTCCGGATCAAAAATCAGGATGATTTTCTTAATGAGGAGACCGATGTGATCGTGGCGACTATTGCTTTTGGGATGGGTATTGACAAGCCGGATGTCAGGTATGTGATCCACTATGATGTTCCAAAATCTTTGGAAGGATATTATCAGGAAACAGGAAGAGCCGGAAGGGACGGACTTGAAGGGCATTGTCTGATGTTTTACAGGTATGATGACATTGTCAAGCTTGAAAAATTCAACAAAGACAAACCCGTCACCGAAAGGGAAAATTCCAAAATCCTGCTTGAGGAAATGACTGCCTACTCTGAAAGTACCATGTGCCGCAGAAGGGTGCTTTTACATTACTTCGGTGAATATATGGGCCATGACTGTGGCAATTGTGATAACTGTAAAAAGCAGAAAGAAAAATTCGAAGGAATAGATTACCTGCTTTCAGCAATATCAGCAGTAAAAGATACCAACAACAGATTCAACCTCGCACACATTGTAAAAGTAATCAGAGGTGAAAAAGATGACTATATCGCAAGCTATGGCCATGATCAGATTTCTGCTTTTGGAAAAGGAAAGGACGAAGACGAAAAACTTTGGAAAACGGTAGTAAGGCAGGCACTGATTCTTGGCTTCCTAGACAAAGACATCGAAAACTACGGTGTCATCAAAATCACTGAAAAGGGTGAAAATTATTTGGAGGGACCCTACTCAGTCACATTGAGCAAAGATTTTAATTTTGAAGAAGTTATCTTAGATACAGCTGCTGAGGAAATTGCCGCCGGTGCGAAAGCCTATGATGAAAAACTCTTTGAATTGCTCAAAGCAGAGCGCAAGAAAGTAGCCAAATCCAAAGGATTACCGCCTTATGTGATTTTTCAGGATCCTTCCTTGGAAGAAATGGCCACCGTTTATCCCACCACCAATGATGAATTGGCGCAGGTCAACGGGGTCGGAATGGGTAAAGTTACCAAATTTGGTGCTCCCTTTATCAAGTTGATTGAAGCTTATGTGGAAGAGAATGATATCATAACAGCTTCTGATGTCGTAGTCAAAACAGCGGGCAACCGTTCCAAGGTCAAGATTTCAATCATCCAACAGGTAGATAGAAAAGTTAATCTGGATGAAATCGCAGAAAATCTAAATCTTCCGATGTCAGATTTGATAGGAGAAATAGAGCAGATTATCTACAGCGGAACAAAGCTGAACATCAATTATTACATCGAAAATATCATGGACGAAGAAAGGGATGATACCCTCCATGACTATTTCATGACTGCCGAATCTGACAATATTAAAGCTGCCTTGGCAGAACTTGAAGAGGAGGATTTCGCTGAAGAGGAAATCAGGGTCTACAGGATCAAGTTCATCTCAGAGCATGCCAACTAAAACGAAATTAATTAATGAATATATTATTACTAGGAAGTGGAGGCAGAGAACATGCTTTTGCTTGGAAAATCGTAAACAGCCCAAAATGTAAGCAACTTTTTGTTGCCCCGGGGAATGCCGGAACTGCTTCTATTGCAAAAAACGTCGCCATCTCCCCTACTGATTTCACAGCACTTGCTGATTTTTCTATTGAAAATCAAATAGACATGATTGTGGTGGGCCCTGAAGAACCTTTGGTCAAAGGAATCACTGATTTTTTCGGTAAGCATCCGATACTCCATAGTCTCCCTGTCATTGGTCCTACTAAGGCAGGCGCACAGTTGGAAGGATCCAAGGATTTTTCCAAGAGGTTTATGCAGAAATACGGTGTCCCTACCGCAGCCTATGAAACTTTCACCAAGCAGACTTTTGACGAGGGCATTGTTTTCCTCCGAAAACAATCCCTTCCCATTGTATTAAAAGCCGATGGCCTCGCCGCCGGCAAAGGTGTATTGATTTGTCAGAGTTATGGGGAAGCAGAAGCTTCTCTGAAAGAGATGCTTTTGGAAAGCAAATTTGGCAATGCCTCCGACAAAGTTGTCATCGAACAGTTTTTGAAGGGTATTGAGCTTTCTGTTTTTGTAGCCACTGATGGGAGCGATTATAAAATCCTTCCAGAAGCAAAAGATTACAAAAGAATAGGCGAAGGTGATACCGGGCTGAATACAGGAGGAATGGGTGCTGTAAGTCCTGTCCCTTTTGCAGACGCCGAATTTATCAAAAAAGTTGAGGACATGGTTGTCAAACCGACTATTCAGGGATTGAAGAATGAGAATATCCCCTACGTGGGTTTTCTTTTTATCGGACTGATGAATGACGGAGGCGATCCATACGTGATTGAATATAATGTCAGGATGGGTGATCCCGAAACAGAAGCCGTCCTGCCTAGAATCCAAAGTGATTTTGTGGCTCTTTTATATGCCATGGGAACCGGGAATTTGAATTCCCATGTCTTAGAAATAGCCTCTCATACCTGCACCACGGTGGTATTGGTGGCAGGCGGCTATCCGGGAGATTACGAAAAAGGAAAAAAAATAGAAGGTCTCCGTAAACACAATGACCGACAAAATTCAATTGTATTTCATGCAGGGACCAAGGTTTCTGATTCTTGTGAAATCCTCACAAACGGCGGAAGGGTACTGGCCATTACCGGAATCGGGAACGATATAGCATCAGCCCTCGAAAATGCTTACTCAAGGGCATCTGGAGTTTGTTGGGACGGTATTTATTACCGCAAAGACATAGGACAGGATGTTTTAAAATTGATTGAATAAATCCAAAACCAAGAGGAGAAAATTTCTCCCATTATATATAAAAATATGTCAGGATGTACTAGCTGCTCAACCACCTCCGGATCAGGCGGGGGTTGCCAAAATAACGGCACTTGCGGAACAAGTGATTGTAATAAAATGAATTCCTTTGATTGGCTTACCCATATGGGGATTCCAACGGTTGATAAATTTGATATTGTTGAAATCAAATTCAAAGGTGGAAGAAAAGAATATTATAGAAATATAGACCACATCTCACTCACTACAGGTGATCCTGTGGTAGTAGATGTTCCCAATGGCCACCACATTGGATATGTTTCGCTGCAAGGCGAACTTGTACGACTGCAGATGCAAAAAAGGAAAATCAAGGATGATGACAACATCCTCAGGATTTATAGGGTGTCCACCCAAAAAGACCTCGAAAAATGGGAAGATGCCAGAAACAGGGAGATTCCAACTTTGTACAGGGCAAAACAGATCATAGATGAAATGAAGATGGAAATGAAACTCTCTGACGTGGAGTTTCAATCTGACAATTCGAAAGCCACTTTCTACTATTCTGCCGATGACCGTGTTGACTTTAGGGAATTGATAAAGTCTTTTGCTTCGGAGTTTAAGATCAGGGTAGACATGCGTCAGATAAGCCTCCGACAGGAAGCGGGAAGACTTGGCGGAATCGGGGTCTGTGGCAGGGAACTGTGCTGCTCCACATGGCTATATGATTTTAAAAGTGTCAATACATCCGCAGCGAGGTATCAAAATCTTTCCCTCAACCCAACCAAACTTTCCGGCCAATGTGGAAGATTGAAGTGCTGCCTCAACTATGAGCTGGATACTTATATGCAAGCATTGAGTGATATCCCGGAGGTGGATAAACCTTTGCAGACTGAAGCGGGTGCTGCCAAACTCCAGAAAACAGATATCTTCAGAAAGCTGATGTGGTTTAGCTACAACAGTGACAACAACTGGCATTCCATCACATGCGAAAGAGTTTCTGAAATCCTTGAATTGAATTCAAAAGGTGTAATCCCTTATGATCTCAAAACCAACCACGGTAGGGAACAGGAAGACCTGATATCCAAATCCAATATGGAACTTGAAATGCTCGATAAGAAATTCAGCAAAAACAAGAAAACCAAAAAGAAAAAGAAACCAAGGAATCCCGGGGAAAATCAGGTTATCGCCAATGAAGCCATCAAGTCAGAAGTAAAACCAAACATTCCTAAATCCGAGTCCAGACCCAATAAACCATTATCCACAAAACCGGAAGCCGATAGGCAAAACCCTCCAAGAAAGAATGTGGAAAATCTTCCACGGGCTGATTCAAACCAAGAAAAAGGACCCCAAAATTCCGGAGAAAACAATCCTGACCAAGCCCCAAAGAAAAAGAAAAACAATAAAAGACGATTCAATTCTAGGAATAAGGGTGAACAAAATAAAGGTGATCAAAACACAGGGCAATAATATGAATCTAAAGTATTTTGTTTGGGTCTTTGGGATAGCTTTTCTGCTGGCAGGCTGTAATGGAGATAGGATTTTCGAAGAATATCAGGGACTGAAATCCGGAACATGGCATGTTTCGGATACAGTTTCCTTCGAAGTCGGGAATCTTCCCGTTCCAAACAATACGCTTGTCGGGATCAAGTATACCAAAGATTATGGATTTAGAAATCTATACTTACGCTACATTTTGAAGGACAGCCTGGGTCAATCTGTAGAGACCAAACTGCTTGATATTCCTCTTTTTGAAAGTAAAACAGGAAAACCACTTGGAGATGGATACGGCGGTACTTTTACCAAGTATGATACACTCCCTCTTGACAATACTTTCAGCAGTATTCATCTAATCCAATACATGAGAGTGGACGAACTTTCCGGAATTGAAACTGTGGGGCTAAAAGTGCTGAAAAAATAGCTTTAATCGCCTAAAATAGGCTTATCCATCCAAAATTGCCTGCTGTAATAGAATCTATAAGGCCAACCTTTTTCCTTCAACTGCAAAGCATGGTAGACAAAGGCCTCCTTGGAACTTGTGGCATCGTATAATCTTTGGTCATCAGTCAGCAACGCCTCCCCGTATTGCTCCCCTACTTTGACTGCGAGATCCATCCATGTTGAGGTAGGAAATTTCTCTAAAGAAAATCCTTCATACTTCCCTTCGATCTTGTCTTTCAATGACCATCCTGATTCGAACCTGTAGGGAATCTGAATCGGTACTTCGAATCCTTTGCCAGTGCTGAAGTCAATCACAAAACTAAGGTAATCCCGGAGCATCTTGATCCCTTCATTCTTCAATTGATCCGAACTGAAATCGGTTGGCTTGATACTGCTGACCAAAGTGATTTTCTTTTTAGCCCGAGAAACAGCCACATTCAACCTGTTGATTCCTCCTTTTTTGGAAAGCATACCGAAGTTGGCAATCAATTTTCCTTTCTTGTTTCTGGCATAGCCAATACAAAAAATCACCCAATCAAATTCGTCACCCTGCACATTTTCGATATTCTTAATGGAAAGGTTTTTTTGGTTGATTTTTTCATCCTTAGAAACAAGCTCCCGGATGTATTCCATTTGGAAAAAGTTGAATGTGATCACCCCAATGCTAAGTTCAGGATTTGTATTCTGAATCGACCTGATTTCTTCGAGGACTGCTTCGGCTTCAGCTATATTGGTCTGTTTTTCCCAAATCCCGTCAACAGGTTTCCACTTGAACGGGCTTTCAGCCTCATTGACCAAATCCAATCTTGGCAACATCTTCAATCTGTTTTCATAGAAATTTTGGTTAGAAAAATGAATGAGAGGCAATTGTTCACTTCTATAATGTCCCTGCAACCAAAATTTCTGAAAGTAGGAAGAAGCCAGTTCCAGTAAGGATTCGGTTTCTGCTTCGATTCCTTCATCTTCTGTTTGCAACCGGATTTGATACAGGTCAAATGGCCTTAGCTGATTGGAATCCCCGGCAATGACCGTCTGCTTTCCTCTCAGCATGGCAGGAAGCCCACGCTCAACATAACATTGGGAGGATTCATCAAAAATAACAAGGTCAAAGGATTGGTTTAATGGAAACAGCGCTGAAACTGTCTCCGGAGAAGCCAACCAACAGGGAACGAGTTGGAATATTTCTTTTTCAAAAATTTCTACCAGCTTCTTGATGCTCCAAATTCTCTTTTGCTTGCTTACCTGATGGGAAAGATCCCGGTAAGTAACCAGATTGCCAAGCCTATTGTGCTCAAGGTTTTTATATGTATTTTCCCTCAACCTGATCTCAGCGATGTATTTGGAAAGTTTCCACTTCTCTGTTACGGCCTCCGTCAACTCCTCCTGGGATTGGTTGGTCCTGTTGGTGACCACGTCTTGCAGCAAAGGATATTTGGTCTCAATATGCCCTATCCAGCTCAATTTCAAACCTGCCAAAAACAGGCTTTTCAAGTCCTCAAAATCCCGGTTGGGATAAGTGGCAAGCATTTTTTCCATGACCTGCACATCCTGGTCTTTGAGCTTGCTCCGCAATCTATCAAAGTCGACCAAGTCGTGAAATACCTCTTTCACCTGAGATTCAAGGAATAAAATCCCTTCTGTTGGACTTTCTGTAATCAGATGCTGTATCTGGATTTTGCTCAAATAAAGCGACCAATAAGGAATCTTTGCCTCCAGGTCTTCAATATTTTTTAAAATTAAATTGAGCCTTGCGACAAAATCAAATCCAGAATCCAAATTTTCTGTCAAAACTTCTGACAACGATCCAAATTCATGGTAGAGTTGCTTTGCTTTTGCTGTTTCGGTATAAAGTCTTGAAAGATGGTTGAAGGAAATGAAATCGAATGGTTTACTTGGAAGTTGGATCCAATCCTTTTCTTTCAGCACAGAGTATTGGTGATTGAGGTTCAACCTGTTTTCAAGCCTTTTGATCAGGGTTTGGACTCCATGGGCATTGGTTTGGAGCTTGTTTTCTAATAAAACCCGATAAACGAACTGAAACCTCTTCCTTTTCCAAAACAATGGAATGTTCCGCCTCCATCCCTTTTTCCTTTCCAAAAACTCGAGGGAAAGCTGGAGAAGGTTTTCCACTTCTTTATCTTGGCTGAACCATTCTATACCATGTTTGGCAAATAGGGATTTGATGGCTTCCAGTTTATGCTCAAGCCAAAGGATATCCACTTCACCCGTCGGCAAGTCTTTTATGGACCAAAAGAGATTCAGGATTTCTTCTTCCTTAAGCAACTTCAACAGCTCTTCAATTTTTTGCTTTTGCTCGAAAAAAGAAAAAAGAAAAGAAACTTCAAATGAAGCCATATTCGAAAAATCCTTTTCAAAATTTTGCTTGAGCTGGTGGATTTCCGACATGACCTCCTGAATCCTTTTGGAAACTGCCGGCTCAAAGCTACTGAAATCCACCCTGTGCAACCAAAAGGATCCAGGGTTTTGATAAGTCCTAAACAAACCGGTAAAGGTCTTGAAATCCCTCAAAAAATCACTCACCCGACCGGCGTGGAATCTTCTGTAAAATTGGTTCATGTCAAATGCCTCATCCGACAACTTGGAATTCAAATACAATTCCTTGATCGGAACGCCACATTCCTCAGTGTTGAAGAGTGCTTTTTTCAAACTCGAAAAATAATCGCTGTGGTATTCAATCAACCTGGAATATCGGGAAAACTGCCTTTCCAGCTGAATGGCATCGATTCCCCTGTTCAATTCCTGATAGCGGTCAAGGGACAGGATTTGGTCGTGAATCTTTTTGTACAAATCCTTTCTGTCAGCCCGAAAATCATGTACCAAAGACAAAAAAGCTCCAAAACCCTCATTGGATAACCTTTTGAAAACCACATCCAAAGCAGCACGTTTTTGCGAAACGATCAGTACTTTTTTTCCTCTTGCTATAAAATCGATGGCAAGATTGCTGATAAGTTGGGATTTTCCGGTTCCCGGAGGCCCTTCCACCACACAGGATCTTCCTTCTCTTACCGATTTGATGACTTCTTCCTGACTCGCATCAACAGGGAAAACAGTATACAACTGATCCTCACGGACAGCCTGTGGTTGCTCCTCTTCGGGAGCAAACCACTTATGAAACAATGATTCCAAATCGGGAAACTCCTCTCCTGCCATCAATTCCTCATAGTCTTGGATCAAAAAACCTGCCTTTTGGGAAAACTGCCCTAAAACGCCGTAAGGCCTTAATTGAAGCTTTCCTGTTTTTAGCTTTTCTTCGTCTAAGGATTTGGAAGAATCCGGAAAAGTAGAAATTTTATTCTCATATAATTCTGAACTGAAGTTCAGAGCAAACTCCTCCTTGAGCAAAGTGTATAGGTCATTTCGGAACCCGGTCGGGTCAGTTGCAAAATTCTCCAGGGGATTTTCCTCCCCAAAAAAATTATGGTCCTTTCCATAAGCATAGGCATATGCGAGCAAAAATGCTTTGTTTAAAAAAGGAAAATCCGCGACATTTCTTTTCAAAACCCATTGGTTTTCGGCTTTTTCCAATTCGATAGGAAAGAAAATCAATGGACATCTGATGACCTGGTCATTAAGCAATTTGCCTTCGACAAAAGGCCAGCCTACGAAAAGGCTTTTTTCACCTGTTTCGGTTTCGGCTACTTTGACCAGATGGTCAAGCCTGTTGAGTCTTTGGGAAAGCACATTAACTTTTGCATCCCGTGGATCAGCAAATGGGATCAGGGTCATCTTTTTTTCTTTGACCAAAAGTGATTCGACCAATCCAAATGCCGGGTGATGGTTTAGAAAATCCAGTTCATTCAAATCTATCATCTGATTGGGAATCAATCGGGGCAGGTATATCGACCTGTTCCTACTGGAAAGGTCCAATAACCTGTTGAGATAGATTTGAAGGATATCCTTGAGCATGGGTCTATTTGAAAGGGGAATCTTTTTCCTTGGCCATGTGGTTATAGACGATGCCATCCATGATACCGGGCATCCATTTGTTCAGAAACACTGCAAGTTTTCCCTGTCTTGTGAGTACGATGTCTCTTTTCCTTTTTATAGTGGCCTGGAATATTTCTCGGGCGACTTCCTCGGAAGTCATCATTTTTTCCTCTTCTCGAGGGGATTCTCCTTGGACGGATCCATCCGCCGTCAAGGCATTGGTTCGGATATTGGAAGATGTAAAGCCCGGGCAGGCTACCAAAATATGCACTCCCCTTTTCATAACTTCCGTCCTTAGGGATTCAAAAAATCCGTTCATGGCAAATTTACTCGCCGTATATGCAGTTCGGGCCGGCGTTCCGCGATAGCCATTGATAGAAGAGACTCCCACGATGGAGCCTTTGTTTTTTATAATCTCCGGAAGGCAATATTTGGTCGCATAGACAGTTCCCCAAAAGTTGGTGTCCATCACTTTTCTGAAAACCTCCATATCAAGATCCTCAAAAAGCGCCCGCATCGAAATCCCGGCATTGTTGATCAGGATATCAATCCGACCAAAATGTTTGATGGTTTCATCCGCTAATTTTTTGTTGTCCTGTTCAGAACCCGCATCTGCCAAAATTCCAAATGCCTCAATCCCTGACTTCCTCAACCTGTCCAATGTATTGTCCAACTTTACCTGAGACCTACCGGTGATTACTACCTTGGAACCTGCCTGCCCAAAAACCAAGGCACATGCCTCACCGATTCCCGAGGTAGCACCTGTCACAATGACTACTTTATCCTTTAATTTCATGAAAACAGCTTTGAAAGCCTAAAGATAAAAATTCGACTTGAAGGCTTGCAATCAGACCTGATGTTTTTGGCAAGATAAAAGTGGTCTAGACTTATCTGAATTTGAAGGTGTTTTGCTTCTGATTTTTAATTTTTCATTTGCCCAATCTTCCAATCCAAACCCTTATTTTTGCGCCCATGTCTAGAAAGATGAAAAATAAGGTAATCCCCAACTTGAGGATTGAAAGAATAGCAGCGGAGGGAAAATGTGTGGCCCATTATGAGGGAAAAGTAGTTTTTGTCCAAAATACAGCACCGGGAGACCTCGTGGATGTCCGTATCAACCGTGGCAAAAGTTCCTTTATGGAAGGTGAAGCCATCAATTTCCATGAATATTCCAAAGACAGGGTTGAGCCTTTTTGTTCCCATTTCGGTACATGTGGCGGCTGCAAGTGGCAGCACATCAATTATGACCTGCAAAAAACCTACAAAAGACAGCAGGTCGTAGATCAATTTGAGCGGATAGCAAAAGTGGAAATACCGGAAGTGTTGCCGATCCTTGGTTCTGCAAAAACCCAATACTACCGCAATAAACTTGATTTCACTTTTTCCAACAACCGTTGGCTGACCCGGGAAGAAATCAATTCCGGAGCCCAATTTGAAAGAAATGCATTGGGATTTCACATCCCTAAAAAGTTTGACAAAATCATAGACATTGAGCATTGCTACCTTCAGGGAAATATTTCCAATGAGGTGAGGATTGCCTTGAGAGACTTTGCATTGGA
>JBBRFK010000061.1:0-18200 GCA_038224435.1 Cytophagales bacterium | reverse complement strand
AAAAACCTCAGATGCAGGGGATTGATAGCCACAAAGGCACTAAGACGAAGAAAACCAGTATTAAAAGCTAGTGGGGAATATTACAGTTTAGAGGTATGCTGAACTGAAATCACCATTTCCACGATTAGTTTACAGTCGTATGATGCAAAAGTTACCTATTGCCAAGTTGTTATAAAGATTTTTTCAAAATTATCGGCTTTCCGGTTTCTTGGAAATGGGAAGATTGTCTTTTGGTTCAGCAAACCCGACAGTAACCATCTCTATCTTCAGCCAGTTCCTGGTTTGGCCCTCAGATATTTCAGTGTAGAATGAAGACCTTAAATTGGTTTGATAAACAGCCAATAAAAGTATAGAATCATACCTGTGTATGAAGTTTTTCTCAAAATCATAAAGGAAATTGAACCCTAAGATCAAAGTGCCAAGCTTTAACCTGTTTTCAAGAGGAAGCGGATTTTGAGCATGACAGGGTTTGCCTAAAAGAATTAAAATTGAAAGCAAAAAGGCTTTTATCATTTAAATCCAAGAAAACTTTGAAATAGCTCTGAGAACAAATTCCCACAGCATGGTGTTTATCAAGTCGGTTTTTATTTCAAGAAAAAAGAAAGACCTTTGACACAGATGAAAAAATTAATGCCTTTCATTCTTTTGCTTATTTTCTTTGCCGGTCAGATCAATCTGGCTTGGGCAAAGCACTATTGCGATGGAAGATTGGTAGCTGCCGAACTGACGCTATCTCCTACAGCCCACAATTGCTGTGGTAGGGATTCTCAAAGTTCCAATGATTGCTGCGAAGACCAAATCGCCCAAGCAGATTCGGATGATTTCTTTAAAAAATCTGAAATCAATGCTTCGATATCTCCCGAATTTACCCTTTTAGCTTTGGTTTTTTCCCAAGGTTTCCCCCCACTTACATCTATTTCTGACAACTTTTTACATTATTCTCCTGACATTCCAAGTCCTGAGACATTGGTGCTTCACCAGACTTTTTTGATTTAAATCAATGACTTCCCCTTCTGAGGGGACAAGTGGCCCATTCTTTCACTTACCTGTCATTTATTATGAAATTTCTATTATTATGTTTTCTGAGTCTTGTGCTCATCCCTCCCAGTTTTCCTCAGGAGCGGGTTTTTGGGGATATAAAAAACAATGCCAAAGAACCTCTTGTGGGCGCTACCGTCCAGGTGCTCGGCAAAAATTCCGGCACAGTGTCACAGCTTGACGGCATCTTCGACATCTCTTCTGTAATGGTTTCCGACCGTTTGGTTTTTTCATACCTAGGCTATATTTCGGATACCCTTTCTCCAGTATTTGGAAAAAAAATGCTTGTAAAGCTATTGGAGAAGGATGGAGACCTCCAGACCTACACCATCAGAGGCCGTACCGAATCCGTTGTGGACGAAGCTCCTTTTCTAAGCATATTGATCACAGAGGCAGAGCTACAGAAAGCCGCCTGCTGCAACCTCAGCGAAAGCTTTGAGACCAATGCTTCGGTTGATGTGTCGATTACCGATGCTGTCACCGGCACCAAGATGCTGCAGATGATGGGACTCGACGGCCGCTATGTCCTGATCAGCAGAGAGGGAATTCCATCTATCCGTGGACTCAATTCCCGCCTGGGTCTCACGTTTGTACCCGGTACTTGGATCCAATCTATCGATGTGGGCAAGGGCGCTGGATCGGTCATCAATGGCTACGAATCCATGTCAGGACAGATTAATGTGGAACTTTTCAAACCAGAATCCATGGACAAATGGTACTTGAATGCCTATCTCAATTCTTTTGGCCGACTGGAGTTGAATGCCAACAGGCAAATACCGATTTCCGAAAAATGGAGCAGTGGCGTACTTTTTCACGTCAGTCAACAATTTCTAGAGATGGATGTCAACAAGGATGGCTTCATGGACATGCCCAAAAATCGGCAAGTGAATTTCCTCAACCGTTGGAAATATGAAGGCGACAGGCTGATGGCACAAGTAGGCGTGAATGTTTTTAGCTCACAGTCAGCAGGTGGACAGTTGGGTTTTGGCTTCGATGATGATCTCAGCACGAGTAGTCTTTTTGGCTATCAGATGGATACCCGAAAGGCAGAACTTTTTGGGAAGCTAGGCATGATCTACCCCGCAAAACCAACCCAGAGTTGGGGCTTGCAATATACCGCCTCTTACCAGGATTTTTCCGGCGGGGCAGGGAGGAAGCTATATTCGGGTAAAGAAAGGACGCTCTATGCCAACTTCATCTACCAAAACGTGCTGGGCAATTCCCTTCACCAATACAAAACCGGCATGGGTTTTCTTTTGGACAATTTTGAAGAAAGCCTCAACTCCAACATGCCCGGAAGTTTGGATACTGCCTTTGTCCGGACTGAGAAAGTTCCTGGAATATTCGCTGAATACAATTACATTCCCAATGAGAATTTTACTTTGGTAGCGGGTGCACGCGCAGATTTTCATAACATGTTTGGGACATATTTCACACCAAGGATACATGCAAGGTGGGTATTTGTCCCTAATCTAACTCTTAGAGGATCAATAGGAAAAGGGTACCGTACACCAAATGCCCTCATGGAAAACAGTATGATCTGGGTGAGTGCCAGAAATATTATTTACCAATCTGAGCTTGCACCCGAAATATCCTGGAATTCGGGTATGAGCTTGGCAGGCAGCTGGCTGGTCAAGGACAAACCTTTCTCAGTGGTTGCTGATTATTTCTACACCAATTTCGTGAGTCAGCTAGTCTATGACCAAGATATCAGCTCTGATTTGTTGGTCATCAAAAACCTTGAGGGAGAATCATACGCCAAAAGCTTTCAAGTCGAAGCAAGTTACGTTTTCAGCGATCGGGTAAATGCCAAGGCAGCCTATAAAAACTACCAAAACCGGATGACGACAAATGGTATTTTACAGCAAGTACCGTTTCAAAGCAGGGACAGGTTTTTCCTAAATCTTGGCTATGCGACCAAATATGAAAGATGGAAAGTCGACATAACAGCAAATTGGGTAGGACAACAAAGATTGCCGGATACCTCTTTGAGTCCAGAGGAATTCCAACTTTCGGGTCTTTCGCCTTCCTTCTTTTTGGTAAATGGACAGGTTTCAAGAGGATTCCGCTGGGGCAATGTTTATATTGGAGCTGAAAACCTCCTTGATTTCCGTCAAAAAGACCCCATCGTAGATCCTCAAAATCCATTTGGGGAAAATTTTGATGCCTCCATGACTTGGGGACCAGTTGCCGGCAGAATGCTCTATGCCGGATTTAGAATGAAAATCAATAATTAAACTAAATATAAAAAACATGAAAAATCTTATTTTGACTTTTGCATTTATTATGGCTTTGGCTGTAACAGCCCAAGCCCAAAAAAACCTAAAAACTGTAGGTATCAAGACTTCTGCCATTTGTGAAATGTGCAAAGCCACCCTCGAAAAGGACCTTACTTTCGAAAAGGGTGTGAAATCAGTCAACCTAGATATGGAAACCAAAGTCCTGATCATTGGATATGTGGAAGGCAAGACAAGCCCGGATGTACTCAGAAAGCGCGTGACCATGGTAGGCTACCATGCGGATGAAATGAAGCGTGACCCAAAAGCTTATGACAAGCTGGATCCATGCTGCAAAGACGGCGCACATGACAACGATCCACCAGCGAAAAAGAAAGACGGTAAGTAAATATACCTAAACCTTACTTCCTGACGATGATCTGGATAATGCTTATAGATTATCCAGATCATCGTCGGGATTTTGCCATCGGGAGTAAGATAGTAGTACTAGTGGTTTTACAAATAGCCCTTGATACTTGGTAAAGTGTTTTATAATTGCTGGATTCATTTCTCAGAAATACCAAAAAAAATATTGTGCCTTTTTTGCCAATCTGATTATTATTCGAAAATTAGGTGCAATCGGTTCACTGAATTGATTTTTTCAAAATTATTGTCTTTCCGGTTCCTTGGAAATGGGAAGATTGGCGTTCAAGAATCTCACTATGGAACAAAAGCGGGAGCAACGGCGGTCCGCCGCTGCGGAGGCCGGCGGTGGCATTGTGCGTGGATATGATTCCGCCTACTTAAACTTTTTATTTACTTTTTGTCCTGAAACAAAAAGTGGCGAGGGAAAAAACCTAAAATCCAGTAATAAGGATTGAAACAGGGAAAACCATAAAATTTTCCACCAATTATGCATTGAATATTCACCTATTCAGGAGATCTGTGACCGAACCACCCCCTGTCGAAAAACCAAGCGCATTCACAAAATGAAAATAAAACCGACAACACTTTGACACCCTTCATCTAACAAAAAAAACCTGAAAGCTTTTCGCCTTCAGGTTACCTTTTTTTCTGTTCGATAGGTTTAAACTTTTTCGAGACCGGTAGAATTAGCTTTCTGAAGAATGCTCTTTACTACTTTTTCGGAAGGTGTTAGCATGAGTTGATTCAATTGGTCAAGCGTGCTCAGCATGTCTAAATAGTCCTGCATCAAGTGATCATCACTGCGCAGGGCTTGCACAACCAACTCATTATCACCCTCACTCATTTCCTGATAGATATATCTTAACAGGTCATTTGGGGTAAAAGATTTTGTCATAGGCAACGTTTAATTGTTTTAGTTTTTTCCTCATGTTTATCAATGCATACCGCATCCGTCCAAGGGCAGTATTGATACTGACTCCGGTCTGTTCTGCGATTTCCTGAAAACTCAAATCCATGTAGTGCCTCATGATGAGCACCTGCTTTTGGGATTCGGGAAGCTCATCGATCAGTCTCCGTACCAACTCCACAGTATCTTCTTTGATTTTGACATCTTCGATGGTCTCTTCAGCAAATCTCAGCGAATTGAAGACATCCATCCCATCTTCCATCACAATGGTGGGATAGCGCTTCCGTTTTCTGAAGAAATCAATGGCTAGATTATGCGCGATGCGCATCAACCATGGCTGAAATTTCCCCTCTTCGTTATAACCGTCAGCACTAAGGGTATGAACCACTTTTACAAATACATCCTGAAGTAAATCCTCGGCTACGCCTTGGTCTTTGACTATCAGGTAAATGGTGGTGTAAACCCTCGATTTGTATTTATTTACTAACTTTTCAAATGCTGCCTCGCTTCCACTTCTGTACTGCGCGATCAACTCGGCATCTTTAGGACTTGTCCTTTCATTCATACAAATTGACTTTAAAATAACGTAGAGGTTTATGCCATAGTATATGTTAGAGGGTGAAACAATTAAATTACTATGACCAAATGTAAAGAATCACTTTGTTGGATGCAATAGATACAGGATTTTTTTATTTGAAATTTTCACAAAAATCAGTCAATAAGGACTTATTTGTACTTTACTATCAAAAAAATGAAATTTAATTTGGAATTGAAGGAGTTGATCTTCAAAAAATTCTCTCGCTTGGCTATTATCTAAACGCATATACTCTTGGATTTAGTATAATGTTGCAAAACTCGGGCCTGATTTTGCCGGAAATCATTAAAAAGGAAGAAATTAAGGTTACAGGTCTGGGTAAATGCTGTATTTAAGTATCGAAATTTATTAACTTCGGTTTTCAATACTAACAAAATTTATGGAAATAAGCGGAAAAGTAGTTCAAATCATGCCTGAGGCAAGCGGATCCTCCACCAAAGGAACTTGGAGAAAAAGAGAATATATTGTTGAGCAACCGGGACAATACCCGAAAAAAGTGTGCATGGTCATCTGGGGTGAAAGTATTGATCAGTTTGCCCTCACAGTGGGAGACGATGTTACCGCATCGGTTGACCTGGAAAGCAGAGAATATAACGGCAGGTGGTACACAGATGTCAAAGCTTGGAAGGTGGAAAAAGGCGGTGCCCAAAAACCCAAGGAAGCACCTTTTGCCAAATCCATTCCTGATGTCACCACTTTCGCTGATGAAAGCGGAGATGATGTGTTGCCTTTTTAAAGGCATTTTACTTATTTGGATTTTATATAATTTGTCTCAAACCTTAATTTTGGGACAAATTTTTTTTACCTAAATGTGTCAAACTATAACCAAAAGGCTATGTGGGAAGACGATGACGAAAATGATTCCTGGGATGGAAGCGACGAAGAGGAATTCCGAAAAGAACACGATAGGATCAATAACCATCCTCTCAAAATCAAAGGAATAGAGATTTACAAACTGACAAGGGCTTTGGTAGGTTCATTGGATGAAGCCAGGGCCGAACTGTACGGAAGCTTGATGATGGAAAGTGCCATGATTTTGCCAGCAAAATTTACCGGTGCCGCGGGGGTCAATGACTATGTCCTGAAAATGGAGAATGCCACCATCATGAAAATCCATGCCAGGAGTTTGAACTCGATGACTTACCAATTGGCTTTGGAAGGAACCCATGCTGAAGAACACCTACAGCTACTCAGGGATGCCATCCAAGAGTACAAAGAGATGTTTGTAGAATGGGTGAAGGGATTTGGGTCCGCCGAAAAATATGACGATGGCTGGGGACTATTCGTTGATTAATGGAGACTTTGCCCAAATCTGAATCCCAAATATGCCCCGCCCAGCATCAAAGCCAATGTAATGCCCCCCACTAAAAGCAAGACCCCAAGGGGCATTTCCCATTGTTCAGAGCCGATCTTAAACTTGATGTTTTTATTGAGATCCATTTTTCAAAGAAAATATAAAAATATCCGATATGAATATCCGGAAACAAAAAAGCGGGCTTACATAAACCCGCTCTTTCAATCTAGTAAACTTTAATTTATAAGCCACTAGCTTTACGCATGCCTCCACCCTTTGGTTTCAATTTCTTCAGCAGATTTTTCGACTTTTTCTTTTAGCGACTCTTTGAAGGCCAATAAGTTCTTGGATATTTCTTCCGAGAATGCCCCAATCATGGAGGCTGCCAAAATTCCTGCATTTCTACCTCCGTTCAGCGCAACAGTTGCGACTGGAATTCCAGCGGGCATCTGCAGGATAGAAAGGATACTGTCCCAGCCATCTATGGAATTAGAGGATTTGACAGGTACGCCGATTACAGGCAAGGTGGTCAATGAGGCGACCATTCCAGGTAAGTGCGCAGCTCCTCCTGCTCCGGCGATGATGACCTTGAGGCCTCTTCCCTTGGCACTTTTGGCATAATCCACCATCCGGTCAGGCGTGCGGTGTGCCGATACGACCGTCAGGTCATAGCCTACGCCTAGCTCTTCCAATACCAATGCTGCTTCTGACATGACGGGCAAGTCCGATTTGCTTCCCATGATAATCCCTACCTGTATATCCATTGTTTAAGCTTTTACTTTGATCAGTTCTTTTATTTCCATTGCCCTTTTTTTCAGGGTATCGATATCTTCGTCTAAGATGGTCACGTGGCCCATTTTCCTGAATGGCTTGGTGACTTTCTTTCCATATAGGTGGACATATACTCCCTTTTGGGACATGGCCTCGTCCAATCCTTCTACATAAGCATCTCCCGAAAATCCTTCTTCACCAAGGAGGTTGACCATCGCAGCAGGGCAGCGGGTCTGTGGATTTCCCAAAGGCATGTCCATCACCGCCCGGAAATGCTGTTCAAATTGCGAAGTGAAATTGGCCTCAATGGTATGGTGACCACTGTTGTGTGGTCGCGGCGCGATCTCATTGACCAAGATATCACCGGATTTGGTCACAAACATCTCCACAGCCAAAATCCCTACCATTCCCAATTCCTCAATAACTTGAACGGCTATATGTTTTGCTTTCTCCTCAATGTCTTTTGCAATCTGGGCAGGGGAAAAAAGAAATTCCACCAGATTGGCAGTGGGATGAAAAGAGCATTCCACGGCAGGAAAAGAAGTTATTTCTCCCGATTTATTTTTTGCGACGATGACGGCTATTTCTTTGTCAAAGTCAATCAGTTTTTCCAATAATCCCGGTGCATCAAATGCCTTCTCCAAATCACCCTGAGTCCTCAGAACCTGAACGCCCCGACCATCATAGCCCTCTCTTCCGAGTTTGTTGACCGCCGGAAGGAAATTTGCATTTTTAATGACCTCATCTTTATTCGATGTCAAAATAAAATCCGCAGTCGGAATTCCTTTTTCCTTGTAAAATTGCTTTTGCAGCCTTTTGTCTTGGATCATCTTGATGATATGGGGTTGGGGAAAAACTTCCTTGCCCTCATCCGCCAACTTCTGCAGCGCTTCCGTGTTGACATTTTCTATCTCAATAGTGATGATGTCACAGGCCTGACCAAAAGCGTAGACGGTCTCAAAATCATTCAGACTTCCATTTACAAATTTCTGACAGATGGTCTTGCAGGGAGCGTTGGGATCAGGATCCAGGATATGGATGTCAATATTATAGCTGATGGCCGATTGGATCACCATGCGTCCAAGCTGACCGCCTCCCAAAATCCCTAAAATTTTTTGCTGATAATTATGTTTCACTTGAAACTTATTGAAAGTCCAAAAATAAGCTAAAAATGCCGGTAACTGAAAGTCAGGCACGCTTAAATAGAAAAAGCCCTTAGAAAAGGGCTAATTAAACTTTGAATAATTTTGTCTTTAAGCAGACCTGCCTCCGATTATTCTTATGAGTATCGCAACAACGGCCAATACAAGCAGAATATGGATCAAACCTCCCACACTATAGAAAAAAAATCCGAAGATCCATCCTATGATCAAAATCACGGCAATCAAATACAATAATGAACTCATGGCATATTTGGTTTAGTTAAATAATTGATTTAGAAACAAATAAACCAACTATCATGCCAAAATTACCTGTTTCAAAATCTGATCCCCATCAGCTCCATCAGTTTGTGTGCATTGAAACTGGGACATGGACCGGCTTTGAGCTTGTAGTCAAAGTGGATTTTGTCGTCCATAATTTCACTGTGAAAACTCTTGTTTTCAAGGTAATAAAGGCTGTCTGAAAGCTGGCTAAGTTCAATGTCATGGGTAGAAATTATCCCTTTACAATCACTCGCCGCAAGCTGTCTAATCAATGCCTCGCTGCCCATAATCCTATCTGCTGTGTTGGTTCCTTTGAGGATTTCATCCAATAGAAAAAACACCGTTTCCCCTTGGTCTGCCATTGACAATAGTTGCTTAATTCTGGCCAATTCTGCATAAAAGGAACTGACACTTTCACCAAGGTTATCGGTGTTTCTCATGCTGGTAAACAACTGGAATGGACCCACTTTCAATGAATCCGAAAAAGGACTCAGTCCAAGATTAGCCATAACCAAGTTGATCCCCAAAGTTCTCATAAAAGTCGTTTTGCCGGACATGTTGGAGCCTGTAAGAAGAATGGTTTTGGAGTTTTCATCCAATAAAAAAACATTGCCCACAGCCTGGACTTTAGGTATCAAAGGATGTTTCAGGTTTTTTGTTTCGATAACTTTTTCATTTGACCAAATGGGCACAGAATTTATTTCTTCTTCGTGGGTAAAAGCCCCAAGGGAAACCAACACTTGCCAGGTATCAAAAACTTCCTCCCAACCTACGATATGAGCACCGAATTTCTTCCGCCAGATCTCTGATCTCCAAAGTAGGAAAAAGTCAATCCAAAAGATCACATTGAATATCATAAACATCAGGTTGATCCTGTTTTGGAGCATAAAAGTCTTCTGCTCCAATGACTGCAATACTGTAGAAGCCACAAAATCTTTATTTTTGATTGGTTCTTTGAGGGAGTTCAAATAGGGATCGGTAAAGTCGGAATTTTCGATCAAAGAAGCCCATTTCCCAAAAGTCTTGATGTCTCCCTGATTTGGAAAAACTTTGGATGCTTCCTGAAGTGGTTTGAAAACCAAGGTCAAAGTCAGAATCCCAATTACGATCCAGCCACTGATCCAAACCGGGGCAATCCATCCAATAGCAACCAAAAAAAGAAGAATGGCGCCTCCTATCGGTCCGGCTACCAAAGGCAGATAATAGAAAGGTCTCCAACTTTCCGGCAGGCTAAGCCAATGGTAAAAACCTGATTTTGACTTTTCCTCTTTGATAAATGCCCTCCCGATGGCTTCGTAGGAATTGAAAAAATCCGGGAGTTGGGCGATTTCCTTGACGGCGCCAAAGCGCTTCGCTGCAGAAGCTGGATTGATGGGTGACTTTAGCCAGGTTGCCAATTTGGTTTTTCCACCTTTGTTTACAGTATGGTTGATCAATTGGAACAAGGAATGTGCTCCGAATAAATCCAGGTCATTGGCAAAAGGATGGCTCTTGTCCAAAAATTCAGCACCAATGTCAAAACCTTTTAGGTTACGGATTGACCTATTCTCCTTTTCCCCCTTCATTTTTACCAATTCAGTCAAAAAATCTATCCTGTCACGGTTGAAATTGAACTGGAGGATCAGGTAAATGAAGCCTCCCAAAGACAAAAGAAAGAAGATCAGAAACAAGGGGTTTTCTGATATGCCGACAATAAAAGTAGCAACCAAAACAAAAAAAACAGACAATCTCACCAATGAAAGAATAACTCCTTTTCTTTTCGCTTTGGCGAGGGAATCTTTAATATCCTCTAAACCGTTTGCAATATTCATGGCCTAAAGATACCAAAAGAATCTCCTTGGCCTGAAAATTATATTTGCAATATTGTTGCATTTACAGAGTAAATATTTACCTTTGAACCATATTATTCTTGTAGTGTTCTCTTCATTTGAATAATGGTGGTTGACAGATGACTCCGGTAACCCCGGAGTCTTCTTACATTTAGAGCACAAAAACAAGATGATGAAAAAATGGATGATTTTGGCTTTGGCCATTTTGATGGTGGGAGTCAGTGCGCAGCAGAAGCCCATGGATATGTGGGGAATGTTTACCAAAACAAGGTTTGTGGAGAAGCTGAACAGGGAATTTGGGATGTATTTCTTATACCCGATCTTCCCGGATGAGCTCAAAGCCATGGAAGGAAAGGAAGTTTCGGTGACAGGATTTTACATTCCGTTGGACATGACGACTTCTAACTATGCTGTTTTGTCCAAATTCCCAAATGCAGAATGCTTCTTTTGCGGTGGTGCTGGTCCTGAAAGCATCGTAGTGGCATACCTCAAAAAGAAGCCTGCCAAAAGAATCAATGTGGACGAAATCATCACCATCAAAGGAAAACTTAAACTCAACGATTCAGATATCGATGAACTGAATTTCATCCTCATGGATGCAGAAATTACCAACTGATATGAAAAAAAAATTGCCTGTCACGGTACTCAGCGGATTTTTGGGAGCCGGAAAAACGACCCTACTCAACCACATCCTCCACAACAAAGAGGGATTGAAAGTAGCAGTCATCGTCAATGACATGAGTGAAGTCAATGTGGATGCACAGCTCGTCAGGCAAGAAAATACCTTATCCAGAACAGAAGAAAAACTTGTCGAAATGAGTAACGGCTGTATTTGCTGTACACTCAGGGAAGACCTGATGATAGAAGTGGAACGCTTGGCAAAGGAAAACAGATTTGATTATTTGTTAATCGAAAGCACCGGGATATCAGAGCCACTTCCCGTAGCTCAAACCTTTAGCTTTGTGGATGAGGAAAAAGGGATTGACCTGTCAAAGTTCAGTCAACTAGATACCATGGTCACTGTGGTGGATGCATTCAATTTTTTCAAGGATTTTGGAAGTTCCGAGACAGTCTATTCAAAAAACCTCAATAAAGACGAGGAAGACCAGCGCTCGATCGTCAACTTATTGACTGACCAGATAGAATTTGCCAATGTCATCCTCATCAACAAGGCTGATCTTGTATCAAAACCTGAGGTAGACGAACTCAAGTCTATCATCCACAAGCTCAATCCATCCGCAAAAATCCTCATTACTGACCATAGCAAAATTGATCCGAAGGAAATCCTGAATACAGGATTGTTTGATTTTGAAGAAGCTTCCCAGTCAGCAGGCTGGCAGGAAGAACTGCAAAAGAGTCACCACACACCTGAGACAGAGGAATATGGTATTTCTTCATTTGTTTTTAGAGACAAGCGGCCTTTTCATCCGCAGCGGTTTTGGTCTTATATCTCAGAATCCTGGCCTTCTGGCATCCTCCGAAGCAAAGGGCTATTTTACATTGCATCAAGAAAAGACCAAGCTATTTCTTGGTCGCAGGCAGGTGGATCGGTCAAAGCAGATCCAGTTGGCGTTTGGTGGGCGAGCATGCTTTACAAAGAAAGAATGATGTATCCTTCTTATATAGAAAACAGGGATTATATTGACTCTAAATGGGATAAAAACTTTGGAGACAGAATGAATGAGTTAGTCATCATCGGGCAAGACATGGACAAGGATCAGATTGTGCGGGAACTTGAAGCTTGTTTATTGGATACTTACGAACTTGCAGATTTCCTGAACGGGGAAACATTTAAAGACAACTGGCCTATCTAGGGTAAAATCATGGCAAAGAAAAAACAGGACAAACCGCAAAAATCCCCAAAAGAGAATTTGGCTGAAGAATGGGATTTTTCGGAAGGATTCGGTGGCATACCTGAAAATGTATCTCTTACCAAGAATATTGGATGTGCCTCAAATTCAATGGATAAGGAGAAAAAAACAAGAAAAATTTCTTCATCAGCTGAATAATCTTCCGGTTTTTTTTGCTTTACTTTCATTCATAAAACTTAATCCCCATGAAAGTAAATCACCCAAGAATCCCTACTTTCCTGTTTGCCCTAGGAATCATCTTATTGATTTTTTCCTGTGAACAAACGGAAGAACTGTTGCCCCAACAGGACACTGCTGTCCTAAATGAAGAGGCACAAGTTAATGCGGCTTTTGATGAAGCAGATCTTTTTACCCTTTCTGCGATGCAAAGCAATGGTCTGGATATGAGAACTCAGCTCGGTCTGGAAAGCGATTACTGCTCGAATACGAAAGTCGATTTTTTCCCAAGCAACAAGGCGATCGTCATCAATTTTGGCGCCGGATGTACAAGTCCAAAAGGAATCACGCGAAAAGGAAAGATCATGGTTTATTTTTCTGCCTTGTCTTACGAGGAGGGAACTGAAATCACGGTTGCATTTGATGGCTATGAGGTCAATGGCCTCAAAATTGAAGGCCGTAGGAAACTCATTCACCGTGGATTTAGCGCAGAAGGAAACTATTTCATGTTCGAAACTGTGATTTCAGCAGGAAAAGTGACCTGGCCGGATGGCACATTTGCTACCCTCGAAGGTGAAAAGATCAAAAAACTATACCTGCCTACAGACGCCCGTGGATTTAAATTGGAAGTAACTGGAGGTGGCGGAGGTGTGACAAGACTTGGTGTGCCTTTTATGTCCATTATCGAGGAAAAATTGGTTTTCAATCAGGCGTGTACAGACAAAGGAAACTGGATTCCTTCTTATGGGATAGTTTCGCTTACCCTGAATGGTAACCAAATTTATCTAATAAATTATGGCGCAGGTGACTGTGACAAATCCGCCACAGTTACACACAACGCAAAAACAGTATCCGTAAAATTTGATTGATTGATAGTTCAGGACCACTGACAGCAATCAATAAAGGATTTTTGAACCTTCAACCATAAATTTTTTGGGAAAGGACAATCATTCGAAATTCAACCAATGAAAAAGGCCGGGACTTCCGGCCTTTTTTTATTTCTGTCCTTGCGGATAAAAATGGTGGATGTCTCTTTGGGGAAAAGGAACTCCAATATGGTTTTCGTCAAAAGCTTCTTTAATCGCTTCCATAGTTTCCCAATACACTGGCCACAAATTTTCCGTATCCACCCAACACCTGATGGTGAGGTCCAAAGAATTGTCTCCAAAATTGCCAAAATAAACGACTGCCTCAGGTTCTTTGTGAATTCTTTCATCTTTATTCAAAATGTCAAGGATGATTTTTCTGACTTTCTTGATGTCAGTCCCATAGGCTACACCAACTTTCAAATCCACCCTTCTGGTGAGCTTCTGGGAATAATTAATAATCAGGTTATTTGCTAATATTCCATTTGGAACTATAACCAATTTGTTGTCAAAATTCCGGATTTTGGTGTAAAGTATATCAATACTCTCTATCTCACCGGTGGTTCCTTGTGCTTCCACTGTTTCTCCGACTTTGAAAGGCTTAAACATCAGGATTAAAACTCCGCCTGCAAAATTGGCCAATGAACCCTGTAAAGCCAAACCTACAGCCAAACCTGCTGCACCAAGAATAGCCACAAAAGAGGTCATCTCCGCTCCCAATGTAGTGGCAATAGTGATCAGCAAAAGGACCCAAAGGATTGCTTTTGCAAAGCTTTTCAAAAAAGTGGCCAAGGAGGCATCCACCTCAGATTTTTCAAAAGCTTTGCCCATGATTTTTTGGACCAAGCTGATCAAATACCGACCCACCAGATAGATGATGACTCCCAATAATAATTTTGGTCCTACCTCAAAGGCAAGGTCAACCGCCTGATGTTTGATTAAATCCAATGTCTTTAAATCAACTCCATACTCTTCCATGCGTAATTAAATTTTGGTTTTCAATATGATTTTTGGTGAAAATTCAAACGAATCTGCAAATCACCCTCCAACGGAAAGCCCAATTCCATTGGACTTGGAAGGCTCCCATCCCTGCCTTTTGTAAAACACGTTTGATATCTTTCCTCGAAAAACCCCTGAGAACAGAAAGAGGCCCATCGTTTTGAACCATCGGGGATCTGGAAAACAAGCTCGTCAACAGCTTAATACTGTAATATGCCAATCGATGACGGTGAAGGTCATTGATGATCATGCCCAAAGAAGCGCCCTTTTTGAAAACCCTCAGAAGAAAAATAAGTTCCTCATCTGTAAAATGATGGGTAAATAGTGTACAGGTAACCACATCCACTTTGATCTCTTCAAATTTTTGGTCAAAAACATTTTGGGTCAAAAAACTGATATTGGAATAATTTTTAAGATTTTCCCGGGCCATGCCGATGGTGTGGTCATTGGCATCAATCCCAAGAAACTTACACTTAAAACCATTTTTTGAAGCCCAATCTGCCATGACCCTGAGCATGTCCCCTCCGCCACAACCTATGTCTGCAATGATATATTCCCGGATTTGGTCCTGACCAAGAAGAATCTCCAATCCGGAAGTAGTGACATGGTTGCCTCCCAAAAACCGGTTGATGGTACGGAGCTCCCGCAGGGTCTGTTCCAGGATTTCTCCTCCGACCTCAAGGTCATCCATGATTTCCTTGTCATAGCAGCGCTGATCGAACTTCCCCATTATTTTTCCAATAAAAGTGTTTCCAAAGTCAGTCCCGGACCAAATCCCATTGCTAAAATATCTCCCTTTGATTCGGGATCAAGGAGCCATTTTTTGAGTACAAAAAGAATCGTGGCTGAGGACATATTGCCAAAAGCTTTCAATACCTGATGGGAAGGCAGATTTTGTTCCGGAGAAATCTGAAAAGCGTTTTCCACTTTTTGGAGGATTTGCTTTCCCCCGGGGTGGATAGCAAAATTTTTGATTTTCGACAGTTGGAAAATCTCTTCAAGGTAACCGAGGATTTCATTCAGCCCTTTATAAAGCAATTCGGGCACATATTTGCTCAGTCTCATTTCAAAACCAAAATCCCCGATCGACCAAGCCATGTCGGTCTCCCCTTCTTTGAAAACCCGGCTGTGGTATTTTTTGATCTTCAATCCTACCGGTGAGCGCCGGATCAAGGCCGCTGCTGCCCCATCTCCAAAAATCGCATTGGCCAAAAGGTTGTCCTCTGTATATTGTTTTTGAAAGTGAATGGTACATAACTCGATAGCGATCACCAAGACTTTGGCATCCGGATCGCTGTCACAAAATCTGTCCGCCATCTTGATGGCATTGAAGGCAGCGTAGCAACCCATAAAATGGATGGCGTAGCGCTCCACATCATTTCGCAAGCCAAGTGCATGGATGATCCCCAAGTCCAGACCAGGCGCAAACATCCCTGTACAGGAGACCAAAATCAGGTGGGTCACTTCCTTGGCTTGGATATTTGTATTCCCAAGACAATCATTCACTGCCGTGACCGCCAATCCCAAGGCAGACTTTTCAAAAACCCCCATCCTGCTTTTTGTACTTGGAAAGGGCTCTAAATCCTTATTTTTTGGAAAAAAGCTAAAGTTGTCAGGATCGGTATGGTTAAAATCCTCAAGGACACTATACCTGTTTTCGATTCCGGTCTGCCGGTACACAAAATTTAATTTCCTTGATTCCTGAACATCCAATCCATGGGCCATTTTCATAAATTCCCCGATCCGAGTCTGGGAAACAGGATTTCCCGGATTGGCTGTTCCGATACTTACGATGTGGTTGTTCATTGATTTTATTTATTTGTATTGCTTAAATAGTGCCAATAAAAGGTAAAACCAAAACAAATCATGTATAAAAGCTAAAATTAGGATTAATTACAGGGTTTGGTAAATCGGCATGCCTACCGGAGGTGGGTCATCGGTCCATTTTTCCAATTAAAGCCTATCAAAAGGATAAGCTGTGAATAACAATATTTATTTACCCTTAGTTTTTTCTAACTTGGGATACCTGAAAGATAACCATCCCTATTCCCAAAAGTTAAAAATCCAAAGTAATATATGTTTAAACTGTCAAATTGGAAGCATCTCAGAATACCTTTTTCCTTCTATCTCCTCCCGATATTCATTTTTGCTTTGGCCTTTGCACCCAACCTCAATCCCGGAAGAATGCTGATTGTACTGGTTGCGCTGCACCTGTTCTTATACCCTTCGAGCAATGGCTACAATTCCTACTTTGACAAAGATGAAAAAAGCATCGGCGGATTACGCCATCCGCCCAAGGTCACCAAGGGACTTTATTTTTTATCCTTGACATTTTTTGCGATCTCACTCGGACTGGGATTGATGATCAATTGGCAATTCAGCAGCATGCTATTGGCGTATAGCCTGGTTTCTATGGCGTACAGTCATCCTTCCATCCGGCTCAAAAAATATCCGTACGCAAGCTGGATCGTGGCAGGATTCTTTCAGGGATGCTTCACTTTCTGCATGGCTTATGCCGGATTGAGCGATTTTGGTTGGGCCGTTTTTACCAAAAGCCATGTCATCATTCCGGGCTTGTTGACAAGTCTGATGCTTTGGGGTTCTTATCCACTGACGCAGGTATATCAGCATGAAGAGGATGCAAAGCGGGGAGACATTACTTTGAGTCTCAAACTCGGGATAAAGGGGACTTTCCTCTTTTCGAGCCTTTGGTTTATGGTCACAGGAATTTGCTTCAGCTGGTTTTTCCTAAGCAAAAATCAGGAAAATTCATTTTATGGCTTTTTGGCAGCCATGCTTCCGGTGATTTTGTTTTTCCTGATCTGGTTTTATTTTGTCAAAAAAAACGAAGAAAAATACATCAACTACAGCTGGGCGATGTGGATGAACAGGATTTCGGCCATGGCGCTGAATATTTTTTTTGCTTGGTACTTCCTTGAGAATACGCAAATCTTGCAGATTTTTGGGTGAGATTGTTAGTAGTAAAATTACCCAAATCTTACAACCGTATTTAAAAGATCATTTCCTGATATTTAAATCCAAAAAGCCCTGCCGAGATTCTCAGAAGGGCTTTTTGGATTAAGGATGCTTAGGGGATTAAAACCTATAAGTTAACAGCAATTGGTAAAAGGGCTGTACTTTGGTGTTCCAAGTTTCTATGGATTTTTGTTCATTCACTATTTCCGGTTCTGGCCCAATTACTACAAAGTTGATGTAGTCTTTATCCCAATTTTGCTTGGTATTGGTTCCTTGCAGACTTGATTCCAAGGAGATGGCAAAATTCCGTCCCAATTGGTGGGTATATCCCAATATTCCCGATAATCTCCATTTGGTTTCAGTAAAATTCTCAAAGCCTTCCCTTCCTGTGGTTCCGGCATCCGTCCATTCTTTCACATCCTCTGCCCTTGAAAATCCTATATCCCCTCCAACATACAAGGCTCCTTTAGGAAATGCCATGATTTCCTTTTGGATACCCAAAGAGGCAAAAAATGAAGTTATCCGGTAATCCAATCCAATAGAACCAAACCAAAATGAAGAGTCTAACAGATTGAACCGCTCAAATCCGATCCGGGTTCTGAGATGGATTTGCTTCTTTCCTTCAGGATTGAGCAAAAACCTTCCAAACAGCGAATAAGGTGGTAATTCATTTTGGTCAATCAAGGAAAGTGCATCTACCCCGATCTCCCATCGGGAAGGCTTTTCAGTATTTTGGGCTAGTAAATCTGAAGTATTAATAAGCCCTAAAGCAGTAAGAAATAAGAGAATTCTTTTCATGTTAACTATTGGTTTTATCACTTTATCATTACAA
>JBBRFK010000060.1:0-18202 GCA_038224435.1 Cytophagales bacterium | reverse complement strand
TGGGATCAATGTATTGTGAACAAAGTACTAAGATGGGCTAATATTGTTTAATCATGACAACAATGACAACCTACCTTCGGCATTCAGGTGCGAAGCTGACAACCATTACACCTGTCCGCCGTGGCGGAACAATTACAACCAAGGAAAGAGATTCTTCGCTTCACTCAGAATGACGGATTCCCAAACTTGAGAACTTGAAAACCCGATAACCATGACACGCAAAGCTGACAACCATTACATCTGTCCGCCGTGGCGGAACAATTACAACCACTACAACTTTCAACCCTTTCTAAACCTAAAGAAAATCCCAAGAGGAAGGTTTTTTTCAAACCTGTCTACAAGGTATAACTCGCCATGCTCGGCATTGTTGACTTCTTGAAAGTTGGATTTGACGAGGTTGGCAGCGATCATTGAGCTGAAACTGAGAGAATACATATTCAGGATCAGAAAGTGATGATCCGGATCCAAGAGTTCTGCACAGAGTTTCAGCATTTCATTGATCTGCTCCTCCAAAATCCATTTTTCCCCGTCCGGGCCACGGCCATAAGCCGGCGGATCAAGGATAATCCCGTGGTACTTGTTTCCCCGTCGGACTTCTCTTCGGATAAATTTCATCGCATCATCTACAATCCAACGGATACCTTCCTGACCTGAGGATTCCATATTATGCTTGGACCAGGTGACGACTTGCTTGACAGAATCAAGATGTGTGACATCCGCCCCACAAGCTTTTGCCGCCACTGAGGCTGCACCTGTGTAAGCGAATAAATTGAGGACTTTAGGGGTTTTTATGGGAAAACTTTTCAGCGTGTCAGAAATATAGTCCCAGTTTACTGCTTGTTCAGGAAAAAGTCCGATATGCTTAAATGACGTCATTGCCAGATTGAGTTTCATTTTGAGACCGTCTGGGTTTTTGTAGTCCAATTGCCAATTGTGTGGAATTTTTTTCAGTTCATTCCATTGGCCTTTTTCAGGATTGTTTTTTTCCTTAGCAAAATGGGCATCTGCCATTTCCCTCCATTCTGATTCGGGCATACTTTTGTCCCAGATCGCTTGGGGTTCGGGACGGCTGAGGATATAATTTCCAAACCTTTCCAGTTTTTCAAATCCACCGGTATCAATCAATTCATAATCTTCCCAATACTGCGGGGAGAGAGAGAGAATGGTTTCTTTCATGCTGCAAAAGTAATTATATAATCGGAGAGCGGAAGTTTTTTATAATTGGGAATAGTTTGGGTAAATTAGATTATCTTCCTTTCATATAGTAAATCATGAAAAGCGCAATTCCTTTCCTCTTATTCGTTTTTATCGGTTTGGGTTCTATCCATCCTGCGAAAAGTCAAACAGGCCAAACAATAAAAAGTCCGCAGCAACAGTATTTGGGGACTTTCAGGATCAATCCCAAAAGTGATGGTGTGAAGGGCACTCCCTTTTTGTTTGACATTCCACCATTGGGAACAATAGGGCTTTCTGGCGGAAAGGATTACAGCGAGATTCCTTTCAATATTTTATTGGAAAAAAACGAAGTCTATATCCAAACGGGTGGGGAAGATTCTGAGCCTTTGTTGGTGAGAAACTGGGAATGGATAGAGATCCCCGGAGAAGAAAAGAGAAGCTTCAAAATGGAATACCTGCAAGGCAAACCGCAGCTCGTCGAAATGCTTTATGAAAAAGATGGAGAAAAATATATCGCCTCCCACAAAAAAACTCTGATACGTCCAAGCGGTCAGCGTGACGGCTATTCTGGTCCACAATACGACACTTTCCGACACGACATCAAGTACTTCAAGTTGGAAGGTATGAACACCATGGAAATCAAAACAAACAGCGCAGGAATGAAAGAATGGGCAGGAAATAGAAATGGTGAATTGAAGGAATTCATGAAAGAAAAAAAACTTAATCCGGACAATCCTTCAGATATGAAAAAAATTATTACATTTCTGGTAAATTTGCCCTAGTATCAGGCAAAAATAAACTTATGAGGTCTCACCCGACATTCAGATTTATTAAAATTTTCTCACTCATTTTGGTTATTTCTTGTTCTCAAGAAGAAATCGCTGAGCTAGAACCAGTCCAATCATTGGAGGTTTTCTCTTTTGCCCAAACCCAACTTGTTGAAGACCAATATATCGTTGTGTTGAATGAGGATAATGTTTCAGGAAGGTTGATTGATGGTAACATTGGATTCAATGAAGCCATGATGAGAAGGGAAGCCGTGGATTTATTGTCAAAATACCGGATTTCAGAAACCAACCTCGAAAGGGTTTATTCATCTGTATTGATAGGATTTTGCGCCATTATAGACAAAAGTAAACTTGAGGAAATCAAAAACGATCCCTTGGTAAAGTATGTGGAGCAGGACAGGAAGGGTATGCTGGGAAAACTTTCAGAAAAGGCACCTGTCAAGGGGGAATCTGATCCCATTAATACCCAGGTAGTTCCTTGGGGGATAAAAAGGGTTGGAGGCCCTTTTGCATATAACGGTAAAAATTGTGTGTTTGTAATAGATACAGGCATTCAGTTAGACCACCCTGACCTCAATGTCGCAAAAAACAAAGCCTTTGAGGCCTATCCTCACAATGCAGAAAACTGTGGAAATGACGAACATGGTCATGGAACGCATGTCGCCGGAACCATTGGTGCCAAAGACAATCTATTCGGAGTGGTTGGAGTTGCTGCCGGTGCATCTTTGATTCCAGTGAAGATTTTTTATGGTCCATTCGCAAATTATACCTATTCAGGAATGATTGCAGGCATTGACCATGTCGGTAAAGTTGGAAAGAAAGGAGATGTGGCAAATTTGAGTTTTGGTGGATTTGATAGGAGTAGGGCCATAGATGAAGCTGTTTTGAATGCCTCAAACAGCAAAGGGATTTGGATGGTGATCGCCTCTGGAAATTCCCGGCTTCCTGCCATTTCATTCAGTCCTGCCCGTGTCAATGGTGATTCTACAATAACAGTTTCTGCGATTGATGCCTTAGATAAGTTCGCTTGGTTTTCCCATTTTGGTTTTCCTATCAAATTTGCCGCGCCGGGGGTCAATGTGTATTCCACTACCTTAAGGGGAAAATACAGGTATGAATCCGGTACTTCAATGGCTACTCCACATGTGGCAGGGTTGAGGTTGTTGGGTGATATTCAGGCAAATGGATATGCCCTCAATTACCCTATTTCACAGTCTGACCCAATTGCATTTAGAGCAAACGGAAAATGATAATTATTTAAAGACTTGGTTGTCCATATTTTTTTGTTAATATTATCCCTGTTTATCCCTGACAAATAATTTTTCGAAATGAAAAAAGCAATTGTATTTATTATAATTTTTTGCTCTTTAGGTTCGTCCCTTTTTGCCCAAATCAATGAGATTGACAGCTTAAACAAACTACTTTCCAATCAAGTATCAAGAGAAGAAAGGGTGAATGCATTGAATTATCTTTCATTTTTAACAAGGGAAAAAGATTTGCAGCAGGCTTTGGTTTGGGGACAAAGGGCCGAGGAATTGTCACTTGAGCTCAATGACAGCCTCCAAATCAGCAGGGCAAAAGGCAATTTAGGTTGGATTTTTTTCAGGCTTGGGGTTTGGGACAAAGCTTTTCGATATTCTAAAGATTCCTATTTGATAGCCTTGGCTCAAAATTACAAAACAGAACTTGGAATGGCTTTGAACAATCTTGGTTCTTTGTATAACAGCCAGGATAATAATGATGAAGCGATCAAAGATTTTAAAGAAGGTTATAGGTTAGGAAAAGAAGTAAATGATCATTACCTGATTATTAGAAGTCTCAACAACCTCGCCTTGAATTATTCGCTGAACGGAGATTTGGATTCTGCCTATATGTTTGCAAAAGAAGCGATCGAATCCAATGATAAATTTGGCGAAAAATATTCCATCACTTTTACCCACAGGGTGCTCGGTGACATTTATCTCGGCGGGGGAGAGGTTGATAAAGCCATCCAAAGTTATAAGCAATCACTTGAAATATCCAGTCCTGAACAGATCAAAACCTCTGAGGCTTCAGTATTACACCGTTTGGGAAATGCCTATTTTATCAAAGGGAATTCCTCCAAAGCCATTGAATACCTAAACCGTGGACTTAAGATTTCAAAAGAAAACGGTTTTTTGGATGAATTGGTGGAAACCTATAAAGTATTGACCAAAATTTACGACTCAAGGGGAAATATCCCATTGGCATTCAAATACCAAAAAGCCTTTACCGAACTGAATGCAGAAAGAGAAGCCGCAGCCAGTAAAGAAATGATGGAATTGTTTCGGGCAAAATTTGAGGTAGAAAAATCAGATGCTGAAATTAATTTTTTAAAGGTCCAGAACTCATTAAAAGAACTTGAAATCAAAAGTTTCAATAAAATATGGATCATGTTTGCCGTATTTACTGTGGTTTCCCTTGGTCTTTTATTTTGGATGAGCATCATCTTCAAGAAGAAACAGGAGGCAAATAAGCGTCTTCAGGTAAAGCGGATCATACTAGAAGAGCAGAAAAAAGAATTGCAGAAGAAATCAGCTGAACTAACTGAATCAAATAGGAGTAAAAACAGAATCCTTTCTATCCTTGGACATGATTTAAAAAGCCCAGTTGCCCAGTTGAAAGGCGTATTGGACCTGCTTCATTCCCAAGAACTCAGCAAAGAAGAATTTGACGGGATATCACATATCCTCAAGAGAAATGTCGATGGGCTTTACGAAAATATCGACAATATCCTGAGTTGGTCCAAATCCCAAATGGAGGGATTTAAGGTACAATTGCTTCCGACCAATATCAAAAAAGTGATCAGGCCCAGTTTGGAGCTTTTACAATACCAAGCCAATTCCAAAGAAATCACCATCACCATCAATATTATCGAGGAAATTGCCCTTGTTGACCAGGACTTGCTCCAGCTGATTATCCGAAACCTCCTGAGTAATGCCATCAAGTTTTCTAGAAAGGGATCCAATATTGATATTTACTCCCAAAAGGAAGGGGATTTTATAAAACTTGTCATCCAGGATTTTGGCTTGGGTATGAGTGAAATCCAGTTGGATACCATTCTCAACCAACAGGTTTCTTTGTTGGAATCAAGTGTAGGGACAGATAAAGAAAAAGGAACAGGACTTGGATTGAATCTCTGTAAAGAATTTTTGGGATTGATGGGTGGAGCCCTGATGCTTGAAAGCAAGAAAGGTGAAGGCACCACTGCCATTTTGTTGCTCCAGAGTGTCACTGTCAATAAAGCACAACAAGTGGTTTAACCACCAAATCCTCCGGTTCCATTGTTTTCTCTATAAGGTTCAAATCCTTCAATATGTCCATAGTTTCTTGAAGGGAAATTTTGGAAATCCGGCTATTTTGGGCCCAGCTCGTCTGACTAAGCCACGATTCAATATCTTTCAGTTTGATTTTGTATTTTTCGCTTAGTAATAAAGGGTATTCTGACTTTTTGAGAAGGGTAGTAGATTCCTGATAAACCATATCCCTAAGAATTCCGATAATGCCAAGATGTTCCTCCAATATTTCCGGATTGGCTACCATGACGAAACAGGGCCATGGAGTTGGGATTTCTCCTATCCGGTTAAAAATTCCAAGGTCTACCAAAGGTTTTGTGGTGAACTTTTCCCAAAGAAAAAGTTTAAGTGTTTCATCCTGTAAGGCTTCCTTGGCACCTTCAAGGTCCCCGACTACTTCAAAATCAAGTTTTTCCAAATCCCATCCTTCTCTTTTAGCCAATAAAAATCCCATCAGATGAGATCCTGATCCGTACCTGCTGATCACAAACTGTCCATGGCCAAGTTCTGAAATGTCCTTGATTTCAGATTTTACCGAGCTATGTATCCCCCAGACAAGTGGGGACTCGACATGGTATCCGATAATCAAGGCAGGATTTCCTTCGATCTTGTCTTTGATAAAACTCTCAGTCAAAACAATAGCCATATCGGTCGTCCCTTCGCGTAGGGATTTGTTCATCGCTCCGGAACCTTTTGGCTCGTCAATCCACTCCAAATGAATGCCTTTTGCCAAAAAAGGCTGTTTTGCAACCACTTGTAGCCAAGGGAAATTAAAGTGTTCCGGTACTCCTGTGATGGTTATTTTCTTCATTTTTAGGTATTTGGGCCAAACAAAAATACCGCTATCAGAAAATAGCGGTATTGTATTCTTATGATATAAATGGTCTCTAAATGTCATGGGTGGCATTCCTGTTGGTAATGAAAAGGTTGCTCAATCCCGCTACGATCAAGGAACATCCCGCCAATACCATGGTAAAGATTACCTCTTCCCCAAACAAAAACTTATACATGAAATTGATACCGCCCAAGGCGGCAACAATTTGTGGTACCACAATAAACATGTTGAAAATACCCATGTATACGCCCATTTGCCTTGGATTGACGGCACTCGACAGCATCGCATAGGGCATTGATAAGATACTTGCCCAAGCAATCCCCACCAATGCAAAGCAAAGGTGAAGCATCCATGGTTCGGAGATGTAGTAGATCATGATAAAACCCAAACCTCCTGCTATCAAGCTGAACATGTGAAGTAGCTTTCTGTTGATTTTGATTCTGCTCGTAACAAAGGCAAGGATCAGCGCAAAAAACATGGAGACCAATCCGTATGTTCCCAGGTAATTACCTACACTGTCGGCAGCATCGTTATACATTTGGGAAGTGGTATCGGTGGCTTTGAAAATATGTTCTGTGATGGCGGGCGTAGCAAAACTCCACATTGTGAAAAAGGCAAACCAAGAGAAAAACTGTACTACTCCCAATTGTTTCATTACTTTGGGCATACCTGAAATGTTCTTGAATATCTCTTTAAACCCATTCAAGATTCCTTTACTTTCTTCATTTTCTTTTTTGAGAGCATCAAGGTCCTCAGGTGGATATTCGTCAGTAGTCAAAATAGTGTATAAAATTGAACCGAAAAGGACCACAGCACCGATTGCAAATGCAAACTTGACTGAATCAGGTACCACACCTGGCTCTGCGGTATTTGGAACTCCTATCTGGGTCATCAACCAAGGTAAATTACTCGCCACCCAAGTGCCAATACCAATGATAAGCGTCTGAACGACAAATCCATAGGAACGCTGACTTTCAGGAAGTTTGTCCGCTACCAAAGCCCTGAAAGGCTCCATACTGATATTGATCGAGGCGTCAAGAATCCAAAGTGCTCCTGCTGCCATCCACAAAGCTGAGGAGTAGGGCGCAAAAAACAGGGCTATGGTACTCAAAACAGCTCCTATCAGGAAGAACGGTTTTCTCCTGCCGAATCTCGGATGCCAAGTCCTGTCGCTGAGGTATCCGACTATTGGCTGCACGAGAAGGCCAGTCAAAGGAGCCGCGATCCACAACATAGGAATGGCGTCTTTATCAGCCCCCAATGTTTGAAAAATACGGGACATAAATCCTCCCTGTAACGCAAATCCAAATTGAATACCTAGAAATCCGAAACTCATGTTCCATATCTGCCAAAAACTGAGCCTTGGCTTTTTATCGACTGCTTGCATTATTTTGGGTTAAGATCTTAGAAAATATTGACATTGATGGGTCTATAGAACTACTATTTCAAATGCTTCTGTCATGTTATCAAAGGTGAAAGTAGGAGCATTTTTTATTTCCAGATACCGGTGACTGTTGTCAGGTAGGGGATCAAATTCTGTCAGTTTTTTCAAGTAAGCAAAATCAACTTTTTTTACCTGTTCCACTTTTCCATTGATGCTGGCAGAATTTACTTTTAATCCATGAAAATAAATTTTAATCTTTTTGAATTTGGAGTTGTAAATACCTTCAGTTTTTTCGAATGACAATTTTCCCAATCCAGAATCCCAAATTATTTCCCGCTTTAAAAAATTACCCTTTTTATAATCAGGACTGATGCCATCATCTTCATAATGAAGGTATGTCGATGCATCCTTTCCTGAATAAACATGAAGCCGGAGTATGCCATCATGATTTTGACCCGTAAAGGAAACCTCGGATTGGAAAGCCAAAATGGATCCAGCCTTGACATAGACAGGAAGGTAATTCAAAGGACAGTCCTGATAGATGATCTGATTTCCTATATATTTCTGATTATCAAATAAATAATACCATTCACCTTCAGGAAGGTAAACTTTTGTGATCTCCTTATAACTTTCTACAGGTGCAACCAAAAGGCTGTCACAAAAAAAGTATTGGTTTTCAAATGCGCTTTCATATATGTATTTGTCATGCGGATAATCTACAGCAAGGCTTTTTGCAATGGGAAGTCCCGTTTGGGTACTTTTATAAAAACTGCTGTAAATCATTGGAAGCATCATGTACCGGAGTTTCATGTAATTCCTCGAAATCTCCTCTACTTCTTCACCATAAGCCCAAGGTTCAGAATCATTGCTGTTGATCATGGAATGTGCCCTGTATAATGGTGCAAAAGTTGCAATAGTCATCCACCTTGCAAACAGGGATTTGGTCGCTTCACCGGCAAACCCGCCTACATCATAGCCTGAATAAGCCACGCCGCTTAGACCAAGGCTATTTACCAACCTGACGCCTGCCATCATGTGTTCTTCACTAGCTACATTGTCTCCCGTCCAAGCTGCAGCATACCTTTGTATACCGGAAAACCCTGACCTGGTAAGCACAAAAGGTCTCTCTTCAGGTCTTTGCAGTTCACAGCCTTCTTTAGCACTTCTAGCCATCTGGAATCCGTAGACATTTCTGGCTTTTCTGTGGCTTACGATTTCTCCCTCATAAGAAAAATTGATCAAATTGGGCGTAAACTGTCCCCATGAAGCTGGTTCATTCATGTCTGTCCAATAGCCATCAACGCCGGCTTCTTCATAGAACGCCATTTTTTCTGCCCACCATTTCCGAGTTTCAGGTTTGGTAAAATCCGGAAAGGCACACCATCCCGGCCAAACCTGTCCTTCGTAAATTTCATTGTCCGGATATTTGACAAATAAGTCTTTTTCCTTGCCTTCATCATAAGGAAAATAGCCTTTTTGGGTTTTTATCCCCGGATCCATGATCACCACAACTTTAAACCCTTTTTCCTTCAGGGCTTTAATCATTGATTTTGGATCGTGGAATTTTTCATTGTCAAAAGTAAATACCTTGTATTTTTCCATATGGTGGATATCAAGGTAAATAACATCCGCAGGCATGTCTTTGTCTCTAAAAGTCTTGGCCAAAGTCAAAACTTCAGAATCAGGATAATAGGAATACCGACATTGCTGAAATCCCAAGGACCACATGGGAGGCATTTCCATTCTTCCTGTCAAATCTGTGTAGGAACTGATGATTTTTGCCACCGAATCGTCATGAAAAAAATAATAATCCATGTCACCGTCATCTGCTGAATAATAGATAAATCGGTTGTTTGATGCCCCAAAATTGAAAACAGATTTATGGGTATTGTCAAAAAATATACCATAAGCCAAGTCACTATGGACGCCGATGTAAAAGGGAATGCTCAAGTATAAGGGATCATCCCCAATGCCGTAAGCGAAATAATCCGTATTCCAATTGGTAAAAGCCCGGCCTGACCTTTCAAGATGCCCGGTTTTTTCGCCTAAGCCAACAAACCTTTCTTTTGGCTGTACTTTCTTATAATTGCTGACTTCAGTACCCAGCCATGACACTGCAAAAGCTGGATCGTCCTGATTGATGATGTCCCCATTTGGTGTGAGGAAGGTCAGGAAAAATGGATTCAGGTTTACAGAAAGGTGTATTTTGGAAGTTTTTAGAAAGATTTTCCCTTTTACTTCTGAGATTTCATAATCTACATCCCCCTGACCTGATATTACACTGTATGGGTTGGGAGAATACTTTGCTTCCCTGCTGACTTGGATTCTGAAGGTATCTTCTTTGAAAATGGTGATTTCAAAGTTGGATATGGCTGTATTTCCAAGTATCCCATTTGATTTTTTATTCCATGAAAGAACATTCCCTATGGCCTGATTTTGGGATGAATTCAATTGGTTGGTGGGTTGAGGCATTTTAATAAGTTCTTATTTGTTGAATTTGCCTTGTGGTTTTATTCCAAATAGATGGAGTTGGGGACTAATTTATGATATTAAGTGAAAGGATAAAATTCTTTGACCGTCCCTATAAGCCAAATAAATCACACAAGAATTATAAAAAACCCTTATTTTGAATTTATTGACATGTTCAAACGATTGCACAAAAAAATATCTTTGAATAGAAAAATCACACTTTTACCGACGATTTTCGGATCAACAGTTCAGTATCCAAGACTATGTTTTGGGAAAAAGATTCCATATTGGATTTTTTGTTGATAAGGTCAAGCAGAATTTTGGTCGCTGTTTCGCCGATTTGAAATCCCGGCTGTGCTACGGTGGAAAGGGGTGGGTCAATCATTGAAGAAAACTGCCAATTTGAAAATCCAACCACTCCCACATCTTCGGGTATCTTCAGGTCAAGTGCTTTGAGCGCCATCATGGCACCGGCAGCGACTATATCGTGGTGTGCGAATATCGCATCGGGCCTGTTTTCATTGTTTTTGAACAATTCGGTGGTGATTAATATACTTTCTTTTTCTGTTCCGTAGGGACACTCCAAAATCCAATCAGGATTGGCATCGATACCGGAATCTCTAAGCGCGTCCAAATACCCCTTTTTTCTTTGTTTGCTTATGGTAAGATTTTCAGGGCCGGAAAGATGGACGATTTTTTTGAACCCTTGGTCTACCAAATGCTTTACTGCATCGTATGCTCCTTGGTAATCATTGACTGTGACGTTGATGGTATTTTCCAAATCAGGAATCCTGTCAAAGAAAACAATCGGAAACCCATAATCAATCATTTTTTGGAAATGTTCAAAGTTGGTTGTTTCCCGGGAAAAACTCACCAAAACCCCATCGATCTGATTGGAAAGCATGGTTTCCACACTACTTTTTTCACGGTTTAATTTTTCATTTGTCTGACAAAGGATCACATTATAGCCGTTTGCAAAAGCAACTTCCTCCACACCGCTGATGACTGTAGAGAAGAAAAAATGGACCACTTCCGGAATGATGACGCCAATGGTATAGGATTTACTTTTCCTGAGGCTCAATGCCACTGCATTTGGACGGTATTTGAGCTTTTCTGCCAGTTCTTTGACTTTCCTTTTTGTTTTATCACTTATTCCGGGATAATCTTTCAATGCCCTGGAAACCGTCGATGTGGAAACATTTAGTTCCTTAGCAATGTCTTTTATGGTGGCCTGACCTGGTTTCATGAAAATTAGATTTTTCTAAGAATTTGAATAATTTGGTTTGTTAAATCACATCTCCAAGATATAAGTTATTTTCCTAATAGCGAGATTGATTTTTCTCAACAACCACATAAATATTTAAAATATAAAAAAATTGCAATCGTTTGCGGTGACGTTTGCATGTTTTTTTGTAAACTTTTTTATACCTAATGTTTGCATATTCATTCATGATTCACTATTATTTGTTAATGGTAGATTAATAATGGGTTTTTACACTTAAATGTTAATAAAGTCCGATTGAAATTTGTCATTATTTAATAGTATTTATTCCATTTAATTTGAAACAATAAATTCCAAAACAATTACTTATGAAAGGTTTATCAAAATTAGTCTGGGTTGCATTTATGCTTCCCGTCATTATGTGGTCCTGCAGTCCTATAGAAGAGCCAAGGATTATACCACAGACAGCATCAACGCTTATAAGTCCTGCTGCAGGAACTGCCATCGTGCTCACAGAAGCTGAAAAAGCAGATACCCTGTTTTTTCGATCATCAACCCCTGATTTTGGTGTTCAGGGGGTTTACACCTACACTTTGGAAATGGCAAAAGGAGGAACCAATTTCGCAACGGTCGCTCTAGTTGGAACTTCCACAACAGATACAGTAAAAATAACTGTCGATGAACTGAATAAGAAAATAGTTGCTGCAGGTCTTGAGCCAAATGTGGCTGGGAATGTGGATTTTCGTTTCAAAACAACTATTGACAGGAGTTTGAGCCCTTTGGTAGGAAACGCTACAACCCTTTCCCTCACAGCATATAAGGAGGTAGTTATTCTTCGAAATATGTTTTTAGTAGGAAATGCAACTGCACCAGGATGGAGCAATGATAATAATAACCCAGCATTGTTTCGCGATCCGGCTAACAAAGACCTCTTTGTTTACACTGGATTTTTCGCTGTAGGGGAATTTAAAATTTTAGAAAAAACAGGTCAATGGCAGCCGCAATATGGTACAAATGGCGGTTCAGCAGTTTCTGTTAATGCGGGTGGTGGAACTGATCCGGGAGCTTTTGCGATCACCACAGCAGGATATTATGTTTTCACGATGGATCTTGCAGCGAATACTTTCACGTTAGTACCTTTTACCGGCACGGCAAACGTGTTTTATCCTACCATTGGAATTATTGGAAATTCCACGCCAGGAGGTTGGGATTCCAGTACTGCAATGACTAACCTGACTTTTGACAAACACCTTTGGTATGTCACTGCAACTGTAACCAATGGAGAAATAAAGTTCAGAGCAAATAATGCGTGGACGGATAATTGGGGAGCCAAAACACCCATCTCCGGAAAGACTGTTTTAGGAAGTGCTGATAATATTCCGATTGTAGCAGGCACATATAAAATGTGGTTCAACTCTCTTGATGGAAGATATATATTTATAGGAGGTTAATTAATATTACTCTTTCAAAAAAGGCTACTTTAAGGGTAGCCTTTTTATTTTTTATATACTAGGAATCAATATTAAGTAAAGGCATACAATGAAAATCAGAAGTATATTTTCGATCATATTTTTCTTCCACATAAGCTTTGTGTTTTCCCAGGTTACCACACAACCGGCTTTTCCCCGTGCGGACCAAAAAATCAAAATCATCTATGATGCTACCAAAGGAACCACAGGCCTCAAAGACATTGAACCTGTTTATATCCATATCGGAGCAGTAGTCGCAGGCCAGACTTCCACTACTTGGGCGATTGTTCCTTTTGCCTGGGGCACAGCCAATCCTGATGCAAGGATGGTCAAAACAGCCCCAAATATTTGGGAATGGGAGTTGACACCCAACGATTTTTTCAAACCTACTGCCGGTCAGACAATATTCAGGCTGGGAATGGTCTTCAGAAATGCTACAGGTTCATTGGAAGGCAAAACCGACACAGGTGGAGATTTTTTTATTAACCTTAGCCAAGGCTTTGAGGTAATATTCACCAATCCCTCATCCTCCAAATTATTGGAATTGGGAGAGTCTCAGGAAATAAGGATTGCTTCATCAGAAAAAGCGGATTTAAGCTTAGAAATTAATGGCGTGTCAGTGGCTTCAGGGACTGATGCAGAGAATTTGAGTTATACTTTCCTTGCCAACACTGAAGGAGCTTTCAATGTAGTTGCCAAAGCTGTAAAAACAGGAGAGGAGGATTCTTCCGAAATTACATTGACAGTAGTAGGGCCAAGCCCGCAATCCCCACTGCCGACAGGGGCAAGAAAAGGGATCAACTATATTTCAGATACAGAGGTGGTTTTGGTGTTGGAAGCACCGCTCAAGAAGAACGCTTTTGTGATCGGGGATTTCAATAATTGGGAGGTACGTCCTGAATACCAGATGATGCAAACCCCTGATAAGGAATTGTTTTGGTATAGGTTGACAGGTCTTGTTCCCAAGCAAGAATACATTTTCCAATACCTTGTGGATGGAAATATCAGGATAGGGGATCCTTACGCCGATAAGGTTTCGGATCCTTTTCACGATGACGAGATCATTACACAAAACAGATACCCGGGATTAAAGCCCTATCCTAAAGGGAAAACTGAATTTCAGGCCACATTTCTTCAGACCGCACAGGATCAATACCAATGGAAATACTTGGATTATGAAAAACCTGACATGGAGAAACTCGTGGTTTACGAACTTTTGGTCAGAGATTTTGATGATAGAAGGACTTTCAAAGCTGTTTTGGAGAGACTTGATTACCTCCAAAACCTCGGTATCAATGCCATCGAACTGATGCCGATCAAAGAATTTGAAGGAAATTTGTCATGGGGATATAATCCATCTTTCTATTTTGCTGTGGACAAATTTTACGGTCCAAAAAACCATTTGAAAGAACTTATTGACGAAGCCCACAAAAGAGGGATAGTTGTGATCCTAGACATGGTCCTCAACCAGGCATTTGGACAGAGTCCATTTGTAAGGTTGTACAATGACGGTGATTACGGTGCTCCTACTTTGGACAATCCATGGCTCAACAGGGTGCCAAAGCATCCTTTCAATGTAGGCTATGACTTTAACCATGAGAGTCCTTACACCAAAGCATTTGTGGATTCAGTCAATAATTATTGGTTGACCGAATACAAAGTAGATGGCTTCCGCTTTGATTTGAGCAAAGGATTTACCCAAACTAACTCAGGTGATAACGTAGGTTTATGGGGACAATATGATCCATCAAGGATCAGCATCTGGAAGAATATCTATGACCAAATCAAAAAGGGACATCCGGATGCTTATGTGATTTTGGAGCACTTTGCTGACAATACAGAAGAGAAAGAATTGTCTAATTACGGCATGATGTTCTGGGGCAATATGAATTTTGATTTCCGGGATATCGCCAAAGGAAATTCAAGGAATTTTGATTGGGGATATTCTAAGACCCGAGGTTGGAATGACAATACTTTGGTAAGCTATATGGAAAGCCATGATGAGGAAAGAACCATGTGGGAATCCCTCACTTGGGGACAGACTTCTCCGCTCAATATCCGCCAACTCAGCAATGGCGTAAACAGGAATCAGCTGATGGCTGCCTTCTTTTTCTCTATTCCCGGGCCCAAGATGTTGTGGCAATTTGAGGAATTTGGCTATGATTTGGAATTGAACAACGACAGGCTTGGCATCAAGCCAACTAAATGGGAATATTTGAATGACCCCGAAAGACAGCGGTTGCTGAACATGTATAAAGCCATGATGGATCTCAAAAGCTCAAACAACGCTTTCAACAATCCACAAAATGCCACCTTGGACTTGACTCAACCGTTGAAAAGCATCAAGTTGACAGACGGGGATTTTCGAATGGTGCTTTACGGAAATTTTGGATTGACTGATATTGTCAATGCCAACCTGACATTCCCTTCAACGGGAACTTGGTACAACTTTTTTACAGGAGAAGAAATAGTACTAAGCGGAACCTCTAGGACATTCAGGTTGAGGGGCAATGAGTTCTTGATGTTTACCAACAAAAAACTTCCTTTGCCGGAGGGTGAGATATTGCAGGATCCGATTCTTTCTATCAATCCGGAGAATCCAAACCTATCTGAATTCAAAATATATCCTGTGCCTGCGGAAAATAGGCTGACCATCGAGATTCCATCTTCAATGAATAAAGTGAATTTTAGGATCATGGATATCACAGGAAAGATCCTCAGGGAGGAGGAATATTTGGGAGTGGACAAGAATTTGCAAGTCGACATACAGAAATTTACAGCAGGTCTTTATATCTTTGAAATCAATGATAACCGCCAAGTTTTGAGAAAGCGGTTTATAAAGAAATAATCAACCTATTTTAAATCAACATGAAATTCAAACCAGGAGTCAAGTACGGGGAAGAACTCAAAGACCTATTGTCGTATGCAAAAGAAAGCGAATTTGCGATGCCGGCGGTCAATGTCATCAATACAAGCACTGTCAATGCGGTCATTGAAACTGCAAAAAAAGTTAATTCTCCTGTTATCATACAGTTTTCAAATGGAGGTGGACAGTTTTTTGCCGGTAAGGGTTTAGGAAATCAAAATCAAATCGGAGCGATACAAGGTTCTATTTCAGGAGCATTGCATGTGCATAGAATGGCTGAAGCATACGGGGTTCCGGTAATATTACACACCGATCATTGTGCCAAAAAATTGCTTCCTTGGATAGATGGACTTCTTGAAGAAGGAAAGGCATATTATGCAGCATACAAGAAGCCGCTATACAGTTCACACATGCTGGATCTTTCGGAAGAACCTGTAAAAGAAAACATCGAAATCTGTGTGGAGTATTTCAAGAAATTCAAAAAACTTGAAATGGGAATTGAGATTGAATTGGGTGTGACAGGTGGAGAAGAAGACGGCGTGGACAACTCTGATGTGGATAGCTCCAAATTGTATACCCAACCTGAGGAAGTAGCTTATGCTTATGAGCACCTGAAGGAGGTAGATGATTTGTTTACCATTGCGGCTGCTTTTGGAAACGTGCATGGCGTATACAAGCCTGGAAATGTCGCCCTCAAGCCCATTATCCTGAAAAATTCCCAAGACTATATCAACAAAAAATACGGTTCTACGGGTAAGCCATTGTTCTTTGTTTTCCACGGGGGGTCCGGTTCAACAGAGGCAGAAATCCGCGAAGCAAACAGCTATGGTTCTGTGAAAATGAACATTGATACCGATCAACAGTGGGCATTCTGGGAAGGAATCAAAAATTACTACAAAGGCAATGAAGGATTTCTTCAGTCCCAACTTGGTAATCCCGAAGGTCCTGACAGTCCAAACAAAAAATATTACGACCCTAGAGTTTGGCTGAGAAAAGGCGAAGAAACCTTTATGAAAAGATTGGAACTGGCTTTTGAAATGCTGAATGCAATCAACAGAAACTAATTCTATCCATCAATAATCTTGAAAAAGTCACTTTATGTGACTTTTTCTATTTTAACCGTTGCCTTATGAAAATAAAATCACTCCAATTTATTCTATTTATTTTGACAGTAATTGCAGTATCATGTTCAGGAAAGAAAGAAAAGAAAATCGAAAACCATTGGCCTCAGGCAGGTATCACATACGAGATATTTATACAGTCATTTTATGATTCTAATGGAGACGGGATTGGGGATATCAACGGGGTGAGGAAGAAATTGGACCATGTAAAGGAATTGGGTGCAAACGCCATTTGGTTTATGCCCATCATGCCTTCTCCGAGTTACCACAAATATGACGTGACCGATTACAAAAAAATCCATCCTGATTATGGGACGATGGCGGATTTTAAGGCATTTTTGGAAGAAGCCCATGAGAATGATATCAAGGTAGTGATCGACATGATCATCAACCACACGAGTAACAAGCATCCATGGTTTTTGGAATCCCAAAAGGGTAGGGACAATCCTTTCAGAGATTACTACGTATGGGCTCAAAAAGATACGATCGCTGATTATATCAATAAGAAAACGATCACATTGGATAGTGACAACGTCAAGCAATGGCATGACCCAGGTGCGGGAGAGGATTATTATTATGGATTTTTTTATGGAGGCATGCCCGATCTCAACTTTGACAACCCAAAAGTAAGAGAGGAGATTTATGAAATCGGTAGGTTTTGGTTAGAAGAAGTTGGTGTAGATGGATTCAGACTGGATGCAGCCAAGCACATTTTTCCAGATGACAGGCCTTCGGACAACCATGCTTTTTGGAAGGAATTTAGGGACAAAATGACTGCCATCAAGCCGGATATTTACCTTGTAGGAGAGGTTTATGACAAAAAGGAAATAGTCGCTCCTTATTTACCCGGATTGCCGGCTTTATTCAACTTTGATTTTCACTATACTTTGATCGAATCTTTCAAAAAAGAGGATGGGATGTTGCTTGCCAAAAAGCAAAAAGAGGTGTTGGACTTTTATAATGGAATCACTGATGAATTTATAGATGCGACGTTTTCATCCAACCATGACCAGCCTAGGTTACTCAATTCCTTAGATGAAAATCCCAAAAAATTGAAACAGGCCATTAATATTCTCATGACCATGCCGGGTGCCCCTTACCTGTATTATGGAGAAGAAATCGGCATGTTGGGAAAAAAGCCTGATGAGCATATCCGGGAGCCTTTCTTGTGGGACATGAAGGCCAATGACAAAGGAAGGGCAACGTGGTTAGTACCTATTTATTCAAATGATGAGATGGTGACACCGCTTGCAATCCAAAAATCCATGAGCACGAGCTATTTCAACCAATACAAAGAAATCATCAAACTCCGAAACAGCAACAGGGCTTTGGCTTTGGGGAGTTTGGAATTGTACGAAGGGAAACTGCCCAAAGCCTTAATGGCTTTTTTCCGAACGCACGATGAGCAAGAGGTGTTTGTCGTCCACAACCTTGGCGCCGCAACTCTTGAAATCGATGCCCCTGAGGATTTCCCCACTGAAATTTATTCCTTTGGCGAAGCCAAAAAGGAAGGAAATAAAATTATACTTCCCGGTCACAGCAGTATTGTTTTGGAGCT
>JBBRFK010000059.1:0-18409 GCA_038224435.1 Cytophagales bacterium | reverse complement strand
GCTGTTCGAATCGAAATGACCGTGCCGCCTCTGTTTAGCCAATCTTTCAAATGGGCAATTTGTGGGGCAGAGAGACTTGAATAATTCCCTGAAGGCAGGATCAAAGTGGTAAAATCAAAAAGATTTACCCTTCCAAATATTCCCATGTCCACTTTGGTTATCGGCATTCCGACTTTGGTGTCCATCAGGTGCCAGATTTCTCCCGCTTCATACTGAGAAGTTCCTTGTCCAATCAGCATCAGAACTTTTGGTTTTTGAATGGCTGAAATACTTCCGCTTCCCAAGTCAATGCCTTTCAGGCTAAATCCTGTCGTGCTGGCATAAATATTTTGTCCTGCAAAATCAGCAGCTTCTTTCAGTGCATAATTCAACTCTTCAGGGGAAAGTTTCTGAAAAGCAGTTGGTATGACCAATGAACCTGCAGGGAATTCTTTCGAACCTTGGTCAGTATTTGAAGTGAATGCCTGTGCGGCGACTTCAACATGGACTCCGGCTGTTTGGATATGGTGAAGGTATTTTGCTGCAAAATAATCCGACCAATCAACCAAGTAGGCAACATATTTTCCATCTGAAGGAAAGGCTAAAGTTTGGTTTGGCAATTCCTTAATCTCTTTTCCGGAAACAACAGCTTGGGAAGAATAAGGCATGCCGAATGCCAAAGCCATAGTCCAAGAGGAAGCGTCATAAAATACAGAATCTGCAAAAGTAGTCACCTTCTCAAACATGGTCCTGACCATCCGATATTGGGGTTGCGAGGTAGGTACAATCCATGATTTTCCTTTTTTAAATAACTTACCTTCTGAATTTATATCTTTATCATTTTCAAGTACTTTGATCTTATGGTCTAATAATAGCTTCAAGAAAAGTCTGTTCTTAGATTCATCGTATTCATCCCCAAAAATGTAGCCTTTTGATTTGTCCTTATTGGATTCGGTGATGGCTGTTTGGAAATATTCCCGCAGGTAGCGGTGCATGTATTCCCTTTCTTTGACTCCGGCTTCCATGGTGGCCATAGACGTTTTGAGTTGGTTTCGGATCGTAAATGAAAAGGTGATATCGCCACGTTGTGAGCTTTGGACGTGACCTCTCGAACTTGCCTGCTCGAAGACCAATCCCAAACCACCTTGGATATCAGGATAGGTAGATCCATATCCCGGATAGCTGTTGTCAAAAACGTCCTTGGTCCAATACAAACTTCCGATATCATCTAATGCCTTTGCAAAATAGCTTGCAAACTTATTGTTGATTTCATCATAGTTTTTTCTTGGGATCACAGGATTTTCACTGCCAAATGGTTTGGTCGGTTCAAAGAAATAGGTGGCATTGGTTCCCATTTCGTGAAAATCTCCTACCACATTGGGATACCAAGTATGGTACCAGGCGATTTTGTTTTGTAATTCTACCTGTGCCAAAGGCAGCCAATCCCTGTTTAAATCAAACCAATAATGGTTGACTCGGCCTGAAGGCCAGATTTCATTGTGTTCCCTGTCCAATGGGTCAGCCACCGGCGGGTTTCCTTTGTGCATATTGGCCCAATTGGTATGTCTGTCTCTTCCATCGGGATTGATGGCAGGATCGATCATCACAACGGCGTTGTTCCTGATTTCTCTGGCCAAATCACTTTGCGAAGCCAATAACCAATAAGCTGTCAGAATAGAAGCTTCACCTCCCGAGGGTTCGTTACCATGGACGCTATACGCAAGGTTGATAATGGCAGGCATATTACTCACATCCGGCATGGGGAGTGTAGGGTCTATCAGTTTCAGGTGGTTGGTTCGGATGGATTCAAGGTCAGTGATATTTCCCTTGTTGCTGATAACAAGGACCACCAAAGGCCTGAGTTGGTTGGTGTAACCTATGGTGACGAGTTCGGCCATGTCAGATTTGTCAGCTAAAAGCTGGAAATAGCCCACGAGCCGGTCATATCGGGTATGCCATTCACCTACGTGGTAACCCAAATAGGTGTAGGGACTTGGAATATCGTTGGAAAAGGTTTCTCCGGGAAAATAGTATTCCTTTTGGGCTTTTGCAGAATATATTTGAAGCAAGAGCAAAGTTATCAGTAGTAGTTTCTTTTGCATAGGGTTAAATTTGAGGAAAATTACCTCTAAGTCATCACAAGCCAAACCAAAAATCCATCAACGGCTTTTGAAAGCTTGTTAATTGGTTTAATTTGGAGTTTCAAAGCCTAATTCAATAAAATCCTGCACAAGGTAAAATCAAATCCAAAACAATAAATAAACCAATAAACCTATGAAAAAGCTCTTTAGCGCCTCATTGACTTTGATTGCATTATTGGCAGCAATGCCGGTTTTCTCACAACAGAAAGACATCAAACTCCCACCGGAAGCAACTGAATTTTGGGAACCTGTTCCAAAAAAAATAACTCCAGGTTCTCAATCCGGGCAAGCGCCTTCAGATGCAATCGTCATTTTTGACGGTAAAAACCTGGATAATTTTGTCAGTGCAAAAGAAGGTGGCGGAGCCCCGCAATGGAAAGTCGAAAACGGTGCATTTACAGTTTCTCCAAAGACAGGTGGAATCAAAACAAAAGAAGGTTTTGGTGACATGCAATTGCACATTGAATGGACTTCACCGACAGTCATCAAAGGTGAAGGTCAGGGTAGGGGAAACTCCGGTATCTTCTTAATGTCTCGGTATGAATTGCAAGTATTAGATTCATATGAAAGCAGGACTTACTCCAACGGTCAGGCGGGAAGTATCTACAAGCAGTATCCTCCATTGGTCAATGCGATGAAAGCGCCGGGAGAATGGAATACTTATGATGTGATTTTCACTGCGCCAAAGTTCAATGCAGACGGCATGCTCGTTTCACCGGCAAGGGTAACAGTAATGCACAATGGGATATTGGTACAAAACAATGTTGAACTTAAAGGTCCGACAGAATATATCGGAATCCCCAATTATAAAGCCCATGCCACCGAAATGCCGCTAGAACTCCAAGACCATGGGGATTTGGTAAGCTATAGGAATATTTGGGTGAGGAAGTTGTGAAAATTGACGGAAGACGGAAGACGGGGAAAAACCTGCTTCCGTCTTTTTTACTTCCAACTTCTCACCTTTAAAAGATTTCTCCCTCTGGTCGAAATAACAAGGTAAGTTTTTAATATTCTTGGTATTTTCACAAAAAACGCTTTGAAACAACTCTAAACACCTCTTTTTTCATATTCATTGCTAAATGCTCCTTCTCCCATCCGAAGCATCAGTCGTAGGTCATCGGTCAAAAATCATCAAATTCCCAATTCGTACTTAGTCACTTCCCACCTCACACTTTGTACCTCCCACTTCGTACTTTCTAACTTACTTTCCACTTAATATCTACTTCAACCTATCCAATAATGCTTCCTGATAACTTACACTGATTGGGACGAGCTTGTCGCCTACAGTCAATTGATGCCTCTCTATTTTTTGGACATGTTGGATATTCACCAAAAAGGAACGGTGGGATTTGACAAAATTAGAAGGCAGGATTTTTTCTACTTCTGCCAAGGTCATTCTACTGAGGATTTTTTCTTTTGGAAGTTGGAAATTCACATAGTTGCCATTTGCCTCACAAAAAAGCAGCTCATCGAAATTGACTTTTATCTGTTCATAACCGGTTTTGACAAAGATGGTCCCGGCCGCAGTTCCCTTTTTCAGTTCATGCCATTCCTGTGCTTTTTGGCAAGCTTTTAAAAACCTCCCGAGATTGAAGGGTTTGAGTAAGTAATCTTTCGCATCCAATTCGAAACTCATCACAGCATGTTCCGAGTAAGCGGTAGTGAATATTACCATCGTGTCTTTTGGAATCAATGCTGCGAATTCGATCCCGGAGATATCCGGCATTTTGATATCCAAGAAAATCAAGTCCACTTGCTCGCTTCTAATATATTCCAAAGCAAGGATTGCGTCTGTGAATTCATTGCGCAAATCCAAAAAAGGCACTTTGGCTGCATGGGCTTTGATTACCTCGAGGGCCATCGGTTCATCGTCTATGGCTATTGCATGGAGCATATCAGGAGCGTTGTATGGTTAAATGTACATAATATTCGACTTCGTTTTCCCGGATGACTAGTTCATGCTTCCCCGGATAAAGGAGTTGGAGACGCTGTTTGACATTGTCCAAGCCGATACCGTTTGACTTGGATTCAGGGTCATCTTCATTGCTTCGGTGGATACTGTTGTTGACGTCCAAATAGATGGTTCCTTCCGTGCATCGCAAATTGATTTTGACCCATGATTTTTTCTGGAAACTGATTCCGTGCTTGAATGCATTTTCCACAAAGGGAATAAGCAACATCGGCGCGATTTCTCCTGTACAGTTTTCATTATTATGCCTAAAATCAATGTCAACATTGCTATGTGACTTGATGCGCAATACCTGCAAATCCACATAATTGATCAGGTATTCCTTTTCTTTTGCGAGAGGAATTTTGTCCAGGTTATTTTCATGAAGCATAAAGCGCATCATGTCTCCGAGCTTTTGGATACCCTCAGATGTTCTTTCAGCATTTTCCTGCAAAGCTGTGCCATACAGGGTATTGAGGATATTGAAAAGGAAATGGGGATTTATTTGCATTCTGAGTAAAGAGAGTTTGGCTGAACCTTCGTCAACCCTATAGCTCAGTGTATGTATCTTTCCTAAAAGGTGGTCATATTTTTTGAACAGCAGGTTGGAAAATGGTATGAGCAAGCCGGCTACAAATATCACCACCGCCAATCCAATGACCAAGATCCCCACATTGTGATATTCAATAGCCAAAATGAAAAAGAAAAATCCCAATGCCAAAATCAACAATACAAAAAGGGAGTTTGCAAGCTTGTTCCGTTCTTTCTTTCTGTTTCGGAATATGAAGAAGTAATTATAAAGCACAATGCCAAGCATCACAGGTATTGCGATTGTGTAGCTTAGCGGTATCCAATGTTCGATGATATCTTGCAAGCCAAACAGAAACAACATCGCAAAGGTGAAAACTGTGATTATCCTTACAATATTGTAGGGCTGAAAGTCTTTCGTTTCGGCATTAGGGAAAATCTGCTCTATCACGTCGCAAAGCAAAAGGTATCCAATATAAAGGCCTACCGTACTGAAATAGTATGGAGCCGCGAAGTTTTGGCCAAGGTCACCCATCATCGAAAATCCGCCCACAAAAATGAAGGACACCAAAAGGATGAGGAAAGAGTTAAGATAGTAGGTGAATTTCCGTTTTCTGGTTTCCTTGTTCGGAATCAAAATCTGATGGTGCAGAAAGAAAGAAAGGAAAAGTGTAACAGGTATCAGGATTTTGGCAAAATACCTCGTAAGTTCCGACCCATTCGGCTCAAAATAGTAGAAATTGGTCTGGAAAATGTTGGCTAAAATGATGGTGACAAACAATACTGTCATCACCCACCATTCTATTTGTCTAAAGGGCAAAGGTTTTTCTTTCATTGGGGTTTGAATTTAATGATTTAAGGGTGGGTTTGGTTTTGCTTTGGAATAGAAATCTCCGTTTTCGGTTTGTCTTTTTTCGTTTCTTCTTCCGCTTTTCCAATCAGCCAGATATTATAAAGTACAGCAGCTATCAGTAAAAAGAAATAGGGCGTCTTTGATTTCATGGTTTAGGTTCGTCGATTCTGTCACAAGGATAAACCCTAAAAGAAAATGCTACAAAAAAATGTGATGAAGAGGTAGGTATATGGGGTAGATATGGGTTTAGGGAGATTTGGGAGGCATCAGTCTCAGTTGGCAGTGGTCAGTTTTCAGTTGGCAGAGATCAGTTTGGAGTTTCGATCGGAATTTTTGAAGTTAAAAAAATGAAATATTTTCTTTTATTTTCTGACGAAGATTTTTTTCTACAAACACCAAGTATTTTTTCTTTATTTTGACCAAAAAATTTTTTCTTTTTAATAAAAAATTATGCCCTAGCAATTCCACCAACAGAAATATTATAAGCGTTGCATAGAATTGTCGAGCCTTTGTTCTTTCAAAGAAACAAAACATTGAAAAACCAATCCCTAACCAACTTGGTTGATACTTTATTTCCAAAGTTGATATAGAAAGAAATAGAAATAAAATGACACAGATTTCCAACATAAACAACACGTTTGACAGTTATCAAAAGCTCATTGATTTTTATCACGAGCATAAGGATAAGCTTTTCGATACTATTCATATTGAACTTCGCCAATGGTTTGCAGCGAATATGTGTGCAACATTAGGCGGTATTTTGGATATTTTTTCTGATAACATCAATACCATCAAATTTGATTTCATCAACCCTGAGATCGAAAGAATACTGCTCAAAAATGATTTCCTTTCCTATTTTGGTCATACCCGGATTATTGACAATCACCATACCACCATTCGCTTTTTAAAACTTAAACTAACTGATGGAAAATATTTCAATAATTATGTTGTAGATGAATTGATTGGCAGAGCCGAATTGCCCGAAATGTCGACTTTGGTAAAAGAAAAAATGACCGAAGCCATATATGAGATATTTGTAAATGCCCAAATACATAGTGAGAGCAAACACATTTACACTTGTGGGCAATTTTTTCCTAAAGATGATAAAATTGAATTTACCATTGTAGATACAGGCATTGGATTTAAGCGAAAAGTGAATGAAAGATTTGGTTCAAAATTGAGTTCGATACAAGCAATAGAATGGGCAACCAAAGACAGACACACTACTAAAATTGGGGTTACGGGCGGTATCGGATTGGCTTTGCTGAAAGAGTTTATCGGGAAAAATGGGGGAAAAATGCAAATCATTAGCGATGATGGGTTTTATCAGTTCGGGAAACAAGGGGAACAAATGCAATTATTTAAAGGCACTTTTCCAGGAACAATTGTAAATTTGCAATTCAGAACAAATGATAATAGTTCTTATGTGCTTAAAAGTGAATTAAACCCAAATGATATATTTTAATTAATATGGATAATTCAATAATAAATATTGTGAATGCAGTTGGGGACTCTTTTTGCGTAGAGGCACAAGATGGCCAAAAAGTATTTGAACTGATTCAAAAAGTTATGGCAGAAAAGAGAAAAGTAACTTTATCTTTTCTCAATGTGGAAATGCTTACCACAGCATTTTTAAATACAGCTATAGGTCAGCTTTACCGTGATTTTCCTGAAGATTTAATCAAAGAAAATTTAAAAGTGGAAAACTTGAGCCAAAGCGGTTTAGTTTCTTTAAAACGTGTTGTGGATACAGCCAAATTATATTATAAAGACCCTGAGGCAATGCAACGCAGTATTAACGAAATACTAGGAGACTAAGTAAATGGCCAAGTATACACTGCAAAATATTCCGGCACTTCAAAACAGAAAAGTGTTTTTTGATGCCAACGTATTGATTTATATCTTTTGGCCATCGGGGGCTTACCATTGGGAAACTTTCTATTCCAATGCTTTTGGGAGACTACTTCGCCAAAAGAATGAATTGTTGGTTGACTTCATTGTCATTTCCGAAATTGTAAACCGTGCCCATCGTTTAGAATACGATAAACATTTAGCGACAAATGGTATTTCAAGAAGTGTACAAACTTACAAGCAATATCGCAACAGCGCTGATGGGCAGACTGCTTTGTCTGACATTTACCTGATAGTTGAGACAAATATATTAACCAATTTTACCGTTATTGGAAAATCATTTACTGAAGCAGAAATTCAATCATTCCTAAAACTCGAAGCACTTGACTTTGCAGATAAGGCTATTCTATTAACCTGTCAGGAAAATGCCTGTATTTTACTAACAAACGATGCAGATTACAAAGCTTGCAAAATCGACATTCTGACATCTAATCCAGTCATATTAAATCATGTATGAGGCGATATTACTGAAAGTGAAATTAAACAAATTGCATTGGATATCTAAGCGAGGACTTAGGGTATGCATTGATGTATGGCCCTGATATTGTAGAAAGCTATAGAAAAGAAAGAATTCAAACCTAAGCAACACCGTTTGAAAACTGCTATTGACAAATTAAACCCCTAGATTCCCGAAGAAGCCAAAGAAAGTAGTATGATCTTTCCTTGAAAATTGGATGGGAAATAAATTGGGTTAATCCAACCTTTTCAACCTTTCAACCCCAAAAAACCTTCCAGACGCTCATTCCGCCAAGGACCAAGGTGATCAGCCAAATTCCAAAGGCAATAACATTCATCCATAATCTATTGGTATGAAGTCCCATAACGGATTTTTTATTGACTAGCCATAAGATATAACCGCTCAATAGGGGAAGCAACACTCCATTGGCCAATTGGGCAAAAAGAATCAGTTGAATCGGCTTGATTCCAAAGGAAGAAAATACCAATCCCAAACCTAAAATTCCGATGATGCTGATCCGCATCGGCAGGCTTTTCAGGTCTGTTGATAAGCCAAAACTTCCAGCTACCACTAAGGAACCGGCCAAAGGCGCTGTGATCGCAGAGGTAATTCCTGCCGCAAAAAGTCCAAATGCCATAAAGTACTTGGCCATTTTTCCCATCATTGGTTCCAAACCTATTGCCAAATCCACCGCACTTTTGACTTCAATGGCACTTCCTGCCTTGGCGGTGATGATGATTGCCATAGATACCAAACCCCCAAGTACCACAGCAATCATCGTATCCACTCGGATGTATTTGAGATCTTGGACAGATTTCCATTTTTGGGATACCAGAGAGGAATGCAAAAACAGGTTATATGGCACAACAGTCGTTCCGATCAAAGCCACTATGGTAAAAATATTTTCAGTATTTACCTTGGGTGAAAAACCATACATCAAATCCTGTAAATCAGGTTTGGACCAAATGGCTGTTCCCAAAAAAGCGATGCTCATTAAAATCACAAGACCAGTCAGGTAATTGCTTATGGTCTTATAACTGCCTGTCAATAAAAGAATTAAAGCGAGTGACCCGATAATCAGATTTAAAATATTTACTTGAAGTTGGCCCAAACTCAAGAATGGGGCTTGGACAAATAACTCGATTCCCAAAGCTCCTCCGCTGATGTTTCCGGCTTCATAGGAGGCGTTTCCGATGACAATCGCTGTCATCACAAGGAAAATCGAAAAGTATCGGAGAATTCCTTTTTGAAGGGTTTCTGAGATGACTGAGGCCAGACCTTTTTGGGTTACCAAACCGATTCTTGCAGCCATTTCCTGTAGAACGATGGTGGCAATTATCGACAATCCCATTGCCCAAAGCAAGTCAAATCCAAAGTTGACACCTGCAAGGGTGCAGACAGTCACTGTACCCGGCCCGATAAAAGCTGCGGCAACTATCGGACCCGGACCGATGTATTTCCTCCAACTCACGGTGCCTGCTGCAAAGCATAAACAGCAAAACTCCCCAACCAATGCGTTCCTTCATAATTGTCATCCACAATGGAAGCAAGGGAATAATTGATGTGGTCATTGGCAACCTGCATCAGATGACCGTATTCTTCGGGATATTCCCTGATCAACCCATACAATACCCAAGCCCTGCTAAAGTTCAATCCATCCAAGTGTACCAATTTGCCATCTGTCCTGTCGCTGACTTTTCCGGGTTCCAAGGCAAAATCAGCATTTGCCAATTGGGGTAAAAACCGGTTGACCCATTGCTGAAATTCTTCTTTTGACATCACTTTTCTCATGATATCCAATTCCTGAAAACAGGGAGATAAAAAGTCAAATCCGCTTGGTTCATAGACCAGCGGACAATTTTCGTCTTTGGAAAACCAATCCAAAGCCCTGGTTTTGATCAGCTCCTCCAGGCTGGAATTGTTTAATGTATTGGCATAATCATAGGCGAGGGACAATCCAAAGGCGATGTTGGTATGCTCACCGACACGGATCGGATAGATCAGTTTTGGCAAGAACTCCAGGTACTTTTCCACCATCAAATCTGTCAGAGGCTGGAGATTTTTTTCCAATTCCCTTGCCAAAGGATCATCCCAAAGGTGGATTTCTTCTGCAAGCTTTAGGACCCAAGCCCAACCATACGTCCTTTCAAAGCTTGCATCAAAAGGTCCTTTGAAATAAGCGACTTCAATAGCAATATTTTCAGCACTGATATTTTCCAAAAGCTTCCTTCTGATTTCTTCCGAATCTTCAAGATCAGGAAACTGCCTCAACAAACTCACCAACATCCAATGTCCGTGCACACTTGAATGCCAGTCAAAACAGCCGTAGAATGTTGGATGCAGGGCTTTTGGTCCTTTCAATTCAGCCTCATTTCCCAGAGTCTGATTGAGCTTATTTGGAAATTCTGTCTGCATGCAATGCAATGGAAGTTTGGCTAATCTATTCGCTTCTGTTTCAGTCAGGAGGATGGGAGAAGGGATTTCTTTTGTTTCGGTTTTTGGATTGCAGGACAAAAGAAAGCAGCCAATAAGGAATAGCAATGAAATAGATCTGATCATGGTGATGGTTTTGGATTTTGAATATAAGGTATAAAGGTGGTTTTTTCAGGCAGCCTCTTTTATTTGGCTTTGGGGTTTTATAAATAGCTTGATTATTGATATTTTGCCTGTGGATTGTCACCTCAAGTAGAAATGAAAAAATTTATTCTTAAGCTTCTAAAAGTCTTATTATCCATTATTTTGATATTGATTGTAGGCCTATTGGCATCCTACAGAGGTGACATCTCTCTGGAAGAGCTTATCGGGAAATACAGTGATGAAAACTCATTTTTCCTAATGGTGGATGGGATTAATGTCCATGTGAAAGTCAGGGGAGAAGGGGAACCTATTTTTCTGATCCATGGGAGTTTTTCTTCCCTGCATACTTGGGAAGCTTGGGAAAATGAGCTGAGTCCATTTTTTATGACTGTTTCCATGGATTTGCCGGGACATGGTCTGACAGGTCCTGATATCCTAAAAAGGTATGACATTGAAGCTTATTCCAAACTCGTTTTTGGCATTGCTGACCAATTGGGATTGGATGAATTTCATGTTGCGGGCAACAGCATGGGAGGAGGGGTGGCTTTGAAAATGGCATCTGATCAACCTGACAGGATTTTGACATTGAATCTCATTGATTCTTCCGGGGCAAGGCCAAAGACAAAAACCGATACCGCACAGAGCAAATCCTACAACTCCGGTGCTTGGGTTTTTAAAGTGGCCCAAAACCCGCTTTTCAACAAGCTTCTCCTCAAGTGCACACCAAAGTTTGTTTTTGGGCTGAACCTGAAGCAGGTATTTTATGACAATTCCAAAATTACTGATGAAATGCTGACCAGGTATTACGAGTTATTGAGAAGAGAGGGAAACAGGCAGGCGACATTGGACAGGTTGACCACGAGAAAGCCTTATGAGGTAGATTTTGAAAAACTGAAAATGCCTGTACTGATAATGTGGGGAAAACATGATGATTGGATTCCTCTGAGCAATGGAGAAAGTCTGGCAGAAGCCATTCCTGGATCCAAACTGATGGTTTTTGACAATGCAGGCCATGTGCCGATGGAAGAAATACCGACAAAGACTGTCTCGGAATATCTTGCTTTTTTGGGGATTCGGGTAGAAAGGGATTACTTTTCCACCCCCAAATTCTTCAGCCATGTCCTTTGAGACCGTTTTGATTTCCCTTTCAGTTCTTCAGTTTGTATTGATCATTTTTTTGATTTTTATGTTTCAATCCCAAAAATCAGAAAAGAATGAGGTCCATGGAGCTTTGAACCAATTTAAACAGGAATTTGCACAGCAGATGGCTGCTAATAGGACTGAAATCCAAGAAGGTCTGCTGAGGCAATTTGGGTTGGTATTTGATTCCCTTCGTGCCAATTCCAAAGAACAATCGGATGTTTTGAAGGATTTTGGCAGAATATTCAGGGAAAATGTCAAAGAGTTCAATGAGCTGCAAAGAGAAAAATTCCAAGACCTGATCTTCAAGCAGGAAAGAATGTTGGCATCTACAGAAGAGCGGCTCGATAAGATGCGGGAGACGGTAGATGAAAAATTACAGAAGACTTTGGAAGCCAGGTTAGGACAATCTTTCGAATTGGTGACCAATCAACTTTTGGCAGTTCAAAAGGGCTTGGGTGAAATGCAAAGTCTGGCTACAGGAGTAGGGGACTTGAAGCGGGTGCTCAGCAATGTCAAAAGCAGGGGAGTATTGGGAGAATACCAACTGCACGGAATTTTGGAAAACATCCTTTCTCCAGAGCAATATGCGAGCAATGTTTCCGTCAATAAGGGAAACTCAGAAAGGGTAGAATTTGCCATCAAAATGCCTGGAAGCAAAGAAGATGGTCCGGTATACCTGCCCATAGATGCCAAATTTCCACAGGAAACCTATTATAGACTTTTGGATGCCTATGACACCGCAGACAAATCGACAATCGATGCCGCAAGACTTGACCTGTTCAAAGCCATCCGAAAAGCTGCCCAAGACATCAGCCAAAAATACCTGCATCCGCCGTTTACCACAGATTTTGCCATGCTCTTCCTCCCAATGGAAAGCTTGTATGCGGAAGTTCTCCGTGACCCCAACCTTTCCCAATCCCTCCAAAAAGACTTCAAAATCATCATCACCGGACCAACGACTTTGGCAGCCATGCTCAACAGCCTCCAGATGGGATTCCGGACGCTGGCAATTCAGGAAAGAAGCAGTGAGGTATGGAAAGTGTTGGGAGCGGTAAAATCTGAATTTTCCAAATTCGGGGATTTGATCAGCAAAGCCCAGAAAAAAATTTTTGAAGCACATACAGATTTAGATGAATTGGTCGGTACGCGGACACGGGTTATTCAAAGAAAGCTGAAAGAAGTTGAATTGATGCCGGAGGAAGATTCGAAAAAACTGTTGGAATGATTGGGTACCTATTTATACTATACTATTTTTGAGGAAAACCGTCCAATATGAAATTTTGCCTATTCCTTGTTTTTCTATTCGTTGCCCCGATTTCATTTGCACAGAAGATTTTTGATTTGGAACCTGAAGTCAGGGAGAATTCCATAGACATCAATACCACCGCAGTAGACATGATTTCCAAAGGGAATTATGAAAGTGCAGCCAGGATTTTAGAGAAAGTTATCGTGGATGATCCTTCTTTCCATCCGGCATATTTGAATTTTTATAGGGCAGGAAGTCAGGTGGATTCCCGGAAAGAAAAAGTGATCCAAACACTGAGGGAAGGGCTTTTGATTTTCGAAGAAGATGATGAAATGGCCTATTATCTTGGAAATTTACTTCAAAAGGAAAATCGGTTGCAAGAGGCTATGGTTGCTTATTCTGATGCTATCAGATATAGTAAAATCAATGGTGAGGAATTTGAACTGGTATGGGCTTATCATTTTAATAGGGGAAACTGCTTCCTGAAATCCGATCAATATGGCAAAGCCGTTGCCGATTACGACTATGCTTTGAAATTGAGTCCACGAAACGCAGACGTATTGACAAACCGTGGGTTTTCACATTACAAGCTAAACCATATCAAAATGGCATGTAAAGATTGGAATGAAGCCAAAAGTCTTGGAAATAAACAAACAGAACGCTATCTCGAGGCATATTGTAATTGAAATGCGAGGGAAGATAGGAGATGGAAAAATAATGCATACGGACCTCCAATCCTTTTTCCTTGATTCTTCTTCCTTCATCCTTCAATGATTTCCCTTCTTCCTTGATTTTTTCAAAATAGGGTATAATTAAATTTTTATGGATACTTATTGCGGTTAGTTGCAAAACATCATACCTTTTGCCCGATTTGGACAGGTAAAGCTTTTACACCCCTGACTTTTACTGATTTTATCAAATGGGAATGAACATCGTCATTGCAGGTGCAGGAGATATGGGTTACCATCTTGCACAGCAACTTAGTTATGAAAATAAAGATATTACCCTCATTGATGTCGACAAAGATGCCTTAGACAATGCTGCTTCTCACTTGGATGTGATGACGATCATGGGAGATGCTACGTCTCTTGAAGTGCTCAACAGTGCCAATCTGAAGGATGTGCACATGTTCATGGCTGTAACCACCTCAGAAAAAACCAATATCGTGGCGGCTACTTTGGCCAAGCAACTTGGTGCCAAGAGGGTGATTGCCAGGGTCCGAAATCATGATTACCTGGAACCTGAACACGAAATATATTTCAAAAACATCGGGATTGACAATATCATTTCACCCACAATGCTTTGTAGCGGTGAAATCTACCGGATGATCAAAAATTCCACTTTCACGGAAGTTTTTGAATTTGAAGGGGGAAAACTCAACATTGTCGGCATTTCTTTGGACCAATACAGTCCCTTATTTAACAAAAAGATTGCTGACATGAAGGACATCCCATTGTTTGGGGATATCAGGATCGTGGCGATAGTAAGAGATCAAATGACGATCATCCCGAGGGGGAACACCATCATCAGAAACAATGACCACGTATTTTTTATTTCGAATAAAAAAGCGGTTGAATCCATCATCGAACTTCTCGGAGAGAAAAAAGTCGCTATCAAAAACATCATGATCATCGGTGGGGATGACATGGCCTATGCGACGGCATTGAAGCTCGAAGATGAATTCCGTGTCACCTTAGTCCATAGAGACAAGGAAAGGTGCAAGTGGCTTTCAGAAAGACTGAATAATACGCTGATAATCAACGGAGACTATAAAAATATTGAACTTTTGATTGAGGAAGGTTTGGAACAAATGGAGGCATTTATTTCCCTTACCGAATCTTCTGAGACGAATATCATCACCTCCCTTAGTGCCAAAAACCATGGTGTGTATAAGACCATCGCTCATGTGGATACAAGGGAATACGTCCATATTTCACACAGTATCGGGGTGGATTCTCTGATCAACAAAAAGTTGGTTGCTGCCAATCAGATTACAAGATTTTTGAAAAAAGGGAAAGTCGAATCTGTTTCCGGAATCTATGGGGTCGATGCGGAGATCATCCAATATGTCATTACCAAAGGAAACCGGTTGACAAAAAAACCATTGAAAGACCTCCATTTCCCTGATACAGCAATTGTGGCAGGTGTTATCAGGGGAGAGGATGCGTTTATTCCGGATGGGGATTTTATACTTCAAGTAGATGACAAGGCCATTGTCCTTGCATTGCCCGCAGCAAAAGCATTGCTAGAAAAACTGTTACACTAAGATGATCCATTTCAAAGCAATCGGTAAAATCATGGGAGCATTGTTGATGCTGCTATCCCTGCTGATGTTGCCTGGGGTTGGATTTTCATTTTATTATGGTAGCGGTGACCATTTTCCATTGATAATTTCTGCAGCTGCTTCTCTATCTGTTGGTGCTGTAATGTTTTTTTCATTTGCGAAGCAGGACAAAAATATCCGGAAAAGAGAGGGCTATTTGATTGTTACCCTTAGTTGGGTTTTCATGTCTATTTTTGGTATGCTGCCGTATATATTGAGCGGTACGACGCATACTTTCAGTGATGCTTTGTTTGAAACAGTATCAGGGCTGACTACGACGGGAGCCAGTATTTTGACTGATATTGAAGTGGTACCACAGGGTATACTTTTCTGGAGAAGCATGTCGCAGTGGGTTGGCGGACTCGGTATCATCGTTTTGACGGTAGCCATATTTCCCCTTTTGGGAATTGGAGGTATAGAATTGTTTGTGGCGGAGTCCCCGGGACCTACTTCCGACAAACTTCATCCTAGAATTCAGGAGACTGCCAAAAGGCTTTGGCTAATTTATGTTGGACTCACATTGACACTTGGGATTTTATATTATTTGGGTGGAATGACTTTTTTTGATGCCGTCAACCACGCTTTGACGACCATGGCAACGGGTGGATTTTCAACCAAAAATGCAAGTATGGCATTTTATGATTCGGCCTTTATTCAGTATTCCGCCATTATTTTCATGTTTTTGGCAGGGACTAACTTCACTGTAATATACTTTGGACTTACAGGGAAATTTGACAGAGTTTGGCGTTCGGATGAATTTAAAGCATATGCTTCAGCAGTTATAGTGATTGCATTTTTTCTTGTTGTGCCTGTATATTTTTATTCAGGGCAGGGATTGGAAAAATCGTTCAGAGATACTTTGTTTCAGATTGTTTCCCTGATAACCACAACAGGATTCGTATCAGCGGATTACACTTCCTACAGCGATGGCCTAACTTTAATTTTCTTTATGCTTTTGTTCCTTGGTGCTTCGGCAGGTTCTACGGCAGGTGGAATCAAATTTGTCAGGCATCTGACTTTCTTCAAAAACAGCTGGCTTGAATTCAAAAGAATTGTTCATCCTAGGGCGGTAGTTCCTTTGAAAATAAACGGAGACAGGGTAACAGGAAAAATCATCACCCATATCATGAATTTCCTACTGATCTATTTAATGATATTTGTTTCAGGATCGGTCGTGATTTCATTGATGGGATACGACATCCTGACTTCTTTTGGTGCTGTGGCCACTTGCCTGGGAAATGTCGGTCCGGGAATCGGCATGGTTGGGCCAGTGAATAATTTTGCCTTTTTTGATCCCTTCTCAAAAATATTTCTAAGCTTTTTGATGCTTTTGGGCAGGCTGGAATTGTTTACTATTCTCGTCTTGTTTACCCCTTATTTTTGGAGAGCCAATTAAGGTTTTGGAATTGTAAAACAAAAAGTGGAGCCGGAGCCAATTTGGCTTTTGGCCCATATTTCACCCCTGTTTTTTTCGACCAGCTCTTTGGATAGCAATAGGCCCAAACCTGTTCCTTTTTCCTGATGGGTACCCGAGGTGCTATAAAAGTCATTGCCAAACAACCTGCTCAATCCTGCCTCAGTCATGCCAATACCCTGGTCAGAAACCGATACTGTATAAAAACTGTCTTCTTCCTCCAATGCAACAGTGACCTTGTCATGTTCATTTGTGAATTTCAGTGCGTTGGTCAAAAGGTTACGGATTACCAGTTCAAGCATGGTTTTATCTGCTTCGATTTCAATGGATTTGGGAATGTAATTTTCCAAAACCTGACCTTTATAATATCCTGATCCCAAAAGGAATGCGATGTTTTGTTCAGCCAATTGATAAAGGTTGAAACTTGAAAATTGAGAATTCATCCCCCTCATCTGACTTCTCGACCAGATCAAAATGTTTTCCAGCAACATGGAATTATTGCCTAGATTTTGGGAAAGGATTGGCAGATAAGATTCAAATTCTTCTTGGCTGAGGTTGTCTTCATTGATCAGTTTTACCATGCCCCAAAGAGAGTCCAAGGGTGCTTTCAAATCGTGGGCGAGAATGGAAAATATTTTGTCTTTTTCAATATTCACCTTATTCAATTCAGCAGCCTGAATCTCAATTTTTTGTTGCTTTTCCTTTATTCTCCGGATGTTAAGAATTTCTTTCTTATATGATTTGTAGTAAATGGAAAGGGCTATCAAAAGTGAAATTGCCAAGAGCAACAATGCAAATGTGATGTACATTTTGAACTTCTGATTCGATTGCATCAGTTCATTTTCTCTGCTCAATGCTGCTATTTCATCTTTTTGTTTTTTGATGGTAAGTCCTGCGAGGTAATTTTTGATCTTTTCAGCGCTTAATATTTCCTCTTCCTCATTTAGAAGTGTGAGGTATTTTTTTGAGTCAGAAGTATTTCCCCTGTCAAAATATAACTGGTACATCATCTCGTAAATCTCGATCATCGATTCTGAGTTTGGTCTCTCCTTGTGCAGGGACATTGCCTCTTCAGCAAATTTGACAGCTTGGGGAGTATTTCCTTTCGCAAGATTAAGTTCCACGAGTTTTTCAAGGGCATGTATGGCCCTGATCTTGTCATAGGAGATGCCATACTGGTAGAGGTTCAGGATATCCTCCTCGACATTGTCAAATTCCCCCATGGACATCAAGAGAACTGACCTGTTGAATTTCGATACGAGCAATTGCCTTTCATTGCCCTGTTGCTGCCGGATAGCTATGGCCTTATTGATGACCTCAAGCGCTTCTTTATTTTTTCCCAAAGCCCCCAAAACAGGGCTCATTCCAGTGTAGTTATAAGCCAATCCCTCTTTGTTGTCAACTTTAAGAAAATTCAATTCTGCTGCTTTATAATATTCCAAAGATTCCTCAAAAAGATCCTTGTAAAAATATATCTGACCAATGTTGTTTAGTGAATGCCCGATTTGGACAGGATTGTTGTTCGTTTGACTTATCACCAAAGCCTCCTCATAGAGCTTCAGGGCTTCTTCCTGCAGGTTCATGTTTCGATAATAGACTCCCAGCCTATTTAGGTTTTGCGCTTCTAACTCATGGTCCTGCAGGTTATGGGCAAGTCTGATGGCTTCCGGATAAAACTTCTGGGCAGAATCGGAATAATGGATGACCTTCACCAACTCTGAAAGCAAATCGAGTTTTTGCCGGTCTGAACCTGCGTTTTGATATAGGTAAAGCAAACTGTCTGCATTGCTGCTAAATTCCTTCGAATAACTCCCGAATATAAGGGTTGGGGTAAAAAACAGGAGGAAAAGCAAAAAGGAAAATACTGGAATTAATTTAGATTTCAACAT
>JBBRFK010000058.1:0-18429 GCA_038224435.1 Cytophagales bacterium | reverse complement strand
ATATCCCGAAGAATTTGTATAAGTATCTGCTACTATATCTGTTAATCTGATTTTCATGGCACACAAAACTAAGTTAAAAATCCCAATCAATCGTATCAATAATTTCTTGGTCTTCTAAATTGACAACTTTTATTGTAATTTAGTTTCGTGAAATAATAAAGCACATGAGTCAAAGCAAGCTCGAATTGGTCCGTGAAACCAAAGGGAACGTCAATCCTAACCTACTCCAGATTCCAAATGAAAAAAGAAAAATTGACTGCGCTACCAAGCACTTTGAACGTACAGGAGTGGACTATAAACAGATTAAAGGTGATGAAGTGGTTTGGTGGTAAGCTAGAATTGCCATGAAGGTAATTTGTGATACTAATGTATGGTACAAAATTGCGAGTGGGAAATTTGTTCCACCCCCTAAAATTGAGTTGGTAGCAACAGAGTTTTCAGTCTATGAATTTGTATCCACTGAAGTAGCCATTCATGATGTTCAATTACTCCAAAAGGCGATAAAGTCCATTTTTGACGTTGGTTCGGGAATGATTTCTGTTGATCCCTTTTACTATTTTTTGAGAAATTCTCTCGACAGGTTTGATTTCGATGAATCGGTTCTTTCTAAAAATATGAAAAGAACCTTCAATGATTTGCTTAGAATGGACTTCTCAAAGAATCCGGTAATTCCTAGGGACATTTCGATTCAGGTTATTAGAGAAAGTCGTGAACAGAGAGAAAATAGAGTGCAGTATGCGGAATCCATGAATTCCATTTTACCTGAAAAAAGAAAGAGGATTAACCTTAAGATTGGAAAAGAAGAGTATCTCAAGGGTGACCAAAGTGAACTTGTTAAGGATCTTGTCTACAAATGGACAACTAATTACTTGAAAACCAATAATGATGCTGTTGAATTTGATCAATTGAATTGGGGTAGCATTGAATTGTTTTTGAGAGCCACTGAGAATTTTTACAAAAAGTTAGATACGACAAAGGAAATGAAGTTCAAACCAAATGATGTTACCGATTGGCTCAATTTGCTTTATGTCGAACCTGGTATGAAGTATTTGACTTTTGATAACAGATGGAAAAATTTGATTCTGGAAGATCCTAAAACGAAAGACTACCTATTTCATCAGTAATTGATTAAAATTTGAAATCATTTTTTTTATCCCGTCTTTCTTAAGTGATCTATTGATATAGATGGGGTGGTAAAATTGATTTTCTTCAAAATTTAACTTCAGATATTCACCGCTTTTGCTTTTCAAAAACTCAAAAATCCCCTTGGCTATCGGCTCAACTCCTTGAATCCGTTTCCATGTATCAAACCAACCTAGGTAAACAGGTTTGTCTTTGAATAGGAGTTCTAATTCATCAACGCTAGGAAAGAGAAATGGAGAGTCACTTCCATTGGCTTTGTAATGGGCAAGCTCAAGATTGGGCTCTTTAGATTAGGTTGAAAAGTTGGATTACTCCATTAAGTTTTCTTCTGGTACCTAAGTAATCCCCATTGAAGATCTTTTCTAAAAACCTCATGGTTGAATCAGGTCTGAACCGTTGCCAGTTTTCTTAATGCACTTGGGTAGTGAATAGAAACGATTTAATCTGAGCAAATTCTTCATCGGCGACTTCACATTCAAGTCTGGCACTGCCGGGATTTTTTAAAACAGCAGAACCAATCAAATCCCTTCTATCGCCAAATTGAAGTAGTGTTATCTTACGGTATTCATGGATACTTTCTCGGAGGAATTCAGCGAATACATTCACATGAGAAAATTTGGATTTGTTGTACGGTCATTTAAATTTCTTTTCTAACCCAGTTTTTCCATTTCTTGAATCTCTTTTTTTATGTTTCCAGGTTCTGCCACCGCCACCTCCAGGCCTTCCCTGATACCAAACTGCCCTGTGTTTTTGTCAGGTCTTGTTACGATGTTGATGGTGCGGGAGTAATTGCCGTCATCAAATCCGGTAAGTCTGGATTGGTCTGACCTCTGGTCTAATATCTCCACCCTGTCAATGACATCAGCAGGCAGGTTTCGGAGTGCTAGAAATGGATCACTGCCAAAAAACTCCCTGCCATCCACCAGCACTTTTTGAACTGCCTCTCCTTTTGCTTGGATCTCTCCGTTTTGGATGGTCACTCCGGGTAGCTTTCGGACCAAGTCCTCAGCATCTCCGTTTTCCTTTGTTTTGAAGGCATTTGCATTAAATGAGGTCGTATCTCCTTTGACTTCCCCCACGACAACCTGCCCTTCTATCACCACTTCGCCCAATAGCTTGCTGTCTTCCAATAGAACCAAAGTTCCCAAGTCCTGGCCATCGCCTCTATTATGGGTTTTGGTTATTTTCTGAAAACCCAAAAATGTGATTTCAATCAATTACAGAAGGAATTCTTGGACGGCTGATTTCAAAAGTCCCGTCTGCTCCTGTCACTGTATTGACCAATACAGAATCTGTCACCGTCTTGATCACCACATTGGCGCCGATCATCGGGTCCTTGGTCGCTCCCTCAATCACCCTTCCCTTGAGGATAAAGTTCTGTGGTCTTCCTTCCGGTCGTTGTGCTTGATAATCAAAGGAATAAAGCAAAAGTGCAGCAATGAAAAATAATTTTAGGATAGAAATCTTCATGGGATTTAGTTAATAAATTCCCGATTTAGACATTGATCTTGGGTTAAAAGTCTAAACACGCTACGCCTAAGTTTTTGAATGGAAAAAATTAGGTTGGGTGGAAAAAAATCATGAGACCTATCGAGGCAAAAAAAATTCCCGATCGTCAGACCGGGAATTTTTTAAGTTTATTTCTTCTCTGCCAAAGAGACTTTGATAGAGAGCTCTTTGAGTTGCTCATCCGATATCGTGCTTGGGGTTTCTATCATCACATCCCTGCCTGAGTTGTTTTTTGGAAAAGCGATATAATCCCTGATCGAATCAGAACCGCCAAAAATGGCACAAAATCTATCAAATCCAAATGCAATCCCTCCGTGGGGAGGAGCACCATATTCAAATGCTTCCATCAAAAACCCGAATTGCTTCTGGGCTTCAGCCTCTGTAAAACCGAGGTGCTTGAACATCAGCTGCTGAGTCGGGCGGTCGTGGATTCGGATCGATCCGCCACCGATTTCCACACCGTTGATGACGAGGTCATAGGCATTTGCCCTGACAGCTCCAGGATCGGTTTCCAAAAGTGGGATATCTTCTTTCTTTGGAGAGGTGAAAGGATGGTGCATGGCATGGAATCTTTTTGTTTCCTCATCCCATTCCAATAAAGGAAAGTCCACTACCCAAAGCGGTTTGAAAATATTTCTATCCCTAAGGCCGAGTTCCTCACCCATTTTCAGTCTGAGTTCGGACATTTGCTTTCTGGTTGATTTTTCTTCGCCAGTCAATACCAAAATCAAGTCACCGGGTTCAGCACCCATCTTTTCTGCCCAAGACTTCAAATCCTCATTGGAATAGAACTTATCCACAGTGGATTTGAAAGTGCCGTCTTCGTTGCACTTTACGTATACCAATCCTTTGGCACCGATCTGTGGTCTTTTTACCCAGTTGGTAAGCTCATCAAGTTGCTTTCTGGTATATTCTCCCGCTCCTTTGGCACAGATGCCCAGTACCAATTCTGCCTGATCAAAAATGGCAAAACCTTTCCCTTGGGCGACATCATTGAGTTCGGCAAATTTCATGTCAAACCGCAAGTCCGGTTTGTCATTGCCATAGCCTTTCATAGCCTCGGCATAGGTCATTCTCTTAACTTCTTCTAATTCGACTCCTTTGACATTGGTAAAAAGGTGTCTCACCAATCCTTCAAAAGTATTGAGTATATCTTCTTGGCTCACGAAAGACATTTCACAGTCAATCTGGGTAAATTCCGGCTGTCGGTCTGCTCTCAGGTCTTCATCCCTGAAGCATTTTACGATCTGAAAATACCTATCAAAGCCACTCACCATCAAGAGTTGCTTGAAAGTCTGGGGAGATTGGGGCAAGGCGTAAAATTCCCCTGGGTTGACACGGCTAGGGACAACAAAATCTCGCGCTCCCTCGGGCGTAGATTTGATCAAAACGGGGGTTTCCACCTCAATAAAATCCTGCCCATCCATGTATTTTCTTGTCTCCTGCATCATGCGGTGACGGAGTTGCAGTTTTTCCCTGACGACATTTCTGCGCAGGTCAAGGTATCTGTATTTCATTCTTAGCTCATCACCGCCATCTGTTTCATCTTCGATGATAAATGGAGGCACTTTGGAGGAATTCAAAATTTCAAGAGATTCAACCTTGATTTCGATCTCTCCCGTAGTCATTTTGTCATTTTTGGAAGTCCTTTCCAACACAGTTCCTTTGGCTTGGACTACAAATTCCCGGCCCAAGGAAGCGGCTTTTTCCAACAATGATTTATCAGAAGATCCTTCTTCAAAAATCAGTTGGGTGACGCCATATCTGTCTCTTAAGTCCACCCAAATCAAACCACCTTTATTCCTGACCCGCTGCACCCAACCTGAAAGGCTTACTTTTTGATGTACATCTTGAATCCTTAATTCTCCGCAAGTATGTGTTCTAAGCATGATAATGAATGGTATTTTTTGAAGTGGACAAAGATAACCAAAGCTCGGGGACAATTCTAAGTTGGATAAAAAGATTGGCCAAAACTTTTTATTCGGCAATAAAGTACTGGTTTGGTTAAAATTTCTACAATATCCCGTAGAATGAAAACAAAAAAATGTCATTTATATGAAATACCAAATTGTACTTGACGTTGATAGTATTGGCTGGAATATTAATTATTACTTGAAAAATTGTAAATAATTAGGATTTTGAATCAAATTTAAATTTATTTGGGAAAGCACAATATTTCACCCCCTACGAAAATGATTAAAAAATTAACTTTTACTGCTTCTGCATTGCTGGTTTTTGGCACCTTGTATTATTTTACCGGGAAAGAAACTAAGGTTGTCGAAGAAAAAATTGAGTTAGTAGAACAAAAGAAAGAAGACCAAATCCTTTATGGCATCAACGTCAATGAATTGGATGTAGTAGAGGGCGTGGTAGGAAGGAATCAAACATTGTCTACCATACTTGCACCATTCAATGTTCCTTACCAGATCATAGACGAGATCGCCCGAAAGTCAAAAGATATCTTTGATGTCAAGAAAATCGCTTTCAATAAGAAATTTACTGTTTTGACTTTCAAGGACACTTCCTTGGCCCAGTTTTTTATTTATGAACCCAATCCTGCTGAGTTTGTGGTTTTCAAACTCGATGAAGGAAAAGTATATAAAGAGGAAAGGCCTGTTGAAATCCGAAAAGTAGAAATTGGCGGAACCATCAACAGCAACCTTTACGTCAACATGACCGAGATCGGAATCGGTCCCGATCTGATTGACCAATTTGCAGATTTGTATGGTTGGGCCGTGGATTTTCAGAGACTTCAAAAAGGCGACAAATTCAAAGTCTCTTATTCAGAAAAAGTGGTAGAGGGCAATGTGATCGGTATCGGAGATATCGAAGTTGCTTATTTTGAGCACATGGGAGCACCTTATCACGCCATCCCTTTTGAGCAGAACGGAGAACGTACATTTTTTGACCAAGAGGGCAACAGTTTCAAGAAAGCATTTTTGAGAGACCCTTTGAAATATTCCAGAATAAGTTCAAGATATAACCTGAACCGTTTTCATCCAGTCCAAAAGAGATACAAAGCACACTTGGGAACAGATTACGCTGCCCCGACGGGGACAGAAATCAGATCAGTTGGGGACGGCACAATCTTGGAGGCAAGGTATACAGGTGCAAACGGGAACTTTGTAAAAATAAAGCACAACGGAACTTACACCACCCAATACCTTCACATGTCCAAAATAGCAAAAGGAATGAATTCAGGTGCTAGGGTGAAGCAAGGTCAAGTGATCGGATATGTCGGAAGCACGGGCTTGGCTACAGGGCCACATCTTTGTTTTAGGTTTTGGAAAAACGGAAAGCAGGAAGATTGGTTGAAAGAAAAAATCCCACCTTCTGAGCCGATTTCACAAGAAAACAGAATGGCTTTTGATCAGGTAAAATTGGAGAGAATGCAACAGATAGCGGCAATACCTTATCGAGAGGCAAACCTTCAATTGGTAGCAAAAGGAAATCAATAATATTTTTAAATTATTATAAAGGTATCAGACCAAGAGGCAGAGGCTTCTTGGTTTTTTTTTTTCAGGCAATTTAAAAGAACTTTCTCTGTTGGCTTCATTTTTGAAATGCATTTCACTCAGGTTTGATTGGTTGTATTTAATCGGGTGGAATGACATGTTGTTGGACAAAATATCAAATGATTATCCAAAATTGGGAATGGAAATTGAATCTTTGAAAGGAATGTGATGGTTGCATTCACAGGGATTGAAAACCGTTACTGGGAAAAATATCATAAAAAAAAGGACCTCCCAGAAGGAGGCCATTTTTACTTATCTATCTCGCAAGTTTAAAAAATAAAATCTTTGTTTATTTAATACCCTTAAGGTTAAGTTCTGTGCGCCTATTTAATTGATGCATATTTTCCGTGCAGGGGACGCTTCCGCAGTCATGAATTGGTTGTAATTTTCCAAACCATTTGTATTCTATCCGATTGGCTTCTATTCCTCTTTGAACGAGGTATTCCAGCACCGCTTTTGCCCTTCTTTCGGCTAATTTGAGGTTGTAATCCTCATTTCCCCTTTGGTCAGTGTGGCCGGAGAGGTATAGCTTAAGGTTTTTCAGCTTCTTCATCATGAGCGTAACTTTCTCCAATTCCTTCTCATGTATAGCCCTGATGGCAGATTTGTCAAAGTCAAAATATACTGTTGGGATGGAGTTCATTTCATTTTGAATTTGTTCGAAAAGGGAGTTTTCATCACAAAGGTCTTTTCCAAAAAGAGACTCTGGCAATTCATATTCTTTGTTTTGGTCTGTGAATGCCTCCAAAACCAATTGGCTTCGTCTATTCAATTGATGTTTGGTTTCAGGACATGGGACACCGTTACCACAGTCATTTGTGAGTTGTTGTTCGCCAAACCAATCAATCTTGACCCTGTTTTCATCGATGCCAAACTGCCCCAAGTATTGCTTTACTGCCGAGGCACGCTTTTCGCTCAATACTCTGTTGTATTCATCTGAAGCCCTGGTGTCAGTATGGGATGCTACTGATAAGTCGAGGAAATCATATTTTGTCATCAATTCTGATATTTTTTTCAAGACTGGCTCGGCATCATTTCTGATTTTGGATTTGTCCAAATCATAATAAACAATATCAACAAGTACAGGCATGTTATATGGAATCCTAACGAGCTTATATTCCCTTTCCAAAACGTCTTCTTTTATGCCGATGGTAGAAAGTGTACTGTCATAAATGCTAAAATATCCTTTTTTACTGATTTTTAGGTTAAAATTACTTTCAGGTTGTAAATCTGCAAGAACTTCTCCTTTTTCATTTCTCTGAGAAGGAATCAAATCCACTTCATCTTTTTCAGTCAAAAGGGTGGTAAATTCTTCACTGATGACATTTTCATTGCAATCAATAACTCTTGCGATCAATTTTTTGAAAAGGTCTTCGATCAGATAAATGTCATCCAATCCCATTCCGCCTGTTCTGTCCGAACTCAAATACCTTTTTCCTTCTGTAGTGACCAAGTATCCAAAATCATCTCTAGGGGAATTGAAGGGATCTCCCATGTTTTGGACATTGTTGAAACCCGAAGGAGAAACCTCAGCTTTGAAAATATCCATACCACCTAATCCCGGAAGGCCATTGGATGAGAAATATATAGTCGATCCGTCGACAGATGGGTATCTCTCGTTTTTGGGCGTGTTGATCCTTTCGCCAAGATTTACAGGTTCCCCAAAATTCAAATCCCCATCATAAGTCACATAGTAGATATCAAATCCTCCCATTCCTCCCGGTTTATCGGAAGCAAAATAGATTCGTTTGGTTTGTTCATCTACAAATGGATTGAGGACACCATATTCGGTGATGCTGTTAAGAGGAAAGGCCTTTGCCTCAGACAATGTCCCGTCAGCCCCGATTTTGCTGTAGAATATTTCTGAGTTAAGAGAAAATTCTCTGCTGCCTTTAATTTTGTTAACATCCCTAAAAACTGAATAGAAAATAACATTTTGGCTTTCCATCAAGCTGGGATCGCTGATGTGGAGTGCATCCGGAAGGTCAGAAACCAATTTGGAAAGCGCGCTGTCTTTGTCAAATTTATACATTCCAAAGAAGGCCCTGTCATTGAAGCTGCTCTTTTCGGAGCTGTATAGGTTACTTTTTGCATCCAACCTGATTCCTTTTTTGTCTGTGGAAATGACATTTCCCCTGTCGCTGCTGAAATATTTATTTCCTTGGTTATCCACTTTCAATCCAAAATCAGAACCGTCGGTATTGATTCCTGTCAAAGGAACCAATTTGACCTGGGCTGCCTTGGATGACATGGTCCGGAAAAGGTCAAAATCCAGTTCAGGAAAGTCATTTTCATCAAAAGAGGAACCACTTAACATTTCGTCAATTTCGTCGGCTTTACCGACTTTCATGGCAGCGGTCAGGTAGTTGGCATAATCCAATCTTTCAGCCTCCTTATTGGTGATTACTTTTTCCCACCATTCGAAGGATTTTTCATAATCCTGAATTTGGCTATATGCTTCAGCAGCATTTCTTGCAGTGCCTACTTTAGGATTTCTTTTGTAAGCCTGCTCGTAAATTTCGGCTGCATGCTGAAAATTTTCTAATTCTTTTTGCTTGTCAGCATAGCGTAAAAGCCTGTTTTGGGCAATAGATTGGATTGGAAAAGTTCCGAAAAGTAAGATTATAAAAGCGAGGCAAAATAATTTTCTCATGATCAGAACCATCTTGGATTTTTCATTGTGACTTTTCTAGGGGATAAATAAAAACCTACAGAAAACTCATGAGAATTATTTCTGGAATTTTGAAGGGCATTTAAAGATTGATCGTAAGCATATCCAAATCTGACTTTATCAGATGCGAAGACCTCCACAATGAAAGCCATGGCATTTCTTCTACTGATGTCACTTTCAAGATTGTCATTCCAAATGTGCATGTTGGTGCGGTAAGATGCTCCAAGCCAAAGCCTATCCATGAAGAGGAACATTCCGTTCAGGTCAATATTTGTCGGTGAACCTTTAACTTGTTTGATCAAGAATGAAGGTTTGAATTCAATGGCATCAGTGATTGGAACCATGGCACCTGCCGTCAAAAAGAAATGGAGGTCATGAAGGGAAAGGGAAATATCCTGTCTTTCCAATGAATTCTTCCCGATCATATTGAATGCACTCAAACCTGCATAGAATCTCGTATTGTGATAAAATAAGCCCACATTCATGTTTGGACTGAAAAGGTTATTGATTCCGGCAGGGATCTCCACATCATCCTGGTCAATCGGGTTGAGCATGTCACCGTCAAGTTGGTATTCGGATACTCCGGCACTTGCTCCCAAGGCAAGAAACGATTCTTTGCCTGTCTGTATTCTGTAGGAATAGGTAAGCAATCCTGAGGTTGTCCTTGTAGGTCCAATCTGATCCGATAGAACGGATACGCCGAAGCCCATCATTCCTTCATTGGCACTTAAGTCCGCAGTAATGGTAAAAGTGCGGGGTGCTCCCTCTAAATTAACCCATTGATTTCTATAAGTGCTCTGGATATATCCCTGGTTTTTATATCCTGCATATCCAGGATTGATATGTAATCCATTAAAAATATATTGGCTGAACTGTGGCAGCTGCTGCCCGTTTCCCGGATGATATGCCAGCATGGCCATCACCAGAAAGAGTCCAAATATTTTAAAATTCCTTTTCATAATTTGCGAGATTTACTTTTTGATAACCTGGATCCAACCTTTGAACTCGTGAACTTTTCCTTCTGAATCAGTCCCTTTGAAGACAAAGAAATAAGTGCCTCCAACGATGCCTTCAGCACTCCAGTCATTGTCATAGTTACTGTTTTCGTATAGGTGGTCACCAAATCTGTTTAGGATTACTATTTCTCTCTTCGCAAATTTTTGTGATCCTTTGATGATAAACCTGTCGTTTTTCCCGTCGCTGTTTGGAGTGATGACATTTGGGATAAAGAAGTCATTAATCTGATTGGTATCTTCTGCGGTATTGTCATCCGGGTTGGTATCATCTTCATCTGAAGAAACAATTACCCTATTCACAATATTCAGTGGGTTTCCATTGATGAGTGCATCTGCCTTCACCCTGACATTAATAGTCAGCTTGGAGTTTGCCGGGAATAAAGGGATGGTGTAGGTAAGTCTTTTTCCTGTAATGTCCGTGGTGACGTTGATATCATTTGAAGTGGAGGTAAATCTTGAACTGACATAGGAAACTCCATTAGGCAGGTCATCTATCACCACCACATTGGTTGCGTTGAAATTGCTTGAATTGGTGACATCTATTTGGTACTCAAATTCATCCCCTTCAAAAATCTCTGCCTCGTGGGATGTTTTGGTGATGCTCATGTCCACTTCTGAATTGACCAATCTAAAGGTTACAAAAGCCTCATCACTGTTGGTAGGGTTCAGAGATTCTCTCAGGATATATTTCAATCTGTATTCCCTTGCTTCATTGACGCCTGGAATCAGACTCAATTCTCCTTCTCCCGTGGTCAATAAACCGATGATTCCGTCGAGCTCAATGAATTCAAAGTTGACATTATCAGGAGTTACCGGTTGACCTTTGAGTAAGTCATTGGAAAGAATATTTCCCAAAACGCCTCCAAAATCCAAGGGATGGGTTCCAAATTCGTCGTCATTGGCAATGATCTGGTTTTTAGAACCGTTAACAGTAACTGAATCGGTCGATCCAATATCTTTTCCATCTGTGCCTGTACCAGTGGCGGTCACTGTATTTACTATGGTGCCATTCTCCAAATCCTCAACTGTTACCGTATATTTGGTTTCAAAAGAGACGGACTGTCCCGGCGCAAGTTCGGCAATGGTTTCTTCCATTTCTGTAAGAGGATCCACCACAGTGACGTTGGTCAAAGTCGTATTTCCGGTATTGGTGACCGTTATGGTGTAGGTGATAACTTGACCTACCTCAGTGTAGGTTTCAGTGTTGGAAGATTTATTTACTGAAATCCTCTCAACTTTCTCAAAAGTTTGCACATCCTCATCAGAAACTGAGATATCGTTTCCTCCGATGTTCCCTTTTACCGTGGCAATGTTGGTGAATGAACCAAAATCAATGTCTTCCTGGGTAAGGACATACTCGGCGGAGAAAGTAGTGCTGTCTGAAGCTCCCGGGGCCAAAGATCCCAAAGGACCTCCAACGACAGTTACTTTAGGATCTTCCAAGGTGATATTGGTCAGGGCAACATTGCCTTTGTTCGTTACTGTGAAGGTGTAAGTGATTTTATCACCTGCATTAAAAATATTGTTGCCGTCTGTATCAACCAATTGACCGGATTTTTCAAATTCTATGGTACAGGTATTCACGCTTACTGTTACCAAAGACCTAGGTCCGGTACAGTCTGAAGAACCACCTTCTGCAACCCAGACCTGCATTGATCCGGTCACATTGGAATCAACCTGAAATCCTGTAGCTGCTTCCCCACCTTCAGATTGGGTAAAGAAGAAAACCTGATATTGACCTTCCTCTCCAAGATTGCTTGGGAGAATCAAAGTATTGAGGTTGGGTATTTGTTGGCCTTGGCAAAAACCATAAGCTGCACCATCCGCAATTGTTGGGTTGGTAGTTATGATGGAAACTTCAATTTTGAATTCGAAAACACAATTACTTGAATTTACAGGGACACCATAATAAGTGCCGCTCTTGGCAGGGAAAGGATTTGAATTTGTAAATTCCGTAGAATTGTTTGGATCGATGCCATCGAAGAATCTGATTCCTTTAGGGAAAGAAATTGAAATGGCATCCACAGCAATACCCTCTTCAGGATTGATGTTGCAGAAATAGAAGGTGCTGAACAAATCGACCTCTCCACAATTTTCCAATACCCATTCAGTTGCTCCTAAAAAAGGGATGACAAGAGGGGTTAAAATAGGTTCTCCTTCACAGGTTCCATCCAAAAACCCTTGGGTAAGTTGGATTCCGGTGAATTCATTTTGGGATATTTTACCTTTTCCTGAGATTGCCCCTCCCACAGAAATGAAGGCTTCGCAATCAGAGTTTGAAAGTATCAAACAATTTTCTGTAGCTTTTAATTTATAAGTCAGCCTTGCCAAGATTGAAGTGATATCTTCGAGCAAAGGCAATTCGCCTAATTCCCATACAATAGAACCTGTTGGCCCCAAATTAGGATCAAAATACGGCGCTTTTGCGGTGTTTGGAGTGAAGAAAACCTCAAAATCAGCACTGACAAAAGTGGCGGTAAATGGAATTGGAATGACCACTTTTCCATTTTCGATTCCTTCAGTACCGAGGTTTCTGATGTTTACGGCATATTCAATTTCCTGACCTGGCTGTACGGAAGGGTTCGCTGGTGCTGGTGTTCCGTTTATGGAAACTACCTGATTCTGACCTTGTATGTCGGGAACATAAGCATCTACAGAAAAGGCGAAGGAGTAAATATTGTAAGTATCAGTTCTAGAACCAAATCTAAAAAGGGTTGAGGTTTGCCCGTTTGCAATGATAGAATTATTTGGGTTTGGGACATTCCACATGGCAATGTCTATCCCTGTGTTGTTGTTTAATTCAGGGTTCCTCGGATTTGCTACCAAATTGCCATTTGAATCACTGACCGGTGTAAATATCGAAGAATTGAAAAAGTTATTTGTGCCATTCAAATCATGTTTCAACCTTACCCAATCGGTATTTGCAGCATTTCGGATTTCAAGGTAATCACTGCTAAAGCCTCTGTCACCTTCCCCTGCCATGACACCGAGTTTCAGGTTCACAGGTCCGTTTTGAACCGCATTAAATCCATCTATCAATAGTGTCCCATCAATAGGAACACCTATCGCTCGGAGATAGGAATAGCCATCAAATACAGTTACATCCCTCCATTTCATTTTGGAGTTTTCATATACGACCACTATACCCCAATGTCCAAAGTATCCAACTTCACCGCCATTTCCTTCACTAAGCGCCACGTCTGCAACTGTATACTCACCTAGTCCTTGGCTTTTGATAAGCTGGGTTACATCCACATAGCCCACATACATATCCTCCAATTCTCCCGCAGGATATAAAATGTTATTGGTGGAAGCAGTCACTTCTGTGTACGCAGAAGCTGTTGGGCCCTTGATTTTTACCTTTCTTTTATCAAGATTAACATAAGTGATGACTTCCGGAATGAATATCCCATCTGCCGTGATTCTTGCAAAATTATCTGCTGTTTGATAAGCAGCTACTTCCTCTGTTCTTGATATGATTCTTTGCAATCTATCAACTTTCAAAGTCACTCCACCGTCAGTAATATTGATTGGGTCAAAAGTGACAGTCCTTACATTTCCATTTGTGGTTACAGTCTGATTGGTCAGGGTCGTCATTGCGCCGCTGGTTCCGATTCTGTACCTGGCTGGGTTGGTATTTGAATTGGAGAATTCTACCTGGTAGGTATTGCCTCCTCTTCTTGAGGTGAAAGTATATCTTGGATACCTGTTTGTTTCAGAACCATTTCTGCCGATTGTTAAGGTATAAAATGAATTGGCGATTGAATTGTTATGGTTTGCAATCTGCACCTGATTGGTAACTGATTCAGGTGAACCATCTTTAATATCGGAAATGACATCAAAGTTCATCCCCAAATTAGGATTTGCTCTTCCGGACCAATAAAGACCTGCATATATTATTTCAGAGCAATTTGGATCGGCATTGTTTTCTCCGGAAAAAACCAAAGTCGAGGAAGAGGAATTGACCGTATTTGGATTGTTGTCTATATCCACATAAATCATTTGGTTTCCTGAATTGTTGATATCTTCAAGGTTAACAAGAGTAAGGTTGGTATTTCCTATGATGGTGAAATCGCCCCTTAATTTAAAGATGTTGTTTTCAGGTGCCGGATTTCCAACTCTATGTTTGAAAGGGACTCTGTTGTCAGTTTGCGCAGAAATCCTTCCTGCAAATACCGCAAATAGCAAAACCAAATAAAGGTTTGTTAAAAGAAGCTTTTTAGATGAAAATGATAAAAGTGTTTTCATGATTTTTCAGTTTTCAATTTAAAAATTAGAATTAACCTGATATAAAAGAATGAAATCACCTTCATCAAAGCCGCTAACCATCATTTGGACTTCTTCAGAAGTAAGGGCGATTTTGGAATTGATAAAAATGTAGGCAAGGTTTGAAAAACTCTTTAAGTTTCCTAGGTTGATTCTCAAAGCTGATTTTTCTGCGGCGCTGTCTAGGTTAACCTGTAAAAGTTTGACAGTTCGAAAAATTTCATTTTCTGAAGTCAATGCCGAAAACGAATTGATATCTACAGAGACTTTTTGGGGAAAGCCTTCACCCACAATTTGGACATTTGAATCCTTGATGATAATGCTAGGTACATTATCATACACTAAGCTCTTGAGAAAATCTGTGTTTTTTTCTCCTTCTTCAATAATGTATTCATCTATCAAGAAAGCCTTTTGGGCATAACTTTCTGTAAGCGATAAACAAAATAGAACAAAGAACAAGGACAATAGAAAGGGAAAGCGGTTGCGTTTTTCTTTCTTAGGGGTAGTAAGTAGAATCATCATAGCAAGATGTTAAATGAACAAAATTGGTAGGCAGTTGAGATAGATTGAAGCCTTGGGTGATTAAATGAGTAATAAGGGTGATGTTATTCCCATTTAACTGCCGTAAAAATACAATTATTTGATTTTCATTTCCTAATGATTTTGAAAAAATATTTTACAAAATGCATTTTTTTGCATTTAAATAAACTTTAAAAAATTATCTGATTTGGGAAAATTGCTTTTTTTTCATAAAAAAAGGGGTTTTTCAACCCCTTTTGATTTTTAAAGATTTTTCTTTTTTTAGCCGCTTCAGGTAATTTTTTACGATCTCCATGCGGTGATTGTCTCCCAACAAATATTGAGGAACAATCCTGTCCAAACTCCAATACATAATTTTTAATAATGTTACAGACATTTAACGGAAGGGGAAAAGATTTGTTTTTTCCAAAACCTTGCCTCAACTTGACCATAATTAATACCCTTAAACTATGGAACAGACAATTGAACTTGACTTGGTTCAATCTCAGATTGATGAAATTTTCCTGATTCAAAAGAAACAATCCCTCATACTCCGAAAAAGTACTGAAGCTTTCAGGATTGGTCTGTTGAAGAATTTGCTTGATTGGATCACCTGTAATCAGGAAGAAATCCGAAAGGCAGTCTACGCTGATTACCACAAGCCTTATCCCGAGATAGATGTTACTGAGATTTTTCCGGTTTTGATTGAAATCAAGCATGCCATCAAAAATCTTGAGCATTGGATGAAGGCAAAAAAAGTAGGAACGCCATTGATTTTTTTTGGTACCAAGGCATTCATCCATTATGAACCCAAAGGAGTAAGTCTCATTATTGCGCCTTGGAATTATGCTTTCAACCTTGCAGTTGGACCATTGGTATCAGCCATTGCAGCAGGTTGTACTGTCATTTTGAAACCCTCAGAAATGACGCCCCATACCTCGGCCTTGCTCAGAAGGATGGTAGCTGAAACCTTTGATAACCATACTTTAGCAGTCTTTGAAGGAGGGGCGGAAGTTTCCCAAATTCTTTTAGCCAAGCCTTTTGACCATATTTTCTTTACAGGAAGCCCTGCCGTCGGTAAGATCGTCATGAAAGCAGCTGCTGAACATCTGACCTCTGTGACTTTGGAATTGGGAGGGAAGTCACCTGTTTTGATTTTGGATGATACCGACTTAAAGGACGCTGCTGCTAAAATCACTGCCACCAAGTTCATGAATTGTGGTCAAACATGCGTAGCACCTGATTACGTGTTAATTCCTGAAAGATTGGAAGGTCCTTTTGTGGAAGAAATGAAAGAGAGCATTAAAAAAATGTATGATTCCAACAAAAATGGAATTGAAAGTTCAGAAGACTATTCCAGAATCGTGAATGAAAATTATTTTAAAAGGATACAACATCTACTTTCAGATGCCAACTTAAAGGGAGCAAAAATTGAATTTGGTGGAAACGCCATCGGTGAAGAAAACTATATCGAACCCACCCTTCTCTCCAATCTCACTTGGGACATGAAAGTCCTTCAAGAGGAAATATTTGGACCGATCCTGCCTGTGGTTACCTATAACAACCTAGATGATGCGATCCAGATTGTCAACGACCAACCCAAGCCACTGGCTTTTTACATTTTTTCTAAAAGTGACGATCAGATCAACTCCATAGTCAAAGAGACTTCTTCGGGTGCAGCGGTGGCCAATGATTGTGCTTTTCATTTCATCCATCGTGAACTGCCCTTTGGTGGAGTCAACAACAGTGGGATGGGTAAAGCCCATGGGCATTTTGGGTTTTTGGCTTTCAGCAATGAAAAAGCAGTACTGAAACAAAGAGTCGGGTCGGCTTCGGTCAATCCATTGTTTCCGCCTTTTACTTTGGTCAAAAAGAAACTGGTAAAAGGAATCCTGAAATGGCTTTGATAGAAAGAGTATTAAATCAAAATCCATTATTTTGAAAAATAGAGCTTCCTTATTCCTCCTTATATATATGATGTCACAATCATTCACTTTTGGACAATCAAGGACTCGTGACTTAGGGATACATATCGGAGTTTTACCTACCGGTCCAAACAATGCCATCACCGATGTGGCAGGCGTTAAAGTTGGACACGTTACGCTTATTGAAAGAGAAAATGTCCGGACAGGAGTGACCGCTGTTATTCCCCATGCTGGCAATCTATTCCAATCAAAAGTTCCGGGTGCTGTATTTGTGGGAAATGGTTTTGGAAAACTCGCAGGCACCACCCAAATCGAAGAATTGGGAAATATCGAATCGCCTATCATCCTTACCAACACCTTAGGAGTAGCGGCAGGAATAGCAGGTGTGGTCAAATATACCCTGAACCAAGCAGGAAATGAACAGGTGCAATCTGTCAATGCAGTGGTGGGAGAAACAAACGATGGCTATCTGAACGATATCCGAGCAATGCATGTAAAGCCGGAAGATGTGGTCCTGGCGATTACTTCTGCTAAAGACGGGGTTGTTTTGGAGGGTAATGTCGGTGCGGGAACAGGCACGGTTTGCTTTGGATTCAAAGGCGGCATCGGGACTTCTTCACGCAAGCTTCCTGAATCGCTAGGTGGATTTACAGTTGGGGTATTGGTACAGACCAACTTTGGCGGAGTCCTTCAAATCGATGGCGTACCAGTTGGAGTGGAGTTGGGAAAATATAGTTTTATGGAGCATTTAGTATCGGTAGACGGTTCTTGTATGATCGTGGTGGCTACCGATGCGCCTGTCAATGAAAGGAACCTGAAAAGAATGGCGCAAAGGGCAATGATGGGTTTGGCCAAAACAGGAGGAATCGCATCCAATGGTTCGGGTGATTATGTAGTCGCTTTTTCCAACCATCCCCAAAACCTGATAACCCATCAACAACCCTCACTTGAAATCCCGGAAACGGGTTTTTTACAAAATGAGGATATGAGCGCCTTGTTTCTTGCGACCATAGAGGCCACCGAGGAGGCAATTATCAATTCACTTTTTGCTGCCCAAGATATGACGGGAAAGGATGGAAGGACAGTAAAGGCTTTGCCAAAAGAAGAGGTTTTGGAGATCATGAAGCAGTATAATCGGTTGAAGTAAAAGCAGGGCTTTTTACAATCCATCCAAATTTTCCAAATACTTTTCTGCCTGTTCAAGAATTTTGGTTTTGTCTTTCATCTTTTCCCAGGTTTTATAAGCCATTCCGATTCTTGGGTTTTTTGCCAATTTATCCTCGTTTCTGTCATAAAAGTGCCAATAGAGGCTGTTGAAAGGACAAGCTTTTTCACCGATTTTAAGGGATTTATCGTAGTGGCAACCTTTACAGTAATCGCTCATCTTGTCAATGTAATTGGCAGAGGAAACATAGGGTTTGGTGCCAACTATCCCGCCATCGGCAAACTGACTCATGCCTCGGGTGTTGGTAATCTCCACCCATTGGATAGCATCTATGTAAATTCCCAGGTACCAGGTATCCACCTCGTCGGGATCTATTCCGGCCAAGAGCGCAAAATTTCCCGTCACCATCAGCCTCTGGATGTGGTGTGCATAAGCTTTTTCGAGTGATTGACCAATGCTGTGCTTTAGGCAGTTCATTTTGGTATTTCCTGTCCAATACCACTCCGGTAATTTCCTTTCGTGCCCAAAGAAATTTAATGTGGCATACTCTGGCATCTTCGCCCAATAGACGCCGCGCATATATTCCCGCCAACCGATGATTTGCCTGATGAATCCCTCGACTTGGGCGATGTTGATCCGATCCTGATGGACAAACCAATACTTTTCTACTTTTTGGACCACTTCGAGCGGTGAAAGCATT
>JBBRFK010000057.1:0-18461 GCA_038224435.1 Cytophagales bacterium | reverse complement strand
TAAAATTAAGGTCTCCCAATCATTTCAAGGATATCTAATATGGATGCAGTATCGGCAAAGGTGCCGTCTGCATCCTTTTTTTTTGGAAAGCGCATTTCACAGGTTCATTTCATCTCCTTTTTCAATTCCAAATTATATTTTGGTAAAGTAAGGAGCATAAGAAAACCAATCCTTGATTTTTAGACTTAAATAAAAACCCAAATTTCAATGGATTTTAGAAAAAAACGTTTTTAGGTAAAAATATTAGCCAGAAATACAATTTTGTGCACCCAAATCTTAAAATCATGATCAAAAAGACCCTAAAACGGTAAATGTCAAAAATTTTTTACAATTATTAATTTGAAGAATCATTCTTTTTCATTTCGAACCATTCAAATTTATGAATATTGGGATATAGCGCTCAAAAATTATCAATTAATTAAACAATTGCCATAAAAGGTGTGGATTATGCATTTAAAGTAATTTTTTTTTAAAAAAAGCAAAATATTTTTTTCAATCTCAAACAGAATAAAATTCCGTTTAATCTGGTTGAATCTATTTAAAAAAAACTGATTGTTCAAAATCAAATTGAATTCCAAATAATTCACTTTTTTGAACACTTCCTTAAGTATTTTACTGTAGATGCCAATTATTTCAAGTTATTTTAACTTTAACAATAATTAACATTGAGGAATATTACTCAAAGTAGGATAAAATATAAAAAAACATATAAATAAATATAATATAATGGTATTAATTTCCGAAACCACCTTATTTTGAAATGTGGCAGAAATAAATTTTATTTACAAATCAACTAAACTAAAATACCTTATGAGAAAAGCTTTACTCTTTGTTATTGCGCTTTTCACCATGACACTCAGTTTCGAGGTGTCGGCGCAACAACGGGTAATTACCGGAAAGGTAATTTCCGATGAAGATGGGCAGGGCCTCCCAGGCGCTACCGTCCTCGTGAAGGGTACAACAGTAGGTACTACCACCGATTTGGATGGTAATTACTCTATTAATGTACCGCAAGGATCTAATGTATTGATTTACTCTTTCGTGGGTTTGAAAACCGTCGAAGAAGCAATCGGTAACAGGTCCGTGATCAATTTAACGCTCACTACTGATGCGTCCCAACTGTCCGAAGTGGTAGTAACGGCGATCGGTATTGAGAAAGAAAAGAAAGCCTTGGGCTACGCAGTAACCACTGTTGGGGAAGAACAAATCCAAAACAGACCGGAAGCTGACGTTGCGAGGGTGCTTCAAGGTAAAGTGGCCGGTGTTAACATCACCTCTACTAACGGTAACTCAGGTGCCGGTACAAATATCATCATCAGGGGTTATTCTTCTGCCACAGGTTCTAACCAGCCTTTGTTTGTTGTGGATGGCGTTCCTTTCAACTCCAATACCAATGCAACTGCGGGATTTGCATCAGGTGGTGCGACTACTTCAAGCCGTTTCTTGGATATCGATCCTAACAACATTGAAAACATTTCTGTGTTGAAAGGTCTTTCTGCAACCGTATTGTATGGTGACCAGGGAAGAAATGGTGTAATCTTGATTACAACCAAATCCGGTTCAAGTAAAAGAAAGCAAGCCGAAGTAACTGTCAACCAGTCTCTATTCTCCAACAACGCGGCTTCTTTGCCTACTTATGGACAGATTTATGGCAACGGTTTCCAGCAGCAGCCTGGTTTGTTCTTCTCTAACTTCGGTCCAAGATTGGATATCGGTTTGCAGATCAACCACCCGGTAGCATCTTCTTCCTTATCAAGCATTAGAAACTCTTTCCCCGAGTTCTTTGAGAAAGATGCCAATGGCAATGCAACAACCACTCCGATTAAGTATGATTATAAAGCTTATGATGATCCAAGTGAGGCTTTCTTCCAAACTGGAATGGTAAGTAATACTTCTGTACAGATCCAAGGTGGTTCTAACAATACAGGTTACAGTGCTTCCTTCGGTTATACTTCTGACGAAGGTTTCCTTCCAGGTAACAAGTTGACCAAATACAACTTCGGTTTGGGGATCAACTCCGCAGTGACTGAAAAATTTACCATCAACTCTTCCTTTACCTTTGCAAGGACAGGTGTGGATTCTCCTCCTGTCAATGCTGCTTTCGGTTCAGGTCCCAGCGGTGATATCCCGTCAGCTTATGCCCATGTCTTGTATACTCCAAGATCTATTGACTTGGCTAACTTGCCGTTTGAAAATCCTATTGACAAGAGTTCTGTGTATTTCAGAACTAATAATGGCATACCAAATCCAAAATGGTTGGTGAGGAATTACAAAAATACTTCCGTTGTAAACCGTTTCTTCAACTCCACTTCTTTGAACTATGACTTTAGTGACAACTTCTCTGTAACCTACCGTTTGGGTTTGGATACCTACACTGAAGTACAGGAATCCAAATACAACAAAGGCGGAGGTGCAGGTATAACATTAGATGCAAGACAAGGTTATTACAGAACCATCAATATCACCAATACCATTTGGAATCAGGATTTGATCTTGAACTGGAGAAAAACAATTTCTGAGAAAGTGGGCTTGAGTGCACTCTTGGGCTTTAATTCAAGGTATGACAATTACCAGCAAAACGGTATTTCTTCAACAAACCAATTGGCGTTTGACCTTTTCAGACACACCAACTTCCTGGTTTCTGCTCCTATTGACCAACTTTCTGGCCGTCGTATGGATTTCTTGATTGAGGAAAGAAGGATGGGTGTCTATGCCAGCTTTACCTTCGATTACAGTAACTATTTGTTCTTGAACGTTGTTGCGAGAAATGACTGGACCTCTACAGTAGAGCCTGAAAACAGAAGAATCCTTTATCCGGGAACTTCCGTTTCCTTCCTTCCTTCTGACGCCTTCAACTGGAACTCCTCTACTGTCAATGACCTGAAATTGAGATTGGGTTATGGTACTTCAGCAGGTTTCCCTCGTCCTTATCAAACACGGAATATTTTGGGCCAATCAGCCAGAGCTTTCCAAAATGCAGGAGGTACACTGTTCCAATCACAGACTTTGGACAACACTTTAGGTAACCCTAACCTGAAGCCTGAATTACACGAAGAAGTTGAATTTGGGGTAGAGGCAGCCATGTTCAATAACAAAGTCAGGTTTGATATTTCATTGTATCAGAAGAATACAAATAATTTGATCACTGAAGCTCCGATTGACCCTGCGACAGGATTTAATAACACTACCATCAACATCGGAAAAATCAGAAACAGAGGCATTGAAGCACAAGGTACTGCAACTCCTATCACCACTGCAAGTGGATTTAGCTGGGAGACTATCGTAAACTGGAGTGCTTACAGAACTGTCACGATGGAATTGGGTGAAGGTTTGGAAGAAGTGGTTTATGCCGGATTTACCAGTTTGGGTAACTTCGCCATCCCGGGACAACCTTTCGGTATCATCAAAGGAACCGTATTTGCAAGGGATGAACAGACCGGTCAGCCAATCGTGGATGTAAATGGAACTTACCTTGAGTCTCCGGAAATCGGAATCTTGGGTGACCCAAATCCAAAATGGACTGGTTCTTGGATCAACACTTTAAGATACAAAGGTTTCTTCATGAACTTCATGTTGGAATACAGAAGAGGGGGTATCATCTTCTCAAACATGGTGACAGCTACCCTTGCAAGGGGTGTGACCAAAGATCCTGTGGTTGACAGAGAGTTGAGTTTGATCCTTCCAGGGGTAAAAAGAGACGGTACTCCTAACGATATTCAGATCACAGCTGCCAACTATTTCTTCGATGGATATCACGTTGGTGCTGATGAATCAAACGTATTCGATGGCTCGGCTGTCAAGTTGAGAGAATTGTCATTTGGTTACGACCTCCCTTCTTCCATCCTTTCTAAGACTCCTTTCAGACGTGCTTCCCTTGCAGTAAGCGGAACCAACCTTTGGTTTAGAGCGCTTAACTTCCCTCCAAACATGAACTATGATGTGGATGTGTTGGGTGTAGGTGTCGGTAACGGTTTGGGCTTTGACTTTGTGACAGGTCCTAGCTCCAGAAGATTCGGTGGTACTTTAACTTTAGCATTCTAAACCACTAAAAATTACGACAATGAAAAGAAAAATATATAGTTTGATTGTTGCATTTACCATGGTATTCGCAACGTCTTGTGACCTTGATTTATTGGATAGTCCAAATGAAGTGACGGCTGCTACAGCTGATCCAAGCTGGGTTCTCAATAACGTCCAATTGGCTTATGCCGGTATGTTTGAAGGTATAAGTAATACCGGCGCCCGGGTTACGAGGATATTATCACAGCCAAACGTAAACTACCAAAATGCCTTTAATGCTACCGCATTGAACGGCGTTTGGAATACATCTTATACATCGATTTTAAATGATATACAATTCATTGAAAACGTACTTAATACACCGGAAAGGTCTATCCCAAGACACGTTGCCATAGCAAAGGTGTTCAAGGCTTTGGTTTTGATGCATTTGGTAGACCATCTTGGTGATGTTCCTTATTCTAAAGCGCTGAACCCAAATGATTTTTTCCCTACAGTGGACAGCGCTGCGGATGTTTACAAAGTTGCTTTGGATGAATTGGTTGCCGCAAGAGCAGCTTTTGCCATCCCTACAGCATCGCTTCCTACAGATTTGTATTATGGAAACAACGTTGTCAGATGGCAGAGATTGATCAACACTTTGGAATTGAAGTATTACATCAATACCAAATTGGTGAACAGTGGTTCTGCGGCAAGGATTACTGCCTTGGTTGCTGAGGATAATATGCTGAAAGAGGGTGATGACTTTGTGTTCAGATATGGTACGAGTCAGACCAACCCTGATTCAAGACATCCGAAATTTGGTCAGTATGGTGGTGGCGATGGTCCTTATCAAAGTACATTCTACATGTTCCATTTGACCGGAGAAAAAGGTTTTGATGATCCTAGGGTAAGGTATTACCTGTATCGTCAGTTAACTAAAAATCCGACCGATCCTGATAAATTGAGATGCTTGGGAGAAATTGCTCCAAGCCATTATTTGGCAGGAGGATTCCCCTTTTGTTTGCCTGACTTTAGCCCTACAGGCCGGGGTTATTGGGGAAGAGACCACTTGAACAATGAAGGTATTCCACCGGATGGTTTTGAAAGAACCATGTTTGGAATATATCCTGCAGGCGGAAGGTTTGATGAGAATTCAGGTTCTCCTGTCAATTCTCCTCTTTTGGGTGCACTTGGTGCAGGCCTTCAACCGATCATGTTGTCTGCTTTTGTGGACTTTATGGTAGCTGAAGCCATTCAGACCCTTGGTGTCCCCGGTGATGCAAAAGTACGGTTGGCAAGCGGTATCCGCAAGCACATGAATTTTGTAAGGGCATTTGCCTTAGCCACTCCGGAAGCAGGCAGAGTGACTGCACTCCAGCCAAATGCTACTTGGACCACCTTGGTTGACGCTTATGTAGCGGCTGTAAATACACAGTGGGATGCTGCCCCGGCCAACAGAAAAATGACTTTGATTGCAAGGGAATATTGGTTGTCTCTTTTCGGAAACGGTGTGGAGGCTTACAACCTTTACAGAAGAACCGGTCAGCCTAACAACATGCAGCCTGCTCTTGCTGTTGATCCGGGATTGTTCCCGAGGTCTTTCTTGTACCCGACAGATTTTGTTGTCACCAACAAAAATGCTCCCCCACAGAAAGCCAATCTTGGTCAGAGAGTATTCTGGGATACCAATCCTGAAGGTAACGGCTGGATTAACTAACCTCTTAAATTGTTAAAATATGAAATTGATAAAATATAGTTTAGGAATGTTAGTTACCATGATGGTTTTTATAACCTCATGTTCTGACTTTGTTGATCCGAGGATTCCATACAATGACTTTGATACCGGCGCATATTTAAGGACCGTAGCAAGGACTAGTGATACATTTAATTTCTTCGACCTCCCAAATGCAAAATTTGACATTACTATAGAAGGGGTTGATGCTGAAAATGGAGCGACTGTTCAGTCAGTAGAAGTAAGGGTAAGACGTAGAAGATTGATCCCCGGAGTAGGCTTGGCATATGTCCCAGCTGCTACAGGTGGCGTGGTCAATGACATCTTGGTGAAAACCCTTTCTGCATCTGACTTTGCACCAAATGACGTAAGCAAATTCTTGAGAGCGAAAATCTTGGTAACTTCTGCAGAAACATTTTCTGCCCTGGGAATTACCCCAGCCCAGGTCAATGGTGGTGACGTGTTTGAATTTCGTCTTAAGATGACTGACAAAAACGGTCGGGTCTTCAATGATGTGAACGCAAGTGCAGATGTTAAAGGTGGTGCTTTCTTCGCTTCTCCTTTCTTGTACAACGTTTCGGTAATTTGTCCCACCGATTTGGCAGGAACTTTTGAATTCACTTCTTCCGAAATGAGTTCTGGATTTGGTTCATGTCCCGGTTCCATCACAGGAACCGCTACGTTTACCCGGGTGGCAGGTACAACTTCTTATGGAGTTTCTGATGGTACCTTTGGATTCTGGCCTTGTTATGGAGATGCCTTTGATGGCACGAGCGCTGTCAGACTGAATGATGCCTGTGGATCTTTGTCATTCTCAGGATCGGATAAATATGGTGATACCTATACCTTTAACTTCATCAGTGTTTCTCCTGCCGAACTGGTATTTACTTGGGTCAATACATCTGCTGAAACAGGCAGGGTTGTCTTGAAATCCAATGCAGGCAAACCATGGCCTCTGGGATTGAGATAAAAAATGATTTATTTAAAGTATTTGAAAAAGCAGCATCTTCGGATGCTGCTTTTTTTATTTTTTGTTCTTTTTCTTTCTTTGGTTCTATTTATTTGGTTCCACCACGAATGTTGCGTAAACTTTTCCGCCTAAGAGAAAAAAAGTAAATGATTATCCGCAACGATGCCACTAAGTTTATTTCGAATCTCCTTTGATGCGGGTAATCGTCGATACTTGTCCGCCGTGGCGGAGTCCATAGACGACAGTCCACTGCAGATCCAATTGAATTTCAAGCCTTGTTTTATTTGGTTGGTGGCAAGAAAGCGTACAATCATATATGGTTATTGGTTATATGGTTAATGGTTAACGGTTATTTGGTTAATGGTTATTTGGTTATATGATTATCCGCAATGATGCCACTAAGTTTATTTCGAATCTCTTTTGATACGGGTAATCGTCCACACTTGTCCGCCGTGGCGGAGTCCATAGACGACAGTCCATGCAGATCCAATTGAACTTCAAGCCTTGTCTTATTTGGTTGGTGGTAAGAAAGCGTACAATCATAATAAATATTGATTTACTACGCCATTTTATAATCATTACCATATTTCTAATCAGAGTTGTTTTCAATTTTTTTATTGATCTTAATAATTACCCCTTTCTCAAAATTCAGGTAAGAACTATTTATTTTGATTGATTTCTTTCCTTCGAAAATTCATTTGTATAAACGGATAGACGGTTTTTAATTGTCTATTTTTGAATTTACATTTGTCCTGTTGACAACAAAACCAATGGATAAATTCTCCTATATCTCAAATGCGCACGTAGCTTATATCGATGAGTTATATGCTGATTACAAAAGCGATCCTGAAAGTATAGACCCGAGCTGGAAAGTTTTTTTTGACGGCTTTGATTTTGCCGTGACCAAATATGGGGAAGAATCCGATTCAGTACCTACCCCAAAAAGTCCTGAACCTAACAAAGAAGCTGTAAATGGTTCATTGCTAACTCCAGGAACCATCATGGATATGGAGCAATTGCCCAAGGAAATCAAGGTTCGCGCGCTTATCCATGCTTATCGATCACGCGCCCACCTCAGGTCCAAGACCAATCCGGTAAGGGAAAGAAGGGATAGGAAAGCGCTGTTGGATATTGAAGATTTTGGTTTGGATCGAAATGACCTCAACACAGAATTTCAGGCAGGAAAGGAAATCGGGATTGGAACAGTAAAACTCTCCAAACTGATTGAGTCCCTGAAAATCATCTATGAAGGGGCAATCGGTTTTGAATATACCTATATCAGGGATCCAGAAATGTTGGATTGGTTGAAGACTAAGTTTGAAAAAGAGGCCTTGTCTTTCAATCCTTCGGTAGAAGCCAAGAAAAGGATTCTTTTTAAATTGAATCAAGCCGTTGTTTTTGAGAATTTTCTTCATACCAAATACCTTGGACAGAAGAGATTTTCTTTGGAAGGTGGGGAAAGCACCATCCCATTTTTGGATGCTGTAATCAATACTTCTGCTGACTACGGCGTAGAGGAAGTGATGATCGGTATGGCGCACAGAGGCAGACTCAATGTGCTTTCCAATATCATGGGAAAAACATACGAACAGATTTTTTCTGAGTTTGAAGGTACTGCGAAGCCGGACCTCACCATGGGTGATGGCGATGTCAAATACCACATGGGTTACTCCAGTGACATTGTCACTACCGGGAACAAAAAGGTCAACCTGAAGCTTGCCCCTAATCCTTCCCACCTGGAAGCGGTCAATCCTGTAGTCGTCGGATTCATGAGGGCAAAGATTGATTCCCAACATAAAAATGATTCCAATAAAGCACTTCCTATAATAATTCACGGGGATGCTGCTGTGGCAGGTCAGGGGATCGTATATGAAGTGACACAGATGGCAGGATTGAAAGGATACAATACTGGTGGGACCATCCACTTTGTGATCAACAACCAAGTTGGGTTTACTACTGATTTCGACGACGCAAGGACTTCAATTTATTGCACAGATGTAGCGAAAATCATCGATGCGCCTGTCATCCACGTCAATGGTGACAATGCGGAAGCGGTTGTGTTTGCGGCCAATATTGCAGCTGAATTCAGACAGATATTCAAAAAAGACATTTTTATAGACATGGTATGCTACAGAAGGCATGGCCATAACGAGTCCGATGAACCTAAATTTACCCAGCCGGAACTGTATAATATCATCTCCAAGCACCCAAATCCACGGGAGATTTATGTCAAAAAATTGACCGAAAGGGGGGACATAGATGCAGAGATTGCCAAGACAATGGATGAAGAATTCAGGCAATTGCTTCAGGACAGGTTGAATCTGGTCAAAGAAAAGCCTTTGCCATACCAATTCACCAAATTTGAGAAGGAATGGCAATCCTTGAGAAGGTCTACTCCTGAAGATTTTGACCATTCTCCAGATACAGCAGTTTCTCTTGAAAGCATTGAAAAAGTAGCGGAAGCTTTGACTACTATTCCAAAGGGATTCAAGCCGATCAAGCAAATTGAGGCGCAGCTGAAGCAAAGGAAGGACATGTTTTTTACTGCGAAATCCCTCAACTGGGCAGCAGCTGAATTGTTGGCATATGGAACTCTCCTCTTGGAAGGAAAGACTGTCAGGATCACAGGACAAGATTGCCAAAGAGGGACCTTTTCCCACAGGCATGCGGTGGTCCATGACGCGAATACAAATAAACCGTATGACTTTTTGAAAGAACTCAAGGACAGCAAAGGGCTTTTCAGCATTTACAATTCTTTGCTTTCTGAATATGCCGTTCTTGGATTTGAATACGGGTATGGCATGGCTAGCCCACATTCGCTTACGGTATGGGAAGCCCAATTCGGAGATTTTGCCAACGGCGCCCAAACCATGATTGACCAGTTTATTTCTTCAGGAGAATCCAAATGGGGAAAAATGAATGGCATCGTGTTGTTGTTGCCACATGGATATGAAGGTCAGGGACCGGAGCATTCCAATGCCAGACCGGAAAGATTCCTTCAGCTTTCTGCCGAATACAACATGGTGGTGGCCAATATCACCGAGCCTTCGAACTTCTTCCACCTTTTGAGAAGACAACAGACGTGGGATTTCAGAAAACCCTGCGTGGTCATGTCTCCAAAATCATTATTGAGACATCCAAAGGTTGTTTCTCCTTTGGAAGAGTTTACAAAAGGCGGGTTTAGGGAGATATTGCCTGACTTTACGGTTGACCCTAAAAACGTGAAAAGGGTAGTGCTTTGCTCAGGAAAGATTTATTATGACCTGGACGAAGCCAGGGAAAAAGAAAAAGTGTCAGATGTAGCAATTTTCAGGATAGAACAGCTTCATCCTTTTCCAAAAAAACAAATCATTGAAGCCCTTGAGGCCTATAAGGGTTCCGAAATCGTATGGGTACAAGAAGAACCTGAAAATATGGGTTATTGGAATTATATGTTGAGAATGCTGTACAGGGAATTGCCTATGGACATCATTTCAAGAAAGCCTTCTGCTTCTCCTGCCACAGGGTATAATAAAGTCCATGTGGAAGAACAGGGCAGGATAGTCAGGAAAGCCTTGAAACTTTCATAATCCCTTTCTTGTAGGAAATATTGTTTTCCTGCAAGGAGATTATTTTATGATGTCAAACAAAACTTTGCCGCTTCAGGCCTTAAAAAAAACAGAACAATGAACCTAGAAATGAAAGTCCCGACAGTCGGGGAATCAATAACCGAAGTCACCATTGGTCAATGGTTCAAAAAAGACGGTGACCAAGTTCAGATGGACGCGGTGATCTGTGAGTTGGAATCTGACAAAGCCACTTTTGAACTGACAGCGGAAGCAGCCGGTACTTTGAATATCAAAGCCCAAGAAGGGGACACACTGGAGACTGGGGCAGTTATTTGTGTGATCGATACAGTTTCACATTCAGAAAGCAAAGAAGAAAAAACTAGCGTTATGGAATCAAAATCAAGCCAAGAAGGCAAAACAGGTGAGATCAAAGACATGATCGTGCCGACCGTCGGAGAATCTATCACTGAAGTGACTTTGGCATCATGGTTGAAAGCAGATGGTGATTATGTGACTTTGGACGAAATCATCGCCGAAGTCGATTCCGACAAGGCTACCTTTGAACTGCCTGCTGAAGCCAACGGGATCCTAAGACATGTTGCCAAAGAAGGAGATACCCTTGAAATAGGTGGCTTGATCTGTAAAATCGAAGTTGTCGAAGGTGGCGCACCGGTTGCTGCAGCTCCGTCAGGCGCAACACCTGAAAGTGCAGCACCTGCTCCTACAGGAAACGAAACCTATGCTACCGGGCATGCTTCTCCCGCCGCTGCAAAAATCATTGCAGAAAAAGGACTTAATTCTGATGACGTAAAGGGAACAGGCAAAGATGGACGCATCACCAAAGAGGATGCAATGGGTGCAGATTCCAAACCTAAAGATGTTCCAAAAGCAGCTGAAGTAAAACCATCAACGCTCAGAGCTGAGTCTGCTTCTGCTCCGAAAATAGCTGGATCGAGAGAAAGCAGAAGAGAGAAAATGACTTCACTACGAAGGACTGTTTCCCGAAGATTGGTAGCAGTGAAAAATGAAACGGCCATGTTGACCACTTTCAATGAGGTGAACATGGGTCCTATCATGGATATCCGCAAGAAATACAAAGACCAGTTCAAGGAAAAGCACGGCGTCAATCTTGGCTTCATGTCCTTCTTTACCAAAGCTGTCTGCGTGGCACTTCAGGAATGGCCTGCTGTCAATGGCATGATCGATGGCAATGAAATCATCTACAATGATTTCTGTGACATTTCCATTGCTGTTTCTGCACCAAAAGGATTGGTGGTGCCTGTCATCAGGAATGCTGAGGCCATGACCTTTGACCAAATCGAAAGGGAAGTAGTCAGGTTGGCAACCAAAGCCAGGGACAACAAACTGTCTATCGAGGAAATGACAGGAGGAACTTTCACTATTACCAATGGCGGTGTTTTTGGATCCATGATGTCTACGCCGATCATCAACGCACCGCAGTCTGCCATCCTAGGCATGCACAATATTGTCGAAAGACCAATGGCCGTCAACGGTGAAGTAAAAATCCTTCCAATGATGTACCTAGCGCTTTCCTATGACCACAGAATCATCGACGGAAGAGAATCAGTCAGCTTCCTGGTCAGAGTTAAGCAATTGCTTGAAGACCCGACAAGGTTGTTGTTTGGAGTGTAGGAGTAAGTACGAATTTGGAAGTACGAAGTCGGAAGTACGGAGTTGGAAATACGAAGTCGGAAGTACGAAGTTGGAAGTACGAAGTTGGAAATACGAAGTTGGAAATACGATGTTGGAAGTACGGAGTTGGAAGTACGAAGTCGGAAGTACGAAGTCGGAAGTACGATGTCGGAAGCAAATTGTACCAAGAACCAAGGATTTAAATAGTCGAATAAAAAGGTCAGTAGTGAAGAAATTGAAGTGAAGAAAATTTAAAATCCAGCTAAATTATCATTTCACTTTAACCATTCTAATTGTGCATAGGTACAAAGAGTTGAAAGTTTGTCAAACTGAAAATGAGTTTGAATATTGATAATTAATTTGGATTCTGAATTTCACATAATTTAAATTTGAATGTGCTTTTCCAATTCAAGAATAAACGAATACTAACCTAATGTACTTGGTACTTAGTACTATTTACATGATACACCAAAAAAATGTACGACGTCATAGTAATCGGTTCAGGCCCCGGAGGATATGTAGCAGCCATCAGGGCAGCGCAATTGGGTATGAAAACCGCCATCATTGAGAAATATCCCACCTTGGGAGGAACCTGCCTCAATGTGGGTTGCATTCCCTCAAAGGCACTTTTGGATTCCTCTGAGCATTACCACAATGCCGCCCATACTTTTAAAATCCACGGAATCAACCTCGACAACTTAGAGGTAAACCTCGAGCAGATGATCGCCCGCAAAGCCGATGTGGTCAAGCAAAATGTGGATGGAATCCAGTTTTTGATGAAGAAAAACAAAATCGATGTCCACCACGGTTTGGGTTCTTTTGTAGATGCCAACACTGTAAAAGTGACCAAAGAAGATGGCACCTCAGAAGATATAAAAGGAAAAAACATCATCATTGCCACTGGATCAAAGCCAGCTTCCCTTCCATTTATCAATATAGACAAGGAAAGGATCATCACTTCTACCGAAGCGCTGAAGCTGAAAGAAATCCCTAAACACATGATCGTCATCGGAGGCGGTGTAGTCGGGTTGGAATTGGGTTCTGTTTATGGCAGACTCGGAGCAAAAGTATCTGTAATAGAATACCTCGATGCCATCATTCCTTCCATGGACCGCACAATGGGCAAAGAACTCCAAAAGTCATTGAAGAAATTGAATTTTGATTTTTACCTGAAGCACAAAGTCGTTGCGGTAGAAAACATTGGCAACGAGGTAATAGTCAAAGCCGAAAACAGCAAAGGGGAAACCATCGAAATCAAAGGAGATTATGTATTGGTTTCAATTGGCCGAAAAGCATATACTGCCGGATTGCATGCCGAAGCGGCCGGGGTGAAAATCTCTGACCGTGGCCTTGTTGAAGTAGATGCACATTTACGGACAAATGTGTCCAATATCTACGCCATCGGTGACGTGGTAAAAGGAGCAATGTTGGCGCACAAAGCCGAGGAAGAAGGAGTATTCGTTGCAGAAACGATCGCCGGACAAAAGCCACATATTAATTATTTGTTGATTCCCGGAGTAGTTTATACTTGGCCGGAAGTGGCTTCGGTTGGCTACACCGAGGAGCAGTTGAAAGAACAAGGTGTTAAATACAAAACCGGGAAGTTTCCGTTTATGGCCTCCGGTCGTGCCCGTGCTTCTATGGATACAGATGGGGTCGTCAAAGTATTGGCAGACGCAGCGACAGACGAAATACTAGGTGTCCATATGATCGGTCCAAGGACTGCCGATATGATAGCAGAGGCGGTGGTTGCGATGGAATTCCGCGCATCAGCGGAAGACATCGCCCGTATGTCCCATGCGCATCCGACTTACACAGAAGCCTTCAAAGAAGCCTGCCTGGCAGCCACGGACAACAGGGCATTACATATCTAATGTCTAAACCTTTGAGGTCTTTTTTCCGACCTCGAAGGTTTTCTAATTTGATACACAACCTTTGAAGTCTTTTTTTTGACCTCGAAGATTTTCTAATTTGGTACACAGCCTTTGACGCTTTTTTTCAACTTCGAAGGTTTTCTAATTTGGCACACAACCTTTGAGGTCTTTTTTCTGACCTCGAAGGTTTTTTAATTTGATACACAACCTTTGAAGTCTTTTTTTCGACCTCGAAGGTTTTTCAATTTGTCACAAAACCTTTGACGCTTTTTTTCGACTTCGAAGGTTTTTCAATTTGTCACAAAACCTTTGACGCTTTTTTTCGACTTCGTGGGTTTTCTAATTTGTCACAAAACCTTTGACGCTTTTTTTCGACCTCGAAGGTTTTTTAATTTGATACACAACCTTTGAAGTCTTTTTTCCGACCTCGAAGGTTTTTTAATTTGATACACAACCTTTGAAGTCTTTTTTTCGCCCTCGAAGGTTTTTTAATTTGATACATAACCTTTGAGGTCTTTTTTCCGACCTCGAAGGTTTTCTAATTTGATACACAACCTTTGAAGTCTTTTTTTCGACCTCTGTTTTTTAATTTGATACACAACTTTTGAGGTCTTTTTTTCGACCTCGAAGGTTTTTTAATTTGATGCACAACCTTTGAAGTCTTTTTTTCGACCTCGAAGGTTTTCTAATTTGAAACACAACCTTTGAGGTCTTTTTTTCGACCTCGAAGGTTTTCTAATTTGATACACACCCTTTGAGGTCTTTTTTTGACCTCGAAGGTTTTCTAATTTGATACACAGACTTTGAGGTCTTTTTTTCGACCTCGAAGGTTTTCTAATTTGATACAAGACCTGTCAGGATTTTAAATCTGACAGGTTTTTGGTTTTGATATCCCCAAAAATTGAAAATATTCATATCCGCAATATTTTTCCCCAACATTTAACCCGGACTTAACGCCGGCAAACTTTTCAATATCTATGAATATCCGGTATCAAATAATACCCTATTGAAAAATTCAGAGTCAAAAACAATCACTTGTTTCAGTGTGGACAGCAGTTATTGAAAAAGGCTTTACCTTCGTTTCCATGAAAAAAGTCGAAGACATCCTCAAACTTGGAGACCCCCGCCTGTATGAAAAATGTGATCTCGTCCTGAAAGAAGAACTGCCTTTGGTTATTGATTGGGTCAAGGATTTACATGAAGCAATGGAAGATATTAGAAAAAGATATGGATTTGGAAGGGGGATTGCCGCGCCGCAGTTGGGGATCATGAAGCGGCTTTTTTACCTGAACCTGGACAAACCCTATGTAATCATCAATCCTGAAATCAAAAACCAAAGCCCAGAGCAATTTGAGCTTTGGGACGACTGTATGAGTTTCCCCAATCTCCTTGTCAAAGTAAAAAGACACCAATCCCTGACCTTGGAATATTTGGGTGAAAATTGGGAAAAGAAAAGCTGGTCAGTGGATGGAGCCCTCTCAGAACTCATCCAACATGAATATGACCACCTAAACGGAGTGCTTTGCACCATGCGGGCGATTGATGAAAGGTCATTTAAGTGGAAGGAGTGAATTTCAATTGCTTAGTCTTATGGATTACAGCCCAGATTCGGCTGAATATGAATAGCAATGACAACGTACTAACCTGATTTTACACACACGCAAATCCCCAACCACTGCCGCTCGGGGTTAGGGATCTAATTTTTATGAGGTTATGATCACTACCTCTTGCAGTTCTGCTGCCAGACTATGCAGTGTTTTTTCTATTTTTTTTGCCTGCTCGATAGAGGGGCTTTTTACTCCTGAGACATATTGTCTTAGGAGCCCAGGATTCATTCCGGCATGTCGAGCTATGGTGGATATTTTCAAGAAGTCAAACTTCTGAAACAATGCATAGATGTCATATTGGTGAGTAAATTCCACATATTCTGGGGCTAGCTCTTCAAAGTCCCACAAAAGTGCTTTGATTTTAGCTTCCAGTTCCGGTACGGTTTCAGCAAAGTCTGTGATAAGATTATCGTTGTACACGATTCGACCCCAAAGTTCCTTGCCCCCCTGCCTTTCAATAGTCATTGGGATTTTTACGATTTCCATTTTTCCTGTTTGTTAATTTTTCCTGTTGTTATTTTGAGTATTCCGTAGGAGGTAAGGTCTATTTAAGCCCCGCCTGTTTGAGAATTGAATTTAAAGTCCCGAGAGGCACATCCCCTCCATGTATGGGTACGGTTACTTTTCCAGGTTTAGTCGGGTGGACAAGCTGGAGATGGCTTCCCTTCTGTGTTTTTTCCGACCAGCCGTCTTGCTTGAGTAACTTCACCAAGTTTTTAACTTCCTACGCTAAAAGTAGCAAATATGATACCTTTATGCAAGTGATTTAGTAATTTTTTCCCTACTTCTACTTGTTTTGAATGTTTAAGAATTCAGCCAATAAGGAAGCTTCATTGTGAACGCCTCACTTCATCATCACAGTGCAATGAATATTTGCAGGGTGCATTCCCTCTTCGTAGGGAGAGTTCCGGGCAATAAAAATACCTACTTCAAACTATTTTAATTCCTGATTTTTTCTTGTGGAAGCACCTTGTTGCCATATACTGAGATCGCTGAATTCAAGAATTTCTGAAAGAACCAATTATAAATTGGAAGGATATAAAGGGATATACTCAAAGCACCCAAGTAACAATTGGTAAAAATTCAAATATTCATTTCCACCGGCTAGCTCCGAGTATTTTTTTGCAGATGGACAAATTATTGCTTGATTGAAATTTAAGTTATCATTAAAAGAAAATTCGTCTTAATAGCATGCTGCCAGATAAATAGCGGCTAGAAATTTTGAACTATTTTGTGCACAGTAGCATAAAACGTGCCCCTCTAGTTCATCTTCCAATAGGACAATAATTTGAAGACTTTTGTTAACTGCTAAATAATCTACTTCAAATCTTCCGAAATAAATATAGGAATCATCTTTAAATGGCTGAATGTCAAAAGTAATCATAGCAATCTCTGTGTCATATCCATCATAGTTCAACATTAAATCCATAATTGGGTCGCTTATTGATTGGAAGGAATTCTTGGATATGAAAGTGAAATTGCTTTTGTACTCCAAAATAAATTGAGAGATTCTGTTCTCTCAATTTCTAAATCTTATTTTTAGTATAAATGGCTTTTAGATTGGCAATAGATCCTTTCGGGCCCATAAAGTTATCTTTCTCAAATATTTTTATTGTTTTGATATTACTTCCCTTTTTTGATGTGGTCAATCAATTAGTATCGCCTGGATTTAAATTACAATAACACCCTTAATTCTGTTCATCATACTCCCTTCCGAAGATCCAATTGGTTTAATTCCTCTCACCCAACAAAAGATAGTTCCAAATAAGCCGAATTACAAATCCCCTTCCATTCAAACAATCTTTCATCCCTTTTTTCTATATGGTCGGGCTACTTTAATTTATTTCCCTAATTTTGCACCAATTTAGCCGTAAGTATTTAAACTCTTAAAACCTCTTTTGGAATGCCTAAGGATACTAGCATCAAGCACACTCTCATCATCGGTTCAGGTCCCATTGTCATCGGTCAGGCTTGCGAATTTGATTACGCAGGCTCACAGGCATCGAGGTCATTAAGGGAAGAAGGCATCAAAGTCACTTTGATCAATTCCAATCCTGCCACCATCATGACCGACCCGGTGACTGCTGATAATATTTATTTGCTGCCTCTTGACAAAAAATCCATCATCAAAATCCTCCAGGAACATCCGGATATCGATTCGATTTTGCCCACTATGGGGGGACAGACAGCGCTGAACCTTGCCATAGATTGCGATAAATCAGGCATTTGGGAGAAGTACGGCGTCAGGATGATCGGAGTTGACGTTGATGCCATTGATACTGCCGAAAACAGGGAAAAATTCAAAGCCCTAATGGAAAAAATCGGTGTTGGCGTCTGCAAAGGAGATACCGCCACTTCTTTTCTCCAGGGAAAAGAGATTGCCCAGGAAATTGGATTTCCCTTGATCATCCGGGCTTCCTATACACTTGGTGGTGCGGGAGGGGCTTTTGTGGAAAAAGAGGAGGATTTTGAAAAAGCCTTGGTCGCAGGACTTCAAGCCTCTCCCGTCCATGAGGTGCTTATCGAGCAAAGTATCACAGGATGGAAAGAATATGAACTTGAAGTCATGAGGGATAATATCGGCAATATGATTGTCATCTGTTCGATCGAAAACTTCGATCCGATGGGCGTGCATACCGGCGACTCGATCACTGTCGCACCGGCCATGACTTTGCCGGATACAGTTTACCAAAGGATGAGAAACCACGCCATCACGATGATGAACAGCATCGGGAATTTTGCCGGAGGCTGTAACGTGCAGTTTTCTGTCAGCCCTGACAATACTGAAATCATCGGAATCGAAATCAACCCAAGAGTATCAAGGTCATCTGCTTTGGCCTCCAAGGCGACTGGATATCCGATCGCCAAAGTGGCCGCAAAATTGGCAGTGGGATACAATCTTGATGAGTTGACCAATTCGATTACAGGCAATACCTCTGCGTTTTTTGAACCTGCCATCGATTATGTGATTGTCAAAATCCCAAGATGGAACTTTGACAAATTCAAAGGCTCCGACAGGAGATTGGGATTGTCCATGAAATCAGTGGGAGAAGTGATGGGCATTGGCCGCAATTTTCA
>JBBRFK010000056.1:0-18486 GCA_038224435.1 Cytophagales bacterium | reverse complement strand
GGCGAATGGCCGATTTTGGGAAGTGCGGCAAGGTCTGCCGTCGGTGGCCCGATTTTCAGAAATGGGGATTTTTCAAATGAAGCAAAAAGGGTTTTTCCGGGGTATTATGAGGGGAAATGGCTGATCACCGATTATGTCCGCAATTGGATCATGGTAGTCACGATGAATGAAGAAAGAACGGAAGCCACTTCCATCGAACGGTTTTTGCCTGCCGACAAACTTATCCATTCAGAACCTTTGGACATGGATTTTGGACCAAACGGAGATTTGTATATAGTAGAATATGGTACCGGAACCCAAGGCCGAATTTCAAGAATTGAATTCAATGCGGGAAACAGATCCCCTGTAGCAATGGCCAATGCTATGGTAAAATTTGGAGCAACCCCCTTCGATCTGCAACTTTCTGCCGAGGGCAGCAAAGATGATGACGGGGATCATCTGCAATATGAATGGACTGTCAGTCCAAAAGAAGGAGGCGAATCCCAAACCTTTTCAGATCCAAATCCAAACTTAACCTTTGAAAAAGCCGGAAGGTATGTGGCTTCTTTGACGGTGAAAGATCCCTCAGGTGCTTCAGATAATGTATCTTTTGAAATTGCCGCCGGGAATACCGAACCGATTGTCCAGATTGAAATTACTTCCGGCAACCGCTCATTCTATTTCCCTGACCAATCCATCAGCTATGCGGTAAAGGTCACCGACCACGAAGACGGAAGCTGGGAAGCTGGGAAAATCAGCCCCGATGCAGTCACCGTCACTGCGGAATATATTCCCTCAGCGATCGATTACGAGCAATTGAGAAAACTGAAAGCTGAAGGGAACCTCCAACCTGAAACTGTTTTGAGACACCTCAATGCAAAAGCTTTGATCTCCAAAAACAACTGCACCGCATGCCATTTGGAGGAAAGCAAATTGGTTGGCCCATCCTTACTCGATGTGGCAAATAAATATAAAGACACAGCAAATATCTTTGAAACCTTGTCAAAAAGCATCATCGAAGGGGGCAGCGGCAAATGGGGAGAAACACATATGCCTCCCCAACCTACGCTAGGCGCCAACGATACCAAACATATCATCGATTATATCCTTGACTTGAATTCTTTTGAAAAAGGAAACCCCAAAATACCTATGAAGGGAGATTTCAATACCTTGGCTTATTCTACCAAAATCCGTGACGGCCGGATGTCCAAATTTTATCCCACCACCTACGAAATGGGTTCCTATGTCATTGTGGCCCATTATACAGATAACGGTTCCAAGCAGGTCAGCGGTATCAACCTTAAAAGTGAGGATTTTGCATTGCTCAGGTATCCTCTTTTGGGCCCTGAAGATGCAGATGTTTTCTCTGAAACAGGGATTTCCTACACGCCATCTACCGATGATCCGGGATTTATCTTTACCGGAAAAGGAGGATATATCGGATTCAAAAATATTGACCTGACAGGAATCAATCAGATCAGTATCGGTGCTATCACCAGATTTTGGCATTGGTCGCATTTCATCGGAGGCACGGTTGAGCTGCGGTTGGGTTCACCGGAAGGGGCTATCGCTGGGACTTCCCAAACTGTTCCACCGGCTCCTGAGGGAGAAAAGGGACCTTTCTTTGGCGATGCCACCGGAAAGCCGACTGTGGTAGATGTATCCAAAATTGATGGCCTACACGATGTGTACATCATCGTCAAAAATCCCAAAGCAAGTGACAGTGATGCTTTGGTCATCATGACGGGCATAGAATTTTTAAAATAGAAGCGATGCAGAAATTGGCCTTTAGCAAAACATTCTTCTTTACCATGATCTTGGGGATGGTGACTTTGTTGTTTTCAATCAATGCCAATGCCCAAATCCCCGATGGGTTCGCACCGATTTTCAATGGAAAAAACTTGGTTGGATGGCATATCAGCCGGACAAATCACCATGGTACCAAGGGTAATTTCTATGTAGAAGATCAATCAATTGTCATGAAGCAATTTCCATATGGACAGGGTGGAATTATTTTGTCAGATAAAATGTACGGGGATTTTGAATTGTACCTGGAGTTCAAAGGCCATCCGGGGACGAATGGAGGGATTTTTTTACGTTCAAGTGAAAGCGGTTCGGGCTATCAGCTGGAGTTGTCCGGAGATGGGGAGCCCGGAACAGGAAACCTGATCGGAGAAATGCTCAGGGTAACAACAAGTGCAAAAGCAACTGACCTGGAGAAAGTCTGGAAAAAGGGAGATTGGAATTCATTCCGATTAAAGATGGAAGGTATCAAACCAAAAATGACACTTTGGGTGAATGGAGTCCTGATGTGGGAAGTGCAAGCAGAGAGGAATGACCTGATCGCAGATGCTACTAAAGGGATGATTGCTTTCCAACTGCATTGGAGTGCGACGCTCTTGCCTGTACCGGGGGGAAGGTGCTGTGATTTCTCTTGGAAACCGGATGCTTCCCATTCGTATCGAAATATTTCTATAAAAGAATTTTAATTTCAATATGATGAAAATCTTCTCATTTTTCCTTCTCTTTATTTTGACAGGCTCCACAGTTCTTTTACCAAAGAAAAGTGAACAATATAACAACCCTGAGACCTTTGTAAATAATATTGGGATGGAGTTTGAGTTGATCCAACCGGGTACGGTTACAGTAGGCAAAATCGAAATTGAATGCCCCAAATTTCCCGATACCCGGAATGTCCCTGAAACCGAAAAATGGGCAGCCGATGATTTCAAGAGGTGTCAGGAATTGGCGGAAAGGGATTTCAAACCGGGTTTTTTGGTCAAAATAGAAAAAGCCTATTTTATCGGAAAATACGAAGTGACCCAAGGCCAATGGAAAAAAGTCATGGGTACCAATCCTTCCCATTTCCATGGGGATAAAGTGACCGGGGATTCAGATTTGCATCCGGTGGAAAACGTAACCTGGGAGGATGCAAAGGCTTTTACCCAAAAACTCAATAAATTGGATCCTTCGTCTACTTATAGGCTGCCTACGGAATTTGAATGGGAATATGCCGCCCGTGCCGGATCAGATTCCTTGCTTTCCTGGTCAGAGACCGGCAAACAGGCTTGGATCCAGAAGTCTGACAAAGGCACCACCAATCCTGTTGGGCAGATGAAACCGAATGATTGGGGTCTGTATGACATGCTGGGCAATGTCTGGGAATGGGTAGAGGATTTCTATAATGAGGATGTTTTTGCTGATTCCGTTCCTCCAAAATCCGGAAAAGTCCATGTACTCAAAGGAGGCAGTTTTATCTCCGATGTCACCAATGCCACCCCTTTTTTCCATGGTGGCGGCCCGGGTAATGGGTATGATGTGGGGCTTAGGGTGGTGAGGGAGGTTAGATAGTAAGGAAAGGTCCCACAGATTTCGCAGACTGAAGCAGAAAAACTATGGTAAATGAAAAGGCGATTATTTTATAATTCACACGCCACAAATATTGTTTGCACTCATTGAAATCCTAGCATATTTATCTGGCCTCAGTCAGTGTCTCCACTGACTGAAATCTTAACATAATTTTAATTTGTCAGTGAAGACACTGACAATGGCGAGATATTTAATTCATATTCAAAAACTTTAAAAGATGAAATCTACATTCTTTATCCTCCTTGGACTTACCATTATCTCATTTGGATTGATGCGCTATCACCAATTTCAATTTGAATCAGAAACAGGACTGAAATTCAATGTAATGGATTTTGAACTTCCGGGGAGTGAGGAAAGGCTAAATGAGCTGATTGCCGAATGGTCCGAGCCCGAAAAAAAGGAATTTGTCCTCCAGCAGCTTAAATTGGATTACTTTTTTATGTCTTCTTTGTTTCCTGCCATTTTTATACTTTGCTTGGGGGCAAGACAGAAGTTAGAGATTCTGGAATTGAGAAATCATGCTCCCGACAGCTTCTTAATTCCCGAAAACATGTTGTTTGTTCTTGGCATACTTCAGGTCTTCGCCCTGATTTTTGATATCAGCGAAAATCTCAGGCTGACCAATTGGATCCAACAAGGATTTGTTGGAAACTTGGTCCCCTTTGAAACCCTTGTCAAACTCAAATTTGTTTTTGCTATTGCCGGGTTTTTGTTTTCCCTTTTCTTTTTCGTCTATGCGATGGTTGGCTTCCGCAAAATAAAGACGTAAAAAAGGCAGAATCTCTTTCAAAGACCTGCCTCTTGCAATATTTGGTTGTGCAATCATTTACTCCTTGTAGGGTATACTGCTGAGAAGGTGCTCTGCGGCAGTGATGAGTTCCTCCTCGCGGGTGTCTTCGTCTATTTCGATCCAAGGGGCATAATCTGTACTCGTCTTATCAAACATGGCATCTTTATACTTCAGGTATTTTTTCATGTTTTTGGGAGAATCCTGGAGCCAATTTTCGGTTTTCCACCTTGTCAGGGGAGATTTTTTTAATTCTTTGTATCGGTCTGACTGCTCATCCGGACTGACAGTGAAATAAAATTTGACCAAGATTATTCCCGAATCGACCATCATCTTATCAAAATTATTGACCTGATCCATAAACTTATCGTACTCATCTTTGGTACACATTCCGATAATAGGCTCGAAAAGTGCCCTGTTGTACCAGCTTCTGTCCCACAAAACTATTTCGCCGGCCTGAGGTAATTTCTCCACAAATTTTTTGAAGTAATAACTATTCTCCTCTGATTCTTGCTTGTGCGGCAGATTCGCTTCTATCCTGAAATGCCGCGGGTTGTTATGGGAAAAAATCTTACGGATAACAGTACTTTTTTCGGAAAAATCCCCACCGTGAAATAAGACAACAACCTTTTTGCCATTGGCGATGACCCACAACTGCAATCTTACCAACTCCGATTGGATCTCTCTTAATTTGAGTTCGTGGCGCGTGGCTTTCAACACATTTTCCAGGTTGATTTTTTTATTGGCCAACAAGTGTTTGATGCCGATTTTAGAGTTCAACACCTCTACATCTTCTTTTGTAAGTGTCATGGTCATTAAAGGTCAAATTTTTTGTTCTTACGGAAATATTTAGAAATTACATTCGGGTCATTCTTGAGATTGACTTTGGTTTTTCCCTTGCCCTGATATTTGAACCGGGACAAGACGTATCGCAGACTTTCCAACCTCGCCTCCTCCTTGTCGTTGGTTTCCACCACCAGCCACGGACAATAAGAAGTATGGGTCTCGGTAAACATGGCTTCTTTGTATTCGGTGAATTTATCCCAAAGTTCTTGGCCTTTGAGGTCCACCGGGCTGAATTTCCACTCTTTGAGCGGGTTGCCGAGTCGGGAATCAAAGCGCTTTTGTTGCTCTTCTCTGCTGATGTCAAACCAGAACTTAATCACCATGATCCCATCTTCGTAGAGCATGTGTTCAAAATTGGGAACCTGCCTCATGAAAGTCTCATATTGCTTTTCTGTACAAAAACCCATCACAGGCTCAACTACGGCCCTGTTGTACCAGCTCCTGTCAAAAAATTTGATCTGCCCGCTGTTGGGAAGCTCTTCAATGTAACGCTGAAAATACCATTGTCCCGTTTCCACTTCAGTTGGTTTGCTCAAGGCTACCACACCGCTTGAATTTGGGTTGAGGTATTCAACAAACCGCTTGATCGATCCTCCCTTTCCTGCTGCATCCCTTCCTTCAAAAATCACCGCCACACGCAGCTTTTTCTTCTCTATGTACTCCAGAAGTAGTGAAAGCTCGGTTTGGAGCAGCTTAAGTTCCTCTTCATATTTTGCCCGTTTGATAGATTTCTTTAAGTTGATTCCTTCAATCTTTGACAAAGCCACGAGTTCCTTCCTGGTTTTTATACTTTCCAATTGCTCGGCTGAAAACATAGAAATATTATTTTAGTATTACGTAAAAGTTAGAAAATTGTACTCACGTAACAAAGAATCAAGCCTATTCCTTTCGATACGGGAAATGTTTTAGGTACCTGTTACCTCATTCATGGTCTGGCAAGGAAAAATAATATGGAATGTCTTATTCCACCACCATCCAAGTATATCCATCCGCCGGGATCTCCACCCTGACAGTGACTTCTTGTCTTTGGTTGAGGGAATAGGAGTTTTGATTTTCCCCCTCTACGCTGATCTTTGCTTTATCGGAAAGTCCGGTGTAATACAAGGGAATGACCAAATCCTTGGACATTGGCTTTTTTGTTGGATTAAAAAGCATGATCAGGGCTTTTTCTTTCCCCTTTGGATCCACGTGCAACCAACCATCCCAGTCCCGCCCATCAGCACGTCGAAGACGGATAATGTCGGCATTGAGGATGTCTCTGTATTTTTTATACCAATCGATCACAGAGATGACCATTTCTTTGGTTTCCTCGGTGTCGTACAGTCTCGGACCCCGATAGCATGCCTGTATTCCAGCTCCGTAATATTGCATCATCAATTGTTTGTAATCCTCCAGATGCTCGCTGAGCGGCTCAAGAACGGCATCTTCTCCACCGCCATGATAGGCTGTCAGAGGCACAAAACCCCAGCCCATCGAAGGCGTTTTTTCCCATGTGCCGTCATGGATATTCTGCCTGTTGAGGATTTTTTGCCTTTCCCTTGGCAGGGAAAAATTAACTTCCCGATAGCCTAAAGCGATCTTGTGCGTCCCGTCCAAAAAGTACCAATCCGGTGCATTGATATAAATCCCACGTGCATTCATCCATTGATAAAGTCCTTTTTGCAGGTTGATCTGTACCCATTGGGAATCATGAAGCCCCTCATGGCCGGGATGGGAAGTGGACGCACAGACATCCCCTGGATATGGGCCGTCATTTTCAAAGATGTCAAAACCGGTATTTTCAAAGAAAAACTTGAGCTTTTCCAAATAGTCCAATCCCCATTGACTCGCCATACAAGGCGCATTCCCAAAAAAAGCACCGCCTGGCTTCCCAGTGAGTGGACTGATGACATCATGCTCGTCGCTTATTCTCCTGGAACTGAACAGCGAATAGCCCCCGATTTTGATTCCTTTTTCATGGGCATAATCTGCCAGGTTTTTCCATCGGCTGATGTTTTCTTTGGATATATCCTCCATGTTGATATGACTGCCAAAACTTAAGATCAGGGCCTCATATCCTGTAGCGACACATTGGTCAATGGCAGTTTTGACTTCTTCATCGTTTTTGCTCACCAAATGCATGAAAATCGGATTTTGCAGTGTCCACGGTGCCAAAGCACGGTACATTTTTCTTCTTGCCAGACCATTTCTCTCCCTGTCATAACTGTCCAAAACCAGCTCGTATGTCCGAATAGACTGGAAATTTTCGCCGGGATTCAGGTCAATTCCAATCCCTTTTTCGGGATAGACTTCAAGGATATTGGGGGTCCGCAATTCGTAATTGACTTGGGAAGTGTAGCTTGAATCAGGTTTCCAATGCGTCGCCTGACTGCTGAGTTCGGCATGCATGGCGTTATTGAAAGCAAAGTTGTTTTCAACATACAACTGATGAGGCTTTTTCATCTTTTCAGTACTGCCGACCACAGCGGATTCTTCCTCCACCATTCCGAGGATTTCATTGACAACCTGTGTAACATGGATGTTTTCATTCCCTGCATTTTCCATGGTCAGGTATTTCCCCATCAGGGGAAGATCATCATACATCTCATAATGGACTTTAAGGATGAGGTTTTGGAAATCAGGATGAGAATAAGTGAAGCTTAACTTTTTGCCGGAGGCATCTTGTTTATGACCTGTCCAAAAAACGTTTTTGGTTGGAAAATGAGGAGTGATTTCTCCGATTTCGTAGGATTGGTATTGGAAATCTTCCAATGAAGACTCCATTTCCTTCAGCCATTCTTCCCTGAAAAATCCCCTTTCCTTTTGCCCGGTAAGCCCTCCGATTTTATAGGTTTTGCCATTTAAGGTAACTCTTGCTTCAGCCATCACGGTACGGAGGAGTTGTTCGCCGGTCATGAGGTTGGTCAAATCATAGCACGCCAAATTGGGTGACAGGACAAAGCTTCTCCGGATCAGACCATTGTCAATTTGGATTTCTTTGCCAGTGACAGTTATTTCAGCTTTCCTAATTTGACCATCGACCAGCCAATCGGATATTTCATTTTCCTGCGCTTTACTATTGCAGGAAATAAGGCTGGCAAAAATTAAAAAGCAGATAGCCGCAACTGCTTTATTTAACAGTGAATTATACATCAGGTCAGTGGATTTAATGTTTGGATCAATTTAAAAAATAATGCTTAATACTCCTTCTATTGGCTGAGTTTAATACTGATAAATTTTTTTAATATCCATATTTAAGGATATGCATCAATTGACCTGCATACTAGGCCGTGTAGGTGGTGATCGGCTCAAAAAAACCTTGGATCTAAAAATCATTCATCGTAATATTGCAATATAATTATAGAATGGTTTTAATCTTGTTTCTTGATCTAAAATCTAAATTCTCAAAAATGGGTGTCACCAAAACAGATTTATTTACCGAACAGCAAAATGAATTGGCCAAAGTCGCCAAAGTTTTTGCACATCCGGCAAGGATAGCCATTCTCAAATTCCTCATCCAGTCCAATTCCTGTATCAATGGAGATTTGGTTCAGGAAATCGGTTTGGCGCAGGCAACGATTTCGCAACACCTTCGGGAATTAAAAGAAATCGGTATCATCAAAGGAAGCATTGAAGGTGTTTCTGTCAATTATTGTATCGATCCCATCCGGTGGGCAGAAGTCCAACATCTCTTCCAATCCCTGTTTTCGGAGTTTCCAAAAATATCGGGCTGCTGTTAAAAGAGATCCAAGACATAAGGCATAAGATTCAAGATATCTTTTTCTATAGTCTTATGTCATATCCCGATAGCTACCCTGGACTATCGTCTCACATCTCATGACTTATATCCCATGTCTTAAATCTTAAAAATGAAAACTTCAGAATTTACCCAAATCCTTAGAGACAACCCTGAGAAATCTCTTTTCTTCGAATACCATGCCGGACAATTCGTCCGCACCGACTACCACATTACCGAAATCAAAAATGTCTCTTACGACACGGTGGATTGTGGTGGTATCCTCAATAAATGGAACGAAGTCCATATCCAACTTTGGGAAAACGAAATTCCCGAACCGGACCATGCAGTCGATACCGGCAAAGCACTGAATATTTTTGACGCAGTCCAAAAAGTCAGACCGACTTTTCAGGATACTGAGATCAAATTTGAATATGGAAACAGCTCATTTCCAACAGCCGTACTTCCGGTTTATCATATCAAAGAAGCAGGAAACAGCCTGATCGTGCAGCTGACTGCGGACCAAACGACGTGCAAAGCCAAAGACAGAGCTACCACTTCGGAGGAAAAAGCGGCGGCCTGCTGCGGTCCGGACGACAAACCTAAAGTAAGGGTTTCTTTGGCTGCTCTTGAAACGGCTAATAACTGTGAACCTGGTGCGGGATGTTGCTAAGTATTGTACAAAGTACCAAGTATGAGTGCCTTCTTGGTACTTTGTACTAGGTACGTTAATAAAAATTTATGACCCTACACCCAACCCTCCAAGCTACAATTGAAAAAGCTAAAGGCCTTGAAATACCGGAAGACCGTGTCCATATTCTACAGGAATTGATCACCTATATCCAAAGAAAAAGGGACAACAATCAGGGCATCAACCTCAACTTTATCTGTACCCACAATTCTCGCCGAAGCCAATTTTCTCAGGTTTGGGCCAAGGTTGCAGCAGAGGTTTACGGTGTGGCTATCAATTCCTTTTCCGGAGGAGTGGAGGTCACAGCATTCCATGAAAAAGCCATAGCTTCCATCAAACGGTCAGGATTTAAAGCCATCCAAAATGGTGATGGAAACCCAAATTACTTTGTTTTCTATTCTGACGATGAAGATCCAATCATCACTTTCTCCAAACTGTATGACGATCATGAAAATGCCTCTGAAGGTTTTGCGGCGATCATGACCTGCACGCATGCTGACGAAAATTGTCCCTTTATTCTTGGGGCAGAAGCACGGATTCCTATCCGGTACGAAGATCCAAAGGAATTTGACGGTACTCCCGAAGAAGCTGAAAAGTACGATAAAAGGTCTTTGCAGATAGCTTCGGAGATGCTTTATGTGTTTTCGAAAATATCTAAATAAAGGGATATTAGGGGATTTTATTATAAGACCCTAACGATAAATATCCATCTCAAATTCTATAAGTCAAATAACTCATTAACCAATAACCAATGCCTGCCAATAAAAAGGAAATCGCATTCTTTGAAAGGTACCTGAGTATTTGGGTTGCGCTCTGCATTTTGGCAGGAGTGGGCATAGGACATTTTGCCGGGGAGAGCATGGCTTACCTGAGTAGGCTGGAAATCTACAATGTCAACATCCCCATCGCAATCCTGATCTGGATGATGATCTATCCCATGATGCTTCAGATTGACTTCAGCAGCATCAAAGGCGTAGGAAAAGCGCCAAAAGGCCTGATTCTGACAGTAGTTATCAATTGGCTGATCAAACCTTTTACCATGGCTTTTTTTGCCTGGATCTTCTTTGACCATTTGTTTGCGGCTTTTATCGAACCCGAACTTGCAGGCGAATACATCGCAGGTGCGATATTGTTGGGTGCAGCACCCTGTACGGCCATGGTTTTTGTTTGGTCCTACCTGACCGACGGTGATCCAAACTACACGTTGGTACAGGTATCCGTCAACGACCTGATTATTTTGGTGGCTTTCGTCCCATTGGTAGGATTCTTATTGAACATTACAGATGTGACGATCCCCTACGAAACCTTGGTGTCTTCGGTGGTCATTTTTGTAGTCGTTCCATTGGTAGCGGGGGTGGTCACCAATAAGATTTTGGTTGGGAAATATGGAGAGGACTGGTTCAAAACTGTTTTTCTACCCAAGCTAAAACCGGTCAGCATCATCGCTTTGCTTTTGACCTTGGTGTTGCTTTTTGCTTTCCAAGGCCCGAACATTCTCAACAATCCACTGATCATAGTTTTGATTGCCATTCCATTGATTATCCAAACCTACTTCATATTCTTTATAGCCTGGTTTGGAGGGAGAAAACTGAAATTAAGCCATGCTATTTGTGCGCCGGCTGCCATGATCGGCGCAAGCAATTTCTTTGAATTGGCTGTGGCCGTGGCGATAGCTTTGTTTGGATTGGAAAGTCCCGCTGCGCTTGTGACAGTGGTCGGAGTTTTAGTGGAAGTTCCGGTGATGCTGAGCTTGGTGGCTTTGGCAAATAAGTGGAGATATTAGGTATTGCTGGTTTGTTTTTGGTTGAATTATAATCCCAATGGTGTGGGTATGAACCAATATTAGGGAGATTCCACGTTTCACTACTTTTAACTCAATCAAACAGAGAGATCAAACGAACCAATAGATTTCATTGCCTTGTACATTCCCTTTCCAATATCAGCAGTAGGAAATATTTTATCCCAAAAACTGCCTCAAATAATTCCTACCGGTCAAAATGGCCTTGAATTTATCCTCTTCCCTTTTTTCATAGGCTTTGTCTTCCACTTCTATACAGACAGGACCTCGATAGCCAACTGAAGTCAAAGCAGAAAAAAAGTCCCTCCAATTGACATCTCCCAACCCTGGTAACTTTGGCGAATGGTATTCTAGGGGATGGGCCATGGTACCCACCCGGTTGAGCTTCTCCCGGTATACTTTGGCATCTTTTAGGTGGATATGAAAAAGCTTTTCCTTGTAATCATAGATAGGCTTGATTTCATCCATCTGCTGCCATACAAGATGTGAAGGGTCATAGTTGAGTCCAAAATGGCTGGAAGGAATTATGGAAAACATGTCATCCCAAACCGCAGGGGTAGAGGCAAGGTTTTTTCCGCTTGGCCATTCATCTGCCGTGAAATACATGGGACAGTTTTCAATGGCGACTTTGATGTCATGGTCTTCGGCAAACTTGATGATGGAAGGCCATTTTTGGGAAAAAGCTTTCATATTTTCTTTGATGCTTTTGGTATGGTCAGCACCGATGAAAGTGTTTATTACGCCGATCCCTAATTGGTTGGCCGCTTGGATTACTTTTTTGATATGGCCAAAATAGTAGTCACTTTTCACCGGGTCTCCATCCAAAGGATTGGGGTAATAGCCTAACCCCGAAATAGCCACTCCTTTGTTGGCAACATACTCCAGGATGTAGGCGGCTTTTTCTTTATCTAAGGTATCCACATCGATATGGGTGATGCCTGAGTATCTTCTCTCGGCATTTCCTTTGGGCCAACACATGATTTCTACACATTCAAATTGATTGCCCGCTGCAAAATCAATGACTTCCTCAAAAGAGTTTTCGGAAAGGATGGCGCTTACAAAACCTAGGTCTAGCATATAATTTTGGGTTTGAAAATGATAAGATCAAAAGGAACGATTGGTTGTATTTTAATTGAAATTGATAGGATTCATCATCATTCCATAGAATGAAGGAGGTATTGCGCTAGTTCAGGAATTCCCGGACTTTGGCCATTTTGGATATAGGCGCCAGAACAGGCCATTCCAACCAGAAGTCTTTGGTCCATATCCAAATCCCGCAACCAACCCAATGTATATCCTGCATTGAAATTGTCCCCACCTCCGGTAAGAATTTTTGGATCCTTTACCAGTTTCCCTTGTTGCACAACTATTCCTTTTGTGGAAATGGCGAAACTCTTTTCCACAAGGTGGACAACCAAAGTGCCAATGGACATCTGCTCAAATATAACCTGGCCTCTGGATTCAAGGTCAATCTGGGAATCCGGAATTTCCAATGCCTCAAAGACAATATTGGTCTCGTTTTCATTTAAACCCAAAGCCACATCACCAAAACCTCCAAAACTTGAGATAATCTGAAGGGCATCTCTGATTTCCTGCTTGGATTTGCGCGACGGATCAGCCAAATCAAAGAAGAATTTTTTGCCTAATTGGCCATTTGGAATGACAACTTCTTCCAACAATCCCTGCCAGATATTGGAAGCGTGGGGAAGATTGACCCAATCCACAGCAGCTACCAATTGGCTGTTGCGGTACATATCCTGCAAACTCTCCAACGGTATTCCTGCTTTGACTTTTTCCCAGTTTAGGCCGTCAAATGAGCCACAATCGGAAAAAATCAATTTGCCATCTTCAAACTCAAAGGCATCAGATTGCCCCGGCATGGCAATACTTTTCGCTTGGATATTGGGATGCAACTCCTCAAACACAGGATGGAATTTTGGCAAGCCCAAGGTCCCAATACAATATACCTGTAAGCCAAAGGCAGCTAAAGCCTGTGACATGATCGGGGCATTGCCTCCAATTTTGATTTCTTTCAGAGACAACTCCACCTGACCCCTTTTCCCCGAAAGAGATTTGATATGGTCCGCAAAGTTGCCGATGTTTGGGAAGTATTCCTTTTCTGTTCCTTTCTTTTTGCTCACCACACCATAAAGGCTATCCACATAGCCATCAAATCCGACCATTACCGATTGGTCTTTGATAGGATTTTTCAACTTATTGAGAAGATGGCTCAATAAGTCGGGATGTTTCTTTTCATTTTTGGCAGCCATATTTCTACAAATCAGTACCCAACCCCTTCTTTAAAATCAGGGATTTCCCCTGAGGCTTCACCAAATTTCTTTTTGGCATCTTCTAAAATCGTAGCAGTGGCAGTGGCCCCTATCCTGCTGACTCCCCAGGATTTTACTTTAAGCAAATCCTCCAATGTCCTGACTCCTCCGGCGGCCTTGATCTGTACCTCAGGAGCACTATGCTGACGCATCAGCTTCAGGTCATGTTCGGTGGCTCCTTCATAGCTGTATTTCCCATCATTTCCTTTTACAAAGCCGTAGCCGGTTGAGGTCTTTACAAACTCCACCTGCGCTTCACTGCAAATTTCACACAGTTTGACCTTGTATTTGTCCTCTGGGAGATAGTCATTTTCAAAGATTACTTTGAGTGCAGCGTGGTGCTTCTTTGTCACTGCTGCAATGGATTTGATTTCTTTGCCCACATATTCCCAATCTTCCTGCAAAACCTTCCCAATATTGACCACCATGTCGATTTCTTGGGCTCCTTCTTCACAGGCTTTTTGGGTTTCAAATACCTTGACCTCAGTACTGCTGTTTCCATGCGGAAAACCGACAACGGTACACACCATCACATCGGAGCCTTTCAGCCATTTTACAGCATCTGTTACTGCATAAGGTTTGATACAAACTGAGGCAACATCGTAATGCTTGGCAAGGGCACAGCCTTCCTGAAGGTCCTTGTCAGTCATGGTAGGATGCAGCAGGCTGTGGTCAATCATTTTGGCTAAAGCCAATACTTCTTTGTGCATGGTATCTTTTTTTTAGTTTCTAATATTTCTTCAATTATTGGAAATGACTTCCTATGGCGTAGGTTTCGGTATTGAAAAACAATGAACTGTAGATGAAATAGCCATCTTTGGAGGTTCCGTATTTCCTATGCGCATGCAATATGGGCTCCCCAATATCGATATGAAGATGTCCCGCTATGACATCATTTGCCTTGACGGCTCGGACTTCCTGATCCATTGAGGTTATTTCTATTTGGTAATGAAGGGCTAGGGTGGAAAATAAAGACCCATTTACAAGGCTTAAATCTCCAAACCCAGTAAGTTCCAAATCAGGAATATAGGTATGTTCCAACATGACCGGTTGTTGGTTTACATACCGTAGTCTGTATAAGTAATAAACTCCTCTGCTCAGCTCCTCTTCAGCCAAAGGATAAAAAAAATCCTGTGGCCAAGGCTGCAATATGGGTCCTTCCAAAATTTTACTGCTCACCTGCTCATCTGTGTGGCTGATCGCTTCGGAAAATCCTTTGAATGACAGAAGGCCTAACCGTTTTTTTTTGAGGTTTACAATGCTTCCTTTTCCTCTTTGCTTCACGATGTAGCCCTCCTTTTCCATTTTTTGAAGGGCTTGCCGGACTGTGGCACGGGTCATTCCATGTGTGGAGGAAAGGTCATTTTCGGAAGGCAATAATTCCCCCTCTTTGTAATCTCCTTCGATTATACTGGACTTGAGCAAATTGTGAAGAGCCTTGTATTTGAACCTTTCCATAAATCAAAAATAAAAAACCCAACTTGTATATACAAGTTGGGTTCTGAAATTTTTCCTGAAAAATATTCCTTTCAATAAAATATGATGGTCTTATTGCGGTAAGCCAAAATCTTCCTTTCAAGGTGGTATTTTATCGCTTTGGATAAGACCACTTTTTCGACATCCTGTCCGATCTGTACTAAGTCGGCGGGAGAATTGTGGTGACGGACACGGGCTACTTCCTGTTCGATGATAGGACCAGCATCGAGTTCTTCGGTGACATAGTGGGCCGTCGCCCCGATGATTTTGACACCCCGCTCATAGGCAGCATGGTAAGGCTTGGCTCCGACAAAAGCCGGCAAAAATGAATGGTGGATATTGATGATTTTGTTGGGATAATTCCGGATAAAATCTTCACTCAGGACCTGCATGTATCTTGCCAAGACCACAAAATCTGTTCTGTATTGGTTCAGCAATTCCAATTGCTTTTCTTCGACATCCATCTTGTTGGCTTTGTCCACAGCAAAATAATGGAAAGGAATCCCAAAAGCCTCCACGACTTTTTTGTGGTCTGCATGGTTGGAAATCACCACAGGAATATCGACCTCAAATTGCCCGGAATAATGCCTGCTCAAAATGTCGATCAGACAATGGGAAAGCTTGGATACAAAAACTGCCATCCTTGGCTTTCGGAAGTTGAAAAACAATTCAAATTCCATGTCAAACTTCTTTCCCACTTTGGCTTCAAAAATCGGTTCGATCTCTTCTTTTTTCAAGCCAAAACTTTCCAATTCCCAAGAAACCCTCATAAAAAACATCCCGACTTCCTTGTCCACATGTTGGTCGATCTCCAGGATATTCCCTTGATAGGAATATAAAAATTCAGAAACGCTTGCAACGATACCTTTCTGATCTTTGCACTGAATAATCAAAATTGCTTTTTTCATTATATAAGCTATTAAGTGTGGTTTATCAATCCAATAAAGCCTCGACGTCTTCTTTGCTAAGGCTCTTTATGAAACTTTCCTCAGTATTGATCAGCTCTCCTGCAAGGGCCATTTTTCTTTCTTGAAGTGCCATGATTTTTTCTTCCACCGTGTTTCTACTGATGAATTTATAAATAATGACTTTGTTCTCCTGACCGATCCGATGTGCCCGGTCGATGGCCTGAGCTTCGACTGCGGGATTCCACCAAGGGTCAAGCAAAAATACATATTCGGCTTTGGTCAGGTTCAACCCAACACCGCCGGCCTTGAGGGAGATCAGGAATATCTTGACGTCATCGTTTTGCTGAAAAGATTCGACCTGGGCCTGTCGGTCTTTTGTGGTACCGTCAAGATAGGCATATCTGATGTTCTCTTTTTCAAGGTACTCTTTGACGATGGCGAGGTGTCTGACGAATTGGCTAAAAACCAGAACTTTGTGTCCCTCACTGACGGTGGATTCTATCATATGGGTCACATCTTCCATTTTGCCGGAATCGCCTGTATAATCTTTGTCAGTCAATCTCGGATGGTTAGCCAACTGTCTCAGTTGTGTCAATCCTCTCAAGAGGGCAAACTGTTGGTTTTTCATTCCGGGAATTGACATTTCTTTGACGATTCTTTCCCTGTAATAACCTTTTACTTCTTCATAGGCTTTTTCCTGTTCAGGCGTCATCGTCGAATATTTCACATTGATGACTTTCTCAGGAAGGTCAGTTGCTACCTGGCTTTTCATCCTCCGCAGGATAAAAGGCTTGATCATGGCATGAAGCTTGGCTGCTTTGTCCCTGTCATTCTTTTTTTCTATAGGCAATAAAAACTGCTTTTTGAATACGCTCTGATTTCCCAAAAGCCCCCTGTTGATGAAATTCATCTGCGACCACAGGTCCATCGTTCCATTCTCGACAGGCGTTCCGGTCAATATCAACCTCTGTCTGCAAGTAAGTTCATTTACAGCTTTGGCGATGATGCTGCTTGGGTTTTTGATTGCCTGCGACTCATCCAAAATGATATAATTGAAATAGAATTCTTTGAACATATCGACGTCCATCCGGGTGATTCCATAGGAAGTGAGCACTAAGTCGTATTTTGCAAAACGGCTGATATCCTTGATCCTTTGGCTGCCGGTGTAGGCGAGGATTTTGAGTTTTGGAGTGAATTTTTTCGCCTCAAGCTCCCAGTTGTAAATCAGGGAAGTCGGCATGACGAGCAATGAGGTGGCATCTGGGTTGTGCTCTTTTTCATGTGCCAAAAGAGCCAATGTCTGTACGGTTTTTCCCAATCCCATGTCATCGGCAAGGCAGCCTCCAAACCTGAATTCGTTCAGAAAACGCATCCAATTGTATCCTGCCTTCTGGTATGGCCTCAATACCCCTTTGAAAGTTACCGGTAGATTGTAATCCTCAATCTGATTGAAATTCCTTAATTTTTCAAGCTTTTCACTCAATTTGAGTTGGAGAAGGTTGCTGTTTTGCAGCTCTTGTGCCAATGCAATATGGTGTTTTTTGAGCACTAGGGTTTGCTGTTCGACATTGGATTCGTGCTCTTCCATAAAGGCGAACATCTCCGAATAATTGACAAACCAAGAATTCGGAATGACTGCAATCTCTCCGTTTGGAAGTTCAAATTCTGTTTTTCCCTGAAGCAATAACCTTCTGATTTTATGAAAGGGAATTTCATAAGCGCCAAATCTGATGACAGCATGTACGTCAAACCAATCTATATTTTCTTTGACCTCAACAGAAATATTGGCATGACCGATAAAGTACCTTTTCCCTTTTTGGCTTGGGGCTTGTTGAATTCGGATACCCATTTCCTCCAGATTGTCTTTGTGGGTGTTGATCCATCCAAAAGCCTTGGATTTACAGATCGAATACCGTGCATTCTTGACAGGCAGACCAAGGTCTTTCAGGTAATCTCCATAGGACTTTTCCTTTTCTAGGTCCCTGATTACTTTGTGAAAAATATAATTGTCTCCAATCTGTTCCAGCTCTACATTATTGCTGGCCTTTTCCTCTGATCGGAAAGCATAATCACCATATTGGAATTGAAGGTCAAATACTATTTTTTCTTCTTCTTTTTCCTCAAGTTCATTTCCAAACATATCCTTGGTGGGAGAAGAAGGAAGGTCACTCAAACTCAAAACTGCTTTGGGCATTGACCTTTCCACTTTTATGTCAAAACCTTTTGCATAGACATCAAATGAGGTGATCAGTTGCTTTACAAATTTTTTGTAATAGACCTCCTCAACCTTTTTTGGAATGACGATAAAGCGCTTATTTAGAAAGGGCTGCAATTTCTTGCCATCCACCCCTTTTTTGAAACTATACAGATTACAGTCCACTACAAGCCAAGCTGGTTCGTGGCAAATAAGGTAGGCATTTCGGTACTGCCACTCCAGTGGTACGTCTCTGTATTTGATGGTGGGAAAATAATGGGTATTTTCTTCATTCCTTCTAAAATGAAACAATACGGCAGCTTTTTCGGGCATGATGTTGATTTCCCGCCAAATCGGGTTGCCATCGTTACCCATTTCAAAAAACTTTTTCCC
>JBBRFK010000055.1:0-18516 GCA_038224435.1 Cytophagales bacterium | reverse complement strand
CACCTCCGAACTCGGCTACAAAGACCAAAACAGCTCCATTCATTTATTGGAAGCTTTAACCGAATTGTATCTGGTTTGGAAAGATCCTGTTTTGAAGGAAAGACTCGAGGAAATGCTGCTGCTCGTCAGGGATACCATTACCAACGACAAAGGTTCTTTGGCTCTGTTTTTCCAACCTGATTGGACGCCTGTTTCCTTTCAGGATCAATCCGAAGCCGTGATCACGGAGCACAAAGGCTTGGACCATGTTTCCTACGGGCATGATGTGGAGACTGCATATCTGTTATTGGAAAGTTCCCATGTATTGGGCTGGGAAAATGACCAAGTGACTTTGACCAAAGCCAAGAAGATGGTGGACCATGCATTGATGTATGGCTGGGACAACGAACTTGCGGGATTCTTTGATGAAGGCTATTATTTCTCAGGAGAAGAAAAACCAAGGGTAATCAAGGACACCAAAAATTGGTGGGCGCAATCGGAGGGAATGAATACTTTACTGTTGATGGCAGAATACTTCCCTCAGGACGAATGGGATTACTTTGGGAAATTTGAAAAACTGTGGCAATACAATCAGGATTACCTGATAGACCATGAGCATGGGGATTGGTATTCAGGTGGATTGGACAAGCAGCCCGCACTCAAAACCGCCGACAAAGGTCACATCTGGAAAGCCAATTACCATCAATTTAGGGCGATGCAGGGAGCGATTGAGAGGCTTGGGGGATTTGAAGATTGAGGATAAAAAGATTTGAATGTTTCAAGGTTGGGAAGGTTGTAAAATTAAAAGGTTTTTAAAGTTAGAAAGTTAAGCATCACCTTGACTGATAATCTGGCAATAAGCGAATATTAGTAAGCAAACTGCCACTTCAAACTGCCAACTGCCCACTGAAAACTGAGATCCTTCGGTCGTTCCTCCCTCAGGATGACGGAACCGAACTGCCCACTGAAAACTGAGATCCTCAGGATGACGGAACCCAAACTGCCTACTGAACACTGCCCACTGAAAAACCGCCAACTGAAAATCTCCCTACTGTATAAAATACACTTCCCCAATCTTCCCATCGATGATTTTATAAATAGCGATGGCGTTCATAGGCGGATCTTTTTTGGAAATGGTGACTTCTTCCTGATCGATGACGGTGTTTCCCATGACGATGCGATTCACCAATTTGCAGTGCAGGTCCGGCGTCCGCGCAAACATCCTTCCATACAAGTCATACATGGCTGTCCTACCTTCATACATCAGCTCATTGGGGAATTTGTACACCTTTACATTTTCTGCATAAGGGGCTACAAAAGCGTCAATATCTCTTTTGTTGTAGGCTTCAAGTTGTTCCTGTGCCAATTTCTCTGCTGCCTGTTCCACGGTTTCCTGGGCGAAAATAGTCCCTGAAATCAAAAACAGGAACATGGTCAATGTATATTTAAACACGTCTGTTGTCCTCCTGCCAATTGGTTATAGCTAGTTTTATATCTTTTGCTTTCATATCTTCTTTGATTGTTTTTTCCATCAGGGGAAGTAATTCCACATCATCTGCAAACCTCAATGCAATGATTTGGGAAAGCCTCAATTTACTTTCTTTTTCCTTGAAAGACTTCCCTGTCAATTCCAAATAACGGAATCTCATTTCCAAACGGATGATTCTGTCCTGATTTTTGAGCCCATAGTACCTTGCCACCAAAGGCAACAAAACCAAGAGCGTTGCCGCAATGAGATGGTAAATTGGCGAAAGGTAATCAGTCCCACCCATGAATGCATGTACTAGATCCGCTACCGTCCAAATGAAAAATATAAGCGCCAAAGGAATCAAAACATAGTTATGAACAGGGAAATTGCGGGTATGATTTTTATAATTTTGCATAAAAGCAGGGTTGTATTTTTTGAAATTTAAGCCCATTCTGACCAATTATCAAAAAGATGATTTGGACGCTGAGTTATTTTTTGATTTTAAATGCTATGAACCTCAAAAACAAAACCTTAAGTCCAAAATTACTTTTCATCCTGATTTTGGGATTCCAAGTCTAGTCCATATTTTAGGCAGGATGTATTCAGGTGGTTTATTTGTATAATACAATGCCTGATGGCGGAGAGGAGGCATTATTAAATTTTGGCCAATAAGATTTTTTGAAAACCTTATCTTAATTTTTACCTTCGTTCTTTTAAAAATAAATACACTATGGATTTCAGAAAATTGGATCAGGATCTTTCGGTCCTTGTAGAGAAAAAAATTGCTTTGAGTAAAATCACTTATGCCGATGCCGCATATGATGACATAGAAGAAGAACTTCACGATTTGGAAGATGATTTCAATGAGGAATTTGGGGATGAACTCGAAGCTATTTTGGAAAAAATCTATAGCCAGTTGAAATCAGACAATGACGTGTTGTTGCCTACCGCTTACCTTGCAAACAACTACTCTCCTTTGGCCCCGGATTCTTTTGGCAAAGTTACCTATGAAATCAAAGGAAAAGAAGGGGTTCCTGTCGAATCTGAGCAGTTTGATAAAATGGATGTCAGGGTCGTCCTTGTTCCAAATCCCTCCAGGTTTATCCTCCAGATCAATGGAAAGTCAATGAAAGACCTTTGGGTAGGAAGGTGATTTATACGTACGAAGTTTCAGTAGGCAGGGATCAGTGGGCAGTGATCAGTTTTGGTTCCGTCATCCTGAGGGAGATACGACCGAAGGATCTCAGTTGGCAGAGGTCAGTGATCAGTAGGCAGTATTCAGTTTTGGTTCCGTCATCCTGAGGGAGGTACGACCGAAGGATCTCAGTTGACAGTCACAGGGGTCAGTGTTCAGTTTTGGTTCCGTCATCCTGAGGGAGGTATGACCGAAGGATCTCAGTGGGCAGAGTTCAGTGATCAGTGGGCAGTGGCCAGTCGCAGTGCCCAGTCGCGCAGTCGCAGTAGGCAATCTCAATAAGCAGTGATCAGGATTAAGTCGCAGTGTTCAGTTTTGGTTCCGTCATCCTGAGGGAGGTATGACCGAAGGATCTCAGTTGACAGTCACAGTGATCAGTGGGCAGTCTCAGTGGGCAGTGCCCAGTCGCGCAGTCGCAGTAGGCAATCTCAATAAGCAGTGGTCAGGATTCAGTCGCAGTGTTCAGTTTTGGTTCCGTCATCCTGAGGGAGGTATGACCGAAGGATTTCAGTTGACAGTCACAGTGATCAGTGGGCAGTCTCAGTGGGCAGTGCCCAGTCGCGCAGTCGCAGTAAGCAATCTCAATAAGCAGTGGTGAGGATTCATTCACAGTTTTCAGTGCCAGTTTTCGGCCCATTTACCAATTATACATAGTGGTCCGTCGACTGTCGTCTGTGGACCAAAATAACCAATCACCCAATAACCCAATAACCAATCACCCAATCACCCCAAATCCCAACTTTTCCCTGACTCTATTCAAATATCCTCTTGCAATGACTTTTGCTTTGGCTTCACCTTCAGAAAGTCTGGTTTCCAATTCATCGGGATGGTTCATGAAATAATCGTACAGCTTTCTTTCTTCCGCATATTTTTCCAAGATCAGTTTCAAAAACTCCTGTTTGGCGTGGCCGTAACCAAAATTTCCCGCCAAATACTTTGACCTCAACTGTGCGGTCTGCTCCGGATTTCCGACCAAAGAATATAATTTAAAGACATTACAAGTGTCAGGGTTTTTTGGTGCTTCGAGTGGCGTACTGTCTGTTATGATGGTGTTGATGTTTTTTTTCAGTTCTTTTTCAGGAAGGAAAATATCGATGTAATTGTTGTAGGACTTGCTCATTTTCTGCCCATCTGTGCCCGGAATGACCATCACGGATTCGCTGATGCGGGCTTCAGGAACCACCAGGATATCTTCCTCCATCCTGTTATTAAATGCATTTGCGATGTCACGGGCGATTTCCAAGTGCTGAAGTTGGTCTTTGCCAACAGGTACAATATTCGCCCCATAGAGCAGGATATCCGCAGCCATCAACACCGGATAGGTAAAAATACCGGCATTCACATCGGCTAGTTTTTCTGATTTTTCCTTGAAGCTAGTGGCATTGGCCAACATCGGAAATGGTGAAAAGCAGCTCAAATACCAAGTCAGCTCGGTGACCTCAGGAATCATCGATTGCCTGTAAAAAACGGTCTTGCTGAAGTCCAAACCAAATGCCAACCAAGCCGCTGCCACGGCCAAGGTATTCTCTTTCCTTAGGTCCCCGTCTTTGATGGAAGTAAGGGAATGAAGGTCAGCGATGAATATATAGGAATCGTTGTTGTCTCTTTTGGTCAGTTCGATAGCCGGAACGATTGCACCCAAAATGTTACCCAGATGGGGCTTGCCCGAACTCTGTATGCCTGTCAGTACTCTTGCCATTATTTTAAAATTTGGCGCAAAATAATTAAATCAGGGTACAATTCGCTGGTTTTTTATCGTTATTTGCCCGTATGAAAAAAAGTGCACGGTACCTATCAAGCTTCATCCTTCTGACTATCAGTTACCTTCCCCTTGTCGGTCAGACGGTTGAGAGAAAGACTTTGACTTGGGAAAAGAAAAAAATTGACATCGGTGCAGTTTTGGAAGAAAAAGGTCCGGTTGAGGTGGAGTTTTTTGCCCTGAATGAAAATCAGGACAGTATTTTCATTACAAATATTTTTACAGATTGCGGCTGCACCACAGTCGAATACACCAAGGATACTTTGGCAAACGGACAGATCGCCACATTCAGGGTGAAATTTGATCCTGACCAAAAAGGTGGGGAATTCTCCAAGGGTATCATCGTGCGCACCAATATGGATATTTATGGTGATACATTATTTTTGGAAGGTATCAACATGCCGCTTCCGGAAAATGCAGAAATGGCTTTTCCCCACCGTGTGGGAACTTTGGGATTTAGGCTGACGGCTGTCAACATGGGCTATATTTTTACCAATGAACCAAAAGTCAAATACGTGGAGGTATATAACTTCGGGGAAAGTCCCATCGGATTTATGGAGGCTCAGGACAAACTTCCATCTTACATTGGGGTGGGATTGGAACCTGCCCAGCTTCAACCAAATCAGCGGGGTCTGATGGTAATGACCTATGACGGTGCTGTCAAAAACGACCTTGGTTTTTTTGACGAAGTGATCAGTATCGGATTGGACCAAGATGATATGAACTTAGGGATCAGGGTGATGTCGGTGGTATATGAGTACTTTCAACCGGTGCCAAAAAGTCTTGAAAACATGGTGCCGAAATTGGGGATTTCCGATACAGAAATTGACCTGAGGGAGATTTCGGCTGGAAATAAAGTCACCCGCAGCATCACCTTGACCAATATCGGACAAGAACCGCTGAACATCCGAAAGGTGGCAACCAACTGTGATTGTGTGGTAGTCCAACTGAGAAAACAAGACCTTCAGGCAGGTGAAACCGCTGAATTGAAATTTACTTTTGATCCCAAAGGAAGAAGAGGAATCGACCACAAGCACATTTCAATTTTCAGCAATGACCCACTAAATCCTGTAAGGACAGTGGTGGTGAGAAGTAGTGTAAAATAGAACGCAATCATTTTTTTATCGTATTTTTATTAGGCATTTCAAATACTTTGGTACGATAAATGTTTAAATTTAAATACTCAGAGAAACTGAACAGTCCTATTTTCAACTTAAATACAACATAGCTATGAGTTCAACAAAATTTATTTTAGGAGCATTGGTTGGCGCTGTAATCGGCGTTCAGATCGGAATACTGATCGCACCTGACAAAGGTGAAAACACCAGAAACAAAATCACCAAGAAAAGCGGCGAATACTTGGACGAAGCTACCGGAAAGCTCAATTCTTTTTTTGAAGGATTGACCAAGAAGGTAAATGAAGTCAGCGGTGAAGTAGACAAGCTCGCCAAAAAAGCCAAGTCCGAAGTGGATAAGGTAACCAGGTAATCTTATCAAAACAAAGGAAGGGAGACGGAAGTCTCCCTTTTTTTTTGCCCGAATCTAAGCCATCTGACGACTTTGGAATCCAAATAAAATATCACAAACTCGGCTACAGCTCCTGATTGAAAAGTTAGAAAAAGATTTTTTATCGTAATTCCTGCCTTTTTTTTAGACCGAAAAGCGAACATCAGACTGATTTTACGGCATTTGGAACATTTGTTTTCTGCAAACCAATTTCTAGTCCCCTGACCACAAAACGCAATCCGTGGGTTTTAGTACCTGCCTGCCGATTTCTTCCCATTTAACGCCGATTTCATTGTAAAACCCGCCATTTTCTAATTATGGCTGTCTTTAAGATTTTTAGCTTATTATTTTTAACTGTTTCTCCGATAACCTCAAGAAAGTTATGAACCTTTTCGATTTTAACCTTTCTCTTTTATCAAACCAAATTTCAAACACCATGAAAACCATGAAAACACTTTTACTTAGTTTGAGCCTTATTTTGGCTTTTGGCAGCCAAGCATTCTCAGCCACCCGTACTGTCAGCAACAGCTCTGGCGATGTAGCACAATATACATCACTTCAGGCAGCAATAGCTGATTCCGATGAAGGTGATATTATCCTTATCAGCGGGTCTACAGTCAGCTATGGAGATGTCGGTATCAGCATCCGCCTGACCCTGATAGGGCCGGGTTCTAATATAGACTTCAATGGGGGTTCAAATGCCACCATCGGCACCATCACCTTCAGCAGCAGTCAAGCTTCCAAGTCCGTACTTCAGGGATTGAGGATAAGTACAATCACTATTGGTGTTCCCGACTGCGATGAGGTTCAGGTCAAAAGGTGCGATGTAAGTCAAGTCGTCCATAGTGTCACAGATGCCACCAGAATCCCGCAAAAATGGCTGCTGGAAGAAAGTGTCGTTTTTAGTTCCGGTATATCCAATTACCGGGACCAAAACCTGCCTGCCAATTGGTCTATCAGAAATTGTTATCTCTTTGGTACTCTGCAGTTGAATGGATCGATATTTACAAATAACGTTTTTTACGCTGGGTCACAAAGCAATACCAGCGCTAATATTTTCACCAACAATATTTTTATTTCTTACTCATTCAACGGAATTATCCAATCTAGTTTTGCCAACAATATTTTTGATAATACTCCTGCTATTGACTTTACGGCCAATAGCAGTTCCGGCAATTTCTTTGAAACAGACCCACAGATTGTGAATTTTCAGTGGCGTAATTTTTTTGGAGGAGACAATTCCTTACAGCCAGGCAGTCCGGGCATCAGTGCCGGCACGGATGGTACAGATATCGGGATTTTTGGAGGAAGGGGATTTTTGATTACGGGCATACCGGGTATTCCTACTGTGGAGTCCTTTATTATTCTCAATCCTACCGTGCCGCAAAACGGTACTCTCAATATCAAGGTCGAAGGCAAAGCCAACAATTAAGCCAATCAGACCATGAGAGCCTATTTATTTATCTTATTGGTGGCATGGCTGTGGCTGCCTTTTGCAGCGGGAGCCCAAAGTCCCACCATCACGGCGGCGGAGTATTTTTTGGATACGGATCCCGGCGCCGGTAATGGCAGGGCCTTTCTTGTACCGGTTTCTGCCAATGTCAGCATTCAGACACAGGTCAGCCTACAGGGGCTTCCGCCGGGATTTCATACCGTTTCGGTACGGTTTCAGGACAGCAATGACAATTGGTCACTGGCGAAGACAAGGTTGTACCTTATAGAAAACCCTCCATCAGAAAACCTGAAAAATACCCTGACTGCACTGGAATATTTCATAGACATTGATCCGGGAACAGGCAATGGTTCCAAAGTAAATATCAGTCCGGGTGCGGAAGCATCAGTTGCCATACCTGTGAATCTCTTCGGATTACCGGAAGGATTTCATAATGTAGGCCTGAGGTTTCAGGATCAGGCAGGAAGTTGGTCACTGACCAAGACGAGGTTGTTCTTAGTCCAAAGTCTCAGTACCGATACACCCTTGCTTCCTGTCACTGCAGCGGAATATTTCATCGGTACCGATCCGGGCCTTGGGTTGGGAAAATCCCTTGCCATCACCTCAGGCAACAACCCACAAGTTGTTGGCAATATAGCTTTGGAAGGTTTGGAGCGGGGATTCCATAACATCGCCGTCCGTTTCAAAAGTCAGGACAATACATGGGGTCTTGCCAAAAGCAGGCTTTTTTATGTTGGAGATGAAAATCTTTTCAAGCCTGTCATGGTGGACTATGTGGAGTATTTCTTTGACGATTCCGATCCTGGCGAAGGCAAGGCTACGTCCATTCCACTTACCCAGCCAGCTTCTGCCATATCCGTCGAAGCACTTCTTGCTGTTGCAGCCCTTCCTAAGGGATCCCATACCATCACCGTCCGCATCCGTGACAATCAGGGTATGTGGAGCAGGGTCAAAACCGAAAACTTCATTGTGGGCGATCCGCAGTTTACGGTCCCACCTGTACCAGATTTGGCCGAACTGCCCAACTTCACCGCTGAATGTATAGTCAATCTCGCTGACTTGACGCCACCTACGGCCAAGGCAGAAGACGGCACGGCGGTAATAGGTACTGTGAACGAATCGCTGTTCCCGATTTCAAAACAGGGGAATACAGAAATCACTTGGACTTATACGGATAGCAACAACTTAAAATCCACTCAAAAGCAACTCTTTGTACTCGAAGACAAAACAGCTCCTGAGCTGAACGCACCTGCCAAATTGGTCTTGAACCTTGGGGAAAACCAATGCAGTGTGTCAGGTGTCCAATTGGGAGAAGCAGTAGCTTCCGATAATTGCGGAGAACCCACTGTCACCAACAATGCTCCGGGTACATTTGGTGTCGGTATCACCACCGTTACATGGACCGCTACCGATGCAGCCGGAAATCAGGTACAGGACACCCAAGAGGTGGAGGTCATAGATGCCATTTTGCCTATTCTCGTAGCGCCTGCGGCTTTGAATGTTATCATTCCGGCAGGCCAAGACAATGTGGAAAACCTTGATCTTGGTGAACCTACTTACTCGGACAACTGTGGCATTCAGTCGGTGACCAATGACGCCCCCGAGACATTCCCTCTAGGCCGGACCACCGTGACTTGGACTGTAACAGACAACAGCGGCAATACCGCTACTGCACCACAACAGGTCACTCTCACCCGTGAAGTGTTGCCTACGATTACTGCGCCTGCGGCCATCAATGCCAACACAGACCTTGGTGATTGCGCAGCAGTCATTTCAAATCTCGGAACACCAACCGTGACAGGTGATAACATTCCCGATGACGGCATTACCAATGATGCGCCAATAAGCTTCCCTCTAGGTAATACCATTGTTACCTGGACCGTCACTGACGGCAATGGGAATAAAGAAACCGCTACCCAGTCCGTAACAGTGCGTGATGCGGAAATTCCTAAGATCACGGCACCTGCTGGCCTGAGGGTATCGACCGGACAGTCCAATTGCTTGGGCGAAGGAGTAGTCCTTGGACAAGCTTTGGCATCGGATAATTGCGGCGTGGCCTCTGTTGTCAATAATGCTCCGGCGACTTATCCTTTGGGCAATACGACGGTAACTTGGACAGTGACTGATACTAGCGGAAACATTGCCACGGCAATCCAGACCGTAACAGTAATCGACGAAAAGGCTCCTGCCATCACCGCACCTCCTGCCATGTCTGTACAGATCAGACCTGATCAGGAAACAGCTTCTGGTGTTTCCTTGGGTCAGCCCGTCGTATCCGACAACTGTAGCGTCCAATCGACTAAGAATGATGCCCCGACTTTGTTCCCACTTGGCCTGACTACAGTGACTTGGACTGTCACTGACGGCAGCGGCAATACGGCAACAGCACAGCAGCAGGTCACAGTGACCCGTGAGCAATTGCCTACCATCACCGCACCTGCCAATATTATTGTAGGCAATGAAGAAGGTACATGTGAAGCTAGCGAAATCGACCTTGGCACGCCAACAGTGACGGGAGAGGATATTCCTACAGATGGAATCACCAATGACTCACCGGATATTTTCCCTGTTGGAATCACTACCGTGACATGGACTGTGACCGATGGCAATGGAAATACTTCCACGGCCGAACAGACAGTGACAGTTTCGGATAACCAAAAACCTGTGATTTCAGCTCCTGCCAATATCACGGTAGGCACTGATATTGGGGATTGCTCTGCCAGGTCAGTTAATCTCGGCCAGCCTGAGTTTTCTGACAACTGTTCGATTGCTTCAGTGATCAACAATGCCCCTGCCACCTTCCCAATCGGGGAAACACAGGTAATGTGGACAGCAACTGATGACAGCGGAAATACCCAAACCGATGTCCAGTTTGTGACTGTCGAGGATTTGGAGGCACCTACAATCACTGCCCCGGCCGATCTTACAATCAATACCGGAACCGGTTCATGTGTGGCAATTAATGTAAATCTGGGAAATCCAAGTGGAACTGATAATTGCGCTGTTTCTTCCTTTGCCAATGATGCACCAGATATTTTCCCAATAGGAGTAACAGTAGTCAATTGGTCAGTGATGGATGCGAATGGCAATTTTGCGACAGCTTCCCAAAGTGTAACTGTTGTTGACAATGAGTTGCCAACGATTTCTGCACCGGGCAACTTGACTGTTCAGGTTGATCCGGGAAGTTCGGTGGCCACAAACTTCGATCTCGGTAATCCGACGGTTTCTGATAATTGTGAAGTGGCGAATATAACCAATGATGCTCCTGAAAACTTCCCGATTGGAAGCACTACAGTCACTTGGACAGCTACAGATGCATCCGGCAATTCAGCTACAGCAAAGCAAACAGTAACCGTAATACCTGAAGACTCCGAATTGCCGACCATCACGCCGCCTGCCAATGTCACGGTCAATACTGACATAGGAAACTGTGAAGCGACGGAGGTGAACATCGGGACAGCTGGCATTACCGGTGATATCCCTGATGATGGCCTGATCAATGATGCGCCAGCGGTGTTCCCGTTTGGAGTTACAATTGTTACTTGGACAGTGACAGATGTAAAAGGCAATATTGCCGAGGCTACACAGACAGTCACTGTGGTGGATAATCAAAAACCACAGATCAGCGCTCCAGCCAATTTCACGGTCGGAACTGATACAGGGGATTGCTCAGCCAGTACGGTAAATCTTGGCCAACCAGTATTTTCTGACAACTGTTCGATCGCTTCAGTGACCAACAATAGACCACTGACCTTCCCATTGGGAGAAACATTGGTGATATGGACTGCAGTTGATGGCAGCGGTAATTCTGATACAGCTACCCAATTGGTTACTGTGGAGGATTTGGAAGCACCAAGCATCCAAGCACCCGCCAATCTCACCACAAATACAGATACTGGAAGCTGTGATGCCATTGATGTGGTTTTGGGTAATCCGACCACTGAGGATAATTGTATTGTTGCCTTTGTGGAAAATGACGCACCTGAATCATTTCCAATCGGGGAAACGCTTGTGATTTGGACAGTGACAGATGCCAACGGTAATACAGCGACTGCTTCCCAAACCATCACTGTGGTGGATAATGAGCTGCCAACGATTTCTGCTCCGGGCAATATCACGGTGCTGGTGGATGAGGGCAGTGATACCGCAACAGACCTTGACCTTGGCATGCCGACCGTATCCGACAACTGTGAATTAGACGATGTAATTAATGATGCTCCGGTGACATTCCCGATAGGAACAACAGAGGTGACTTGGACCGCAACAGACAATGCAGGAAACAGCAGCACTTCGATTCAGACCGTAACTGTCAATCCAAGAGACGGGGAGGTAGAACTTCCTACCATCACCGCACCTCCCAATATCATTGTCAATACCGACAAGGGATTGTGTGAAGCTTCCAATGTAAACTTGGGCATCGCAACATTCACAGGAAACATTCCTGTTTTGACCAATGATGCGCCAGGGGTGTACCCACTTGGAGTGACTACCATCACTTGGAAAGTGACAGATGTAAACGGCAATATGGCTGAGGCGACACAGACAGTGACAGTATTGGATAAGGAACTCCCGGAAATCAAAGCTCCGGCCAATCTATTGTTGGCCATCGTAGGTGAGCATATATTGGCCAATGAGGTGGATCTCGGCATCCCAACTTACTCGGACAATTGTGAGGTAGCTTCTGTGAAAAACAATGCCCCAAGCAGATTCAAAGTCGGTACCACTATCGTAAAATGGACGATCACAGACGCTTCGGGAAATATCTGCACAGCCAAGCAAACAGTCGTGGTGGAGAAGAAATCCTGCACGACCATCGCCAAAGCCATTCCTGAGATCACGCTGAGGTTGAATAAAGATGGCAAAGCCAGGCTTACCCCAGAAATGGTCAATGCCGGTTCAACAAGTGACTGCGGCCCGATTAAGTTTGATTTGAGCAAATGCGACTTCACCTGTGCCGACCTTGGTGAGCAAATAGTGAAATTGTATGCGATAGATAAAAACGGCAACAGGGTCAATACCAAGTTCAAGGTGATGGTGGTCGATGAGACCAAGCCAAAAATCTCTGTCGATCAGACGCCGTTCGTTTGGATGATGAAATCCGGGGATACCTTTGTGATGCCTGACTTCAGGGACAGGACAACTGCAAGCGACAACTGTTCCTTCGAACTCACACAGACCCCGACCGCAGGCACCGTATTCAGAAAACCTGAGAACTGTTATGTCGAATTTGAGGCTAAAGACCAATCCGGCAACATTGCCATGGCCAAATTCAGATTCAAACTGATCGTCTTCAAATGCAGAAAGGTCGGTAAGAACTCAAGGGAGACGGACGAAGTCACCAATGACTTGCTTACCGTGCCTTGGAATACCCCGTTGGAAAGGGCGATCGCAGAGGGAATCGAGTTTGAAGAAGGAAGTGACCAAGAAGCCATCAGTCAGCTCAGATGGACTTCCGAAATCTACGATCCTTTGAGACCAGGATTCTACCAACTGCATGGCACCATCCAAAACACAGGATTTGAGGGCAAGGATGTGAGCATTACTGTCCCTGTACTCGTACTGAGCAAAGCAATGCCCGAGGATATTCTCCTGAGCAACAATATGGTATCCAAGAATGTAAATATTGGAGAGATCATCGGAGGACTAGAGACCATAGATCCTGTGGACAATATCCATACTTACAGCATGGTGGACAATCCTGACTACTACATCGAAAAAGGTGTCTTGGTATGTAAAGGATCGGGTATGCCTCCTTTGGAAACTACCCTCAGGATCAGTAGCACCGACCGTGCTGGCCAAACCATCAGTAGAGAGATTAAGGTGTATAGAGAAATGGATGCGCCAAACGACATACTCATCTATCCTAACCCTGCCCGCAACGAGACGAATTTCCATATTCGCATAGCGAAGGGAAGTCAGGTCAACATCAGGATTTTTGATGCGGCAGGCAGACAGATATATGAAGAAAAAGGATTCCAAGAAGGCACCTTCACACGCACCTTGGATATCCAAAGCTATGCCTCCGGGATGTACCAAGTGATCATACAAGTAGATCAGCACTTCATCCACAAGCGCTTGGTGAAGAATTAAGGGTAGGACTTTTTAAATAAACTTAAACCCCCTTTTGGCGAAAGCTGAAAGGGGGATTTTTTTTTAAAGAAATAAGATTCGATAAATGAGAATAAACTGAATTCGAAACCAACAATCCTAAAACTAATAAAACCAAAAAAAGCCATCAAGGAAACTCCCTTGATGGCTTTTTGAAATTTATGGAATGATTTTAATATTACTTAAACGCCGATATCCCCGTGATCTCATTGCCCAATATCAGCAAATGGATGTCATGGGTACCTTCGTAAGTCACGACAGATTCAAGGTTCATCATGTGGCGCATGATCGGGGATTTGCCGGTGATGTTTTTCAAGAAATCCTGTCAAAAATCATAGGAAGGATTGATTTAAGTCAGTTATTTTTATTAAACCTATTTATAAATTTATTCAACATTTAGTCTTGTGGAATTATTACCCACAGGGTACCAGAATCTAGAAGAAATAGTTTTAACTCCAATCAAGATTATGGTTCCGGAGTGTTTTGAATAAAAATTGAGTGTTTTATTCCAAAAAAGATACTACCAAAAAATCAGAATTTATATATGGAAAATCTTATTAAAGTTTTCAAGAAGGGTGGATTAATTACCATGAAAAAGGTTAAATTTTATTTTGCCATTGTCCTTACAATTACGGTAAGTGCCTGCTCCGAAAGTATGTTCCAAGATGACAACATAAATGATGACCTGAATTTATTGTCGCAATCTTTAGAGAATAAATTTGGAAAAATCGGAATCTCAGATGCAGCAAACGAGGGAATTGATGAATTTTATTTTCTTTCTCCAACTGTTACAAAAAATCCCAAGTTCTCAGGAAAATTTCATCCAAATCTTCCTACTGTTGTAGAAATCAGCGATGACTTTGAATTCAAGCGTATCCATCAGGTTTTTACAAGGGAAGATCCTGCCAACAAAATCACCGTCAGTGAGGAAGATGAACGATATGTTGTAATTTGGGATACTTTCAAATCAAAAGCGGAAAAAGGGAAAATCTATAGAGTGAGGGTTAGAATAGGTGAAAAAGAGATGGGTTTTGTGGATGTAGCCATAGTGCCCAATGCTTCAAGTAAACTTAAAAATAACCTGATTACTGTTGTTCAGAATGAAACATTGAGGATTGTGTATAGACTTGAAGATAAGACGTGTCCGGCTAGGATTAAGGTTTTGCCGGAATATGTTAAAGCATACTTGGGACAAGAAATTCAATTTAAGGCAGTTGTATATAATTTCTATGGTGAAATACTTGAAAATCAAAAAATAAATTGGAGCGTGTACAATGAAGATGTCGCTTCAGTAAATCAAAATGGCATTGTTGTAGGAAAAATGCCAAGAGGTGAAACATCCATTCATGCAAAATCATTTGAGGTCTTAGGATATGGTGTCATCTCAATTAAGGAAATTTTTGGAATTGTATTTGATATTGAAGGTAATGAATATACAATGGATAGAATTGGTGATGAAATTTGGTTGCTGGAAAACCTTAAGACAACAAGATATAATGATGGTACTCCAATTTTGACTAGGCTTTCTCCAGAGGAATGGGGCAGTATCAAAGAAGGAGCTTATTCAGATTATGATGATAATCCCGCAAATGGAAAATTTTATGGGAGGTTGTACAATGAATTTGCTATAAGAACAGGTAAACTTTGTCCGGTTGGATGGCACGTAGCTGATTTGTACGAATATGGTTTAATGACCGATATATTAACGGAATTTCCTGATAATATAAGCGGTTCAGCATTAAAATCTAAAATCGGTTGGGCAGCATACCATAAAGCAACAAATGAAACAGGGTTTTCTGCCCTTCCTTCAGGCCGCAGAATAATGATTGATGAAATTTACAGGTTTGATAAATTGGGTGAATTAACAGGTTGGTGGATGACAGAATCAAATCAGTTTACTAATTCACCAAAAAATCAAGTGATACAATTGGGATGGCATGAGGATACTGGTCTATATGAAAGAAGTTTCAATGATGGTTACTGTGTTCGTTGTGTAAGAGATGAATGATATCAGATTTGAAATAAAGATAAATTGTTAAACCAATATTTTCTATTATTAATCACTATGGAAATCCGATAAATAAAATGTTCAAATATTCTCATCTTAATTTACCCGTCTTGATAGTTGTCCTATTGGGAGTTTTAGCATGCTCAGAAAGTATGTTCCAAGATGACAACATAAATGATGACCTGAATTTATTGTCGTAATCTTTAGAGAATAAATTTGAAAAAATCGGAATCTCAGATGCAGCAAACGAGGGAATTGATGAATTTTATTTTCTTTCTCCAACTGTTACAAAAAATCCCAAGTTCTCAGGAAAATTTCATCCAAATCTTCCTACTGTTGTAGAAATCAGTGATGATTTTGAATTCAACATTTTCCTCGGGTTTTTACAAGGGACGATCTCGCAAATAAAATCACAGTAAGTGAGGCAGATCAACAATATGTTGTGAATTGGGATACTTCCAAGTCAAAAGCCGAAAAAGGAAAAATCTATAGAGTAAGGTTCAGGGTAGGTGAAAAAATAATGAGATAAATTGATGTGGTGTTCCCAATGCTTCAAGTAAACTTGAAAAAAACCTTATTCCAATTGTTCAAAATGAGACAATGAGGATTGTATAGGCGTGAAGATAAGATCTGCCCTGCAAGGATAGAAGTCATACATGGATATGTTGAGATTTGTGTTGGAAGAAAAATTAAATTTGAGGCTATTATCTATAATTTTTATGATGAGGTATTGGCTGACCAAAGCATCAATTGGTCAATTTCAGAACCTGACATAGCCACCATTAGCAACTCAGGTTTAGCAGTTGGCCTTTCCTTTGGTATTGTCTATGTAAAAGCCCAAGCGAAGGATGTTTCAAGCACTGCAAGCCTGAATGTAATTGACCAAAATGCTGTTAAGGATAATATCGATGCGAATGAATATAGGACTGTATAAAACGAGGAGAATATGGATGGCGGAAAACATTAAAGTGACTAAATACAATGACGGAAGTAAAATACCTTACCTGACATTATTAAATTGTAAATGGAGTTTAAATGTTTGGCTATTTTTCATTTAATAATAATATTCAAAATGGTTTAAGAAAAGGTTTTATCTATACTAAATCCGTAATTGATAACTATATTGGAAACAAAATATTTGTCCGAAGGGTTGGCATGTACCCACGTATAATGAATGGAATTCTGATTTGTTTTCAGTTTTGTCACTGGGAAAGGGAGATTTTAATTCCCTCTTGGTTATTGGAAATGAAATGGCTTTAGGGAGTTCATGGCCTACTACCTGCTATGAATATTGATATAAATACCAATGGTAGTGGCTTTTCTGCTTTGAACACAGGTGTCTTAAGGTTTGGATTTAATCGCCAAGGTTTTTTTGGTAATGAGACTGCCTGGTTAGTAAAAAATAGCCCAAATACACCAGGAAATATTATATATGGGATTAGAATATTGAATGGTTACGGAAATGGAGTTTCACTAAGTTCAATTTCCGCGACTTCAGACCCAGGCTGTTTAAGATGTATAAAAGATTAAATAAATAAACTTGCTTCAGACTTCCTCTCTCTTTAGGATTTTTTCTAAAAGTAGCACTTTTGGAAAGTAAAAAGACCCTACATAGAATAAATATGGATATGCGTGCATTTTTTTTAATTGATTTTTGGAACCTTAATGGAAATTATTTCAGGTCTTTAAGAACTGAATGCCACTAAAGGTTATTACTTGGGTAGCGATAAACTCAGGCCAAGCTTTTTTTGTTAATCCCTACTTAAACGCCGATATCCCCGTGATTTCATGCCCCAAGATCAGCAAATGGATGTCATGCGTTCCTTCGTAAGTCACGACAGATTCAAGGTTCATCATGTGGCGCATGATCGGGTATTCGCCTGTAATGCCCATGCCTCCATGGATCTGACGGGCTTCACGGGCGATTTCCAAAGCCATGGCCACATTATTTCTTTTGGATAGGGAAATATGGGCTGTCGTGGCTTTGCCTTCATTCATCATCTTGCCGAGTTTCCAAACCAATAGCTGTGCTTTGGTGATCTCCGTCAGCATCTCTGCCAGTTTCTTTTGGATCAATTGGAAAGAAGCAATCGGTTTGTCAAACTGAATCCTTTCCATCGCATACCTTCTTGCCGAGTCGTAGCAGTCCATCGCTGCTCCCAAAGCTCCCCATGCGATGCCGTATCTTGCGGAATCCAGGCACATCAGCGGCGCACCAAGTCCGGATTTGTTTGGCAGTATATTTTCCTTGGGAACTTTCACATTGTCAAAAACCAACTCCCCGGTGCAGGAAGCACGCAATGACCATTTGCTATGTGTCTCTGGGGTCGAAAATCCTTCCATGCCTCTTTCCACGATCAGGCCATGTATCCTGCCTGTCTCATCCTTTGCCCAAACGACTGCGATGTCTGCCTTTGGGGAATTGGAAATCCACATCTTGGCGCCATTGAGGAGGTAATGGTTGCCCATGTCTTTGAAGTTGGTCGTCATGCCACTCGGGTTGGAACCATGGTCAGGCTCGGTGAGACCAAAGCAACCCAGCATTTCACCAGAAGCCAGTTTGGGAAGGTATTTCATCCTTTGGGATTCAGAACCGAATTTGTAAATCGGGTACATGACCAAAGAGCCTTGTACAGAAGCCGTACTCCGCATGCCGGAATCACCCCTTTCTATCTCCTGCATGATGATGCCGTAAGAAATATAATCCAGGCCACCGCCGCCATATTCTTCGGGAATTTGTGGGCCAAATGCGCCGACATCACCGAATTTCCTGACTATTTCATAGGGAAAATGAGCATTTTGCGCCCAATCTTCTATGTAAGGACTGATTTCTTTTTTGACAAAATCACGTATCGAAGACCGGATCAGCAGGTGCTCCTCGGTCAATAAATCATCGACTTGGTAAAAATCAACTCCTTCATATAAATCTTGCTTCAATGATTTGTGTGCAGTGGCAGTTTGCTCCATGACTCTTTTGGTTTATTCCTTTTTAAAATGGATTTTTGCAGGACATTGTTCAAATCCTGCCTGAAATAAACAA
>JBBRFK010000054.1:0-18796 GCA_038224435.1 Cytophagales bacterium | reverse complement strand
CTGAACCTCATCATGATAACCGTAGTGACTCGAATACCCATATCCGTAACCGTAGCCATAGCCAAATCCGTAACCCTTGTCAATATGGACATCGTTGAGGATGCCGTAAATTTTGGTAACACCTCCCTTTTCGATCAGGTTGTTCAATATCTGGGTATTGTTCTTACTTGAAAATCCCTGCCTGAATATGAAAAAATTGACATCTGAGTGCTTGAAGAGCTCTTTTGTCTCTGATACCAATCCGGCGGGAGGACAATCCAAAATGATCACATCATATTCCTGCTTGATTTCAGCCATGATTTTGGAGAATTTACTTTGGAGGAGCAATTCTGCCGGATTAGGCGGAATAGGTCCTGAAAGTATGATGTCGAGGTTTTCATATTTGGTTTTCTTGATCACCTCCCTCCAAGGCATGTCCTTACTCAGGCAGGTACTCATGCCATGGTCATTGACCAGACCAAACTCTTCTGCTATTTTTGGTTTTCTCAAATCCAGACCAATCAGCAAGGTCTTTTTGCCCAAAAGGGAATACACGGAGGCCATATTGATAGAAGCAAATGTCTTCCCTTCTCCCGATATACTAGAGGTAAACAAGATTGTCAGGTGCTCATTGTTCGGGCTGAGGTAGGACATGTCCGCCCTGATGTTCCTGAAGGATTCTGTGACAGATGACCTTGGGTTGTGAAGAACCGGCTTGGGGTCATTGCCTTGGTTTCTCCCAATCATACCAATCAGCGGCGTTTTGATCTGCTTTTCTAGTTCTTTGGGATCTTCGATTTTGGTGTTGAGAAAATCTCTGACAGAAATGTAACTTATTGAAAAAATAATTCCGATAGCCAAACCGATGATCAGGTTGGTGATTTTCTTTGGAAATACAGGTTCCTGTCCAGCCCGTGCCAGGTCAAGTATGGAATTCTTGGGCATGTTGGATGCCCTGGTAATTTCGGATTCTGCCCGTTTTTGAAGCAGGTATACGTAAATGTTTTCGTTTACAGTAAATTTTCTCTGGATTCCCAAAAGTCTTCTTTCGGTTTCCGGGAGCGCATTGATTTCTCTTTCTACTCTTTTAATCTGGGAATTGACCTCTTGCAAATAGGTGTTTGTATTGCGGATAGAAGACTGAATGTTTTCCTGCAGGGCATTTTTTGTGTTCCTGATCTGACTGTTGATTTCCCTCACGGGAGGTGCTTCCTCGGAAAAGTTATTGGAAAGCCTCATTTTTTCAGCCTGAAGTTCACTGATTTTCACTACCAAAGATTGGAGAAGTGGATCAGTATTGCCGATGATCGCAGGCGCCACTAAGTCACCTGAGTTTTCCTTGCTGATGTAATTTTGTAAGGTCTGAAAGTACCTGAGGTTGATTTCTGCCTGGGATTTATCTTTTTCAAGTTCCTGAAGCCTCAAAAAAATCTGTGAACCCTCTTCACTCAAATTGAAAATCCTGTTTTCAGACCTGTACTTTTCAAGACTTCCTTCAAAAAAAGCAAGTGAATCAGTGATTCCGCTCAATTGGTCTTCAATAAACCGGATCGTATTCTCCGCTGCTTTGTTTTTTTCATCCAATTCCCGCTGAAGGTACACTTCCATCAACTTGTTGAGGTATTCCTCCCCCATTCTTCTCACGGGTGTTTCAAAGGAAATATTCAGGATAGAGGCCTGTTTGTTGGTCGGTGTAACCGCTATTTTATCTTTAAGAAAAAGTGCCAATGAAGGAGTATCCACCAATTGGATGAGGATTTTATCACCGGATTTGGCACCGTTGCTTTCTACTTTGATGTTCAAAAATTCTGATGTAATGGATTCCCCAAATGAATAAGAAGGTTTGAGATCGGGGATATCATTGATCTCGTTTTTATAAAAAGGATCGGCAGGATTGAATATTTCAAATTCATCTCCTTCAGGAGAAATGCTGAAAGTCTGATTATCCAAAATTTCAATCAAAAATTTACCTTTGACCAACTGACGGTTCGTCCAATCTACATCCACTTCCACCGGAACTCCCGAATGTATCTGTGCGCTCATCAATATGTCATCGGTGAAATAAAAAACATCCAAACCTAGTTCCAGAATAGCTTCCTCGGCAAGGGTATATGACTTTAAAATTCCAATTTCGTTTTCGACGTTGTTTTTGATGGGCATCATCCCCACCGCATCGAATATTTCCGTTCCTAATGCCTTGGGTTCCTCAGTGACAATCACGGAAGATTGGACCATGTATACCGGTGTTGCATATTTATTGAAAAGGAATGCGGCCAACACACAGACAACAGTACAAATAGCAATAAATGGCCAGTATTTGAGGTAATTAAATAGAATTACCTTCAACTCAATGTCATCCTCATGAGGCGGCAAAAAAGGATCAGGCATAAATGGGTAGGAATTGTTCGTACTCATCAATTTTGGAGGATAATATTCAGAACCAAAGCAATCGCCGTGATAGAAGAAAGTACGAGCGCGACCGTCTGCGCGGTGTTTTCACCTGTCCCGATTTCCCTGGCTTTCAGAGGTTCGGCATAAATCTGATCATTGGGCTGGATGAAATAATACGGGGTCTGTATAATCTGTCTGTCATTCAGATTGATCCGATGCAGTCTCGTCCCGTCAGGATATTGTCTTACGAGGATGATTTGGTCTCTTTTAGCTACTGTGGTCATGTCACCTGCCTGGGCAATGGCTTCAAAAATTGTCAGCCTATCCTGTAGAACAACATATTTGCCGGGCCGACGAAATTCACCAAGGGTCGAGAACCTAATCCCACCCAATTTGACCCTGACAAAAATCTCCGAAGTCACATATTTCTTCAGCTCATTTTCTACCAAAATCCTGATTTCATCCAACGTCATGTCATTGACCTGAATCTCTCCCAAAAGGGGCATCCGGATAAACCCGTTTTTGTCAATCGTATAGCCGGTCATGTAGTAAATGTCTCCGCCGGATTGGGCAATCTGGCCAAATACAGCATTGTTTGCCTCATTCTGGATTTTAGAGGTAAGGCCTTTTTCAAGAATCTGCTCCACGGTCTGGATCTGGATGTCGATGATATCATTGAACTGAAGCCTGTATTCTGGCAATTCATAACTGATCAATTCCCCATCCTGAATAACTTTGTTTCCTTCAAGGTTTTGATAATACATGATTTTTTCGTTTGAAACGCAAGAGGAAAAAGCAGAAACAAGCAGCATAATTGAAAAGCCACGAGCAATCTTTTTTATCACTGAAAATATTGTCATACCCATATGATGCGTTAGCTGTAAACTTAATCAAATAATTTAATTTTAAACAGAATGGGGCATTTTGAGTGATTAATTGATGGTAAAACAGGGATGGAAATCCAAAAAAAAAGAGGGTAGATTTTTTTTCCCTAGGCCTTCCAATTTGGTAAATAATATGTACATCCTTCTAACTGCATGTAAGCTAATTCTGGACGTGCAATCAATCGAATACTCATTTAAAATAATTGAATATAAGCATCTTTACCAGTAAACATTAAATTCAATTAGATTGATGTCTAAATGCTAAAATCCGCAATAGTTAACGGGATGGAAACATCAGACTTTGGTCTTCTGCCTTCTAACATTTGAAGATTTTTATTGAATTTAGGCCTTAGAGGCAAATAAGTGGATAATTCATATGAGATAGAATTTAATTTTTTGATTTTGGGATACCTCCGTCAACAGGCCTATTTTCCATCCAGGCAGGAATTATTTCCCTTTCTTCCAGATTGACCAGATAGCCTTCTTCAAATGTGGCAAGCACATAAAATTTTCCATCCCTATTTACACGGTAGGTGGTTTTGATGCCGTCGAGGTTGCTCAATACAGCATCTTTGTTTTGTCTCAAGAACTTTCCTTCCTTCATTCCTTGATAAAATTCAGGATTTGGTCCAAACACACCACATGAAGTCAATAACATCATTGATAAAATGATCACATATACTCTTTTCATAATATTATTCTTTAGTTTGTAGGAGAACATGCAAAAACTTTGCCACTGTATTTGTCTTTGAAATTGAAGGACTTGTGAAAGACTTGAAAAATTATACTTGCGAATTTTTTGGTTGGGTTTGCAATCGGTGAATTTTACTTTACATTTGCGTCCTAGCGGCACGACCAGCTCCTGCTGAATCCCCCAGGCCCGGAAGGGAGCAAGGGTAAGTAGTCGTAGCGGTGCGATGCCGCTTCTTTTTTTTTATAGATTATTAATCAAAGACGATTTCAAACCATACTTTTAATTTTCTCTTGGTGAAGTCATTCTTCATTTTTAATCCTCAATTCTCCATAGAATCTGCTTCATTTTCATTTTTATAAATAATCCCTCCTACCGACGACTTCTTCCCTTCTCCCCCATTATTCTCCTTCCATTTCCTGAATTATCAATTAACTTTGTACAATCAACATAAACAAACTACATATGAAATTCTTTATTGATACCGCCAACCTGAATGATATCAAAGAAGCATACGACCTAGGCGTATTGGACGGCGTCACCACCAACCCATCTTTGATGGCAAAAGAAGGCATCAGCGGGGAAGAAAGAGTCCGCGCACATTACAAAGCCATCTGCGACATCGTAGACGACAATGTAAGTGCTGAAGTCATTGCAACAGATTTTGAAGGTATGATCAGGGAAGGAAAAGAACTTGCAAAAATCGATGCCAAGATCGTAGTGAAAATCCCGATGATCAAAGACGGTATCAAGGCAATCAAATATTTTTCAAATGAAGGTATCAGAACCAATTGTACGTTGATTTTTTCAGCAGGTCAAGCCCTCTTGGCAGCAAAAGCAGGCGCTACTTACGTTTCTCCATTTATTGGAAGATTGGACGATATCTCTTATGACGGACTCGAACTGATCGACCAAATCGTCAATATTTATGAAAATTACGGCTATGCCACACAGGTTTTGGCGGCATCAGTGAGACATACGATGCATTTGATCAAATGTGCAGAACTTGGCGCAGATGTGGTTACCTGTCCCTTGAAAGTGATTTTGGGCTTATTGAACCACCCTCTGACAGATTCCGGATTGGCTACTTTCCTAGCTGACCATGCCAAGGCAGCGGGAAAATAATTGACTTACAGAAAAGTACCGGAAACTTGACAACAATTTCCGGTACTATCGTTTCCAATACGATGTTTGCCATGCTTTATGCAAAACATTGAAACACAATAAAAAAAACGTTGTTTTCATTTTCGACATCGGAACCTCCAAAAATCATGTATATCTTAAAAGTAAAAGGAAAAGCCAAAATCCCTGATTATGTACAAATCAGAGATGATAATTTTGTTTTGGTGGCTTATTTCAGAGCGGATAGACCCTTGAAGAATATCGAAAAATTCGGTTTGGAAGGAAAGGAAATTCAACTTGAAATTTTAATCAGGGAGCTTCCTTTTGGAAAAACCCAGAAAATAGAACTGTAATGGAATTTGGAAAAGAGTCGGTCATTGAGGTAAAAGACGCCTGCATTTTTCAGGGACTAGATGCCGTCCTGCAGGATGTGGATTTCTCAATCGGAAAAGATGAATTTGTTTTTTTGATCGGGAGAACAGGAAGCGGAAAAAGCTCCCTATTGAAAACCCTTTATGCAGATCTTGACCTCAAAATGGGCCAAGCCGAAATCGCAGGCTTTCAGCTTGCCAAGATCAAAAAAAATGAAGTCCCTTACCTGAGAAGAAAACTCGGAATAGTTTTTCAGGATTTCCAGCTTTTTCCTGACAGGTCCACAGCAGAAAACCTTTTTTTTGTGATGCGGGCCACAGGATGGAAGGACAAGGAAAAAATGAAAAACAGGATGATTGAAGTTCTCCTGAAAGTAGGCCTTGCAGATGCCGCCACCAAAATGCCTCACCAACTGTCAGGAGGAGAACAACAACGGATCGTCATTGCCCGTGCATTGATCAACAATCCATCCATACTTCTGGCAGATGAACCTACAGGAAACCTTGACCCGGATGTGGCAGATGGAATTTTCAAACTTTTTCAAGAGATCAACAACGAAGGAACCGCAATTTTGATGGCGACCCACAACCATGACCTGTTGAGAAAATATCCCTATCGGGTATTGAAATGCGAAAAAGGCAAGCTGCTCGACAGCAAAACTTCCGACATCACGATCAACACGTCTTACTGAGTTCAAACCAATTGAAAATACTTTTTATCTTTTCAATCATTTTGGCGGAGATCTGCGTTTAGTTCTTTGTTCGAACCTAGTAATCAATCCATTAAAGTAAATGCTTATGAAATATTTATTCAGAAAAAAAATCAGTCTTTCCCTGTTGCTTGCGTCTTTGGTTTTCTTAAATGCCTGCAAAGACAAAACTGAAGATCCTGTTCCGGATTTATCTGCCAACGGTAAAATCAATACCTGGATTCAGGAAGTGATGGATGAAGTTTATTTGTGGTTGGATGATATGAGAAATCCCATTTCCCTGGAATCAGACCCTGAAGAATATTTTGATGCCTTACTTTTTAAACCTACAGATAGGTTTTCAATCATTTACCCTGATTATCAGGAACTGATCGACCGCCTTTCTGGAGTATCCAAAGAAGCTGGATATGAGATCACCCTTGCCCGTGAAAGCAGCACCAATAATAATGTTATCGCATTCATTACCTACACCAAAAAAGGAAGTCCCGCAGAAAGTAAAGGATTGAAAAGAGGAGATCTTATCACACAGATCAATGGCGTAAGGATGAACTTGGATAACTATCAGGAATTATTGGGGTTGAGATCTGAAGCACATACCATCTCACTTTTTAGGTACAATTCGGAATCTGCAAGTTATGTACCCCTTCCATCCGTGGATTTGACTACCACCGTATTGTCTGAGGATCCAAATTTCTTGGATACAGTGTTTACAATCAACAATCAAAAAATAGGGTATGTGGTCTACCACTTTTTTGCGCCAGGAATAGAAGGGCAGGCCACTAGGTATGACGATGAAATGGACGCTATTTTTGCAAAGTTTAAAGCTGAGGGAATCAACCAACTTATCTTGGATTTCCGATACAATGGCGGAGGATTTCAATCCAGTGCTGTAAATCTCGCAAGTTTGATCGCTCCGGGAATCACAAACAATGATGTATTCACCAAAATAAAGTACAATAGCTTCTTGATGGGATTTGATCAATTGAAAAATGTCCAAGTTAAATTTGAGAGCAAACCTGAAAATCTGGGTGCTATCTTGTCGGGAAATAAAGTGTATGTTATCACTTCATCAAGAACAGCTTCAGCCAGTGAACTGATCATCAATGGACTGAGACCATACATGGACGTCTTTTTGGTAGGGGGTTTGACTTTTGGCAAAAATGTCGGTTCCATTGCCATTGAGGACGAAGAAAATACAGCCAATAAATACGGTCTTTTGCCAATTGTCTCGCAATCATTCAATAAAAACGACCAGTCTGACTACGCTACCGGTTTCCAACCAAACATTCAGGGAAATGAACTTTCCCAACCCACCTTGCTTCCATTTGGTGACACAAATGAATTTTTGTTGAAACTGACGTTGGAACAGATAACAGGAACACCTTCGACTGACAGAATAAAAATGCTGGACAGGATCGACCTTGGGAGTTCTATAGAAAACCAGACAAGGTTTGGGAAATTGATTGATGACCAAACCAAATTTAAACTTAAGCATTAAAAAATCAGGCTCCTTCTCTTCCGGAAGGAGCTTTTTTTTGACAATACCATACCATTAACAGAAATGATGGAATAAAACCTGTCAATTTGTCGGTATTTTTTTAATTTCGCAGTCCAAAGAAAATTATCCATGCAAAATATCATCAAAGATATAGATATCCTCAGTCCCGAGGAGGCGCAAGCAAATGATTACAAGACAACCGAAGAAGTCAATACAGGTAAGCAAAAAAAGCTTTACATAGAATCCTATGGCTGTCAGATGAATTTCTCTGACTCGGAAATCGTGGCTTCGATCATGAAAGAAAACGGCTATGATACTACCTCGGATTTTGAGCAGGCAGATGTGATTTTTTTGAATACCTGCTCTATCAGGGACAAAGCAGAACAGACCATACGCAAAAGGCTCAGCCAATTCAATACCCTTAAGAAAAACAAACCTGAACTGACAGTGGGTGTTCTTGGCTGTATGGCGGAGCGGTTGAAAGAAAAACTCCTTGAGGAAGAAAAAATCGTAGATGTGGTCGTCGGACCGGATGCCTACAGGGACCTTCCAAACCTAGTGGCCGGAGCGGAATTCGGTAACAAGGGTGTAAACACTTTCCTTTCCAAAGAAGAAACATATGCGGACATATCACCGGTCAGACTCAATTCTAACGGCGTAAATGCACTTATTTCCATCATGAGGGGCTGTGACAATATGTGTTCCTTTTGTGTAGTGCCTTTTACAAGAGGGCGAGAGAGAAGCAGGGATCCACATTCAGTTGTCAATGAAGCCACAGAATTGTTCGAAAAAGGATACCGGGAAGTCATGCTTCTGGGCCAAAATGTAGACAGCTATAAATGGTCCCCTGAAGAAAATAACAAAGCTAGGCTGAGTAAAAAAGAGGAGGAAGTATCAGAGGTGGTGCATTTCCATCATTTATTGGAAATGATCGCTGAAATCAGTCCTCTGCTTAGGATTCGTTTTTCGACTTCCCATCCAAAAGACATTACTGATGAAGTGCTATACACCATCAAAAAATACGACAACATCTGTAAATACATCCACCTGCCTGTTCAAAGTGGAAATTCAAGAGTTCTTGAACTCATGAACAGGACTTACAACCGGGATTGGTATCTGGAAAGGGTAGACAAAATCAGGGAAATCCTTGGGGAGGAATGTGGCATTTCTTCTGATATGATCACCGGATTCTGTACCGAAACAGAAGAGGAACACAAAGAAACGTTGACATTGATGGATATCGTGAAGTTTGATTTTTCTTACATGTTTTTCTATTCTGAACGACCGGGAACATTGGCTGCCAAAAAGTTTGCTGATGACATTCCTCTGGAAGTGAAAAAAAGAAGGTTGGCCGAAATTATCGAAAAACAAAGCCAATTGTCATTTGAAAGAAATAAACTTGACCTGGGAAAAGTCCAGGAAATTTTGATTGAGGGAACATCAAAAAGGTCAAAAGAGCAGCTCAAGGGAAAAAACACCGCCAATAAAGTGGTCATTATTCCCGGTGGGCCTTACCAAAAAGGAGACTATGTCATGGTAAGAATTACCGATTGCTCACCTGCAACATTATTTGGAGAAGTTGTTTCCTGATATTCAAGACGCCACAATGATCACAAACTCAGAGATTCAAAGTATAAAACAGCGGTTTGGCATAATCGGAAACAGTCCACTGCTCAACCATGCCATCCAAGTCGCCATGCAGGCCTCCCCTACTGACATGACCGTTCTGATCACCGGCGAAAGTGGCAGCGGAAAGGAATCCTTTTCTAAAATTATCCATTCCCTAAGCCTCCGCAAACATGGCAAGTTTATCGCCATCAACTGCGGCGCCATACCCGAAGGAACAATCGATTCTGAGCTTTTTGGCCATGAAAAAGGTTCTTTCACCGGCGCGCATGAAGCCAGGAAAGGGTATTTTGAAGTAACCGATGGTGGGTCTATATTTTTGGATGAAATCGGAGAAATGCCTCTTGGAACGCAGGCAAGGCTATTACGTGTGTTAGAAAATGGCGAATTCATCAAAGTTGGTTCCTCCAAAGTCCTAAAAACCAACGTCCGTGTCATCGCGGCCACCAATGTCAACCTGATCAAAGCTGTGGAAAAAGGCGAATTCAGGGAAGACCTTTATTACCGATTGAATACCGTACCGATATATGTCCCACCCTTGAGAGAAAGGGGTGATGATGTGGTCATGTTGTTCAGGAAATTCACTACTGATTTTTCGGAACGCTATAAGGTAAAACCTATTTCACTTGATGATGCCTCCAAGAAGGTATTGGTAAAATTCCCTTTTCGGGGGAACATCCGCCAACTCAAAAACATTGCAGAGCAAATCTCCTTACTGGAGGAGAACAGAGAGGTGGATGCTGCAACTTTGGCAAAATACCTCCCGACTGATCAAAGCAGGCTTCCTGCCTTGACCGGAAGTTCTGGAGGATCAAAGGAATTCTCTGATTTTTCGGAAAGAGAAATCCTGTACAAAGTTCTTTTTGATATGAAAAAGGACATGAATGAACTCAAAAAAATGGTGCTTGAGGCATTCCAGTCTGGCGGTCTCAATTCTAACATCATGAGCAAACATCAGAATCTTTTTGATGATCTGGAGGGAGCTTCTTCATTTGAAGACAAAAAGCCTTCAACTACCCCATCCAATCTTCCTTTGGTGATTGACCATCAAAAGCAAAAAGAAGAACAGGATGATTATGATGACGATACGATCGAAGACATCATTCATGAGGAAGATGACAATTCACTTTCTTTGGAGAAAAAAGAAAAAGAAATGATCCTCAAAGCCCTTCGCAAACACAATAACAAAAGAAAATACGCCGCAGGTGACCTTGGAATATCCGAAAGGACGTTATATAGAAAAATCAAACAATATGACATTGAGTAGGAAAACAGGGCGTTTTATATTGGTATGGCTCATGCCGGTTGTATTGCTCCAGGGATGTGCGATCAAATACAGCTTTACCGGAACGAATATAAATTATGAGTTGACGAAGACATTTTCTGTCGAAAACTTCTTCAATGACTCCGGAGGTGGCCCCGCCAATATGGAGCAGCTTTTCACTGAATCAATCAAGGAATTTTACCAGCGAAACACCCAGCTGGAATTGGTCAGGACAAATGGCGATATCCAGTTTCTCGGCGCCATCAAAAGGTATGGGATCACGCCTCAGGCTACTGTCACGAGCACAGATCCAAATCTGCCTGACAGGGCGGGACAAATGAGGCTGACCATATCCATAGAAGTTGAGTACCTGAATACTGTGAATGAGGAAGAAAATCTCAAGCAGACCTTTTCTTTCTTTAAGGATTATGACCCGAGGACAACCTCCATTCTCCAAGTTGAAAGCCAATTGATAGAAGAAATTTTCGAGAATATTATTCAGGACATCTTTACAGCCACCGTTGCCAATTGGTAAAAATGAGTAAATTGGAATTTATTCGATAATAAAACCGTGAACAGTCAACAACTAATCTCAATTCTAAAAGCAGGCAATACACTTCAAAAAGAAGATATCGCCCACCTTCTCAAATTGCACGAAAGCTTTCCGTTTTTTCAGATTCCAAAAGTATTACTCGCAAAATTTGAATTTGAAAAATCAGGGGGAAAATCTACAGAGCTTTTGCATTGGGCATCTCTCACTAGTCCTGATCGGTCTTGGCTCAAAATGATGATTGAATCAGATACCCCATTTCGGTTTTTGGAAAACAAAATCGCCGAAAACATCGAAACTTTTTCTAATTCCAGACCCCCCAATCAAAAATCCTTTATTTTGGAAGGATTTGAAAAATCCTTGGTTCCAGAACCCGCTCAGGAAGTCGATCCTGATATCCGGGCCAAAATCCTTAAAAAACTGGAAGAAAATCTCAACAGCAGAAAAGACCAAAACTCAAACCAAAATATAGAAGAACCGGAAAAGCCGCCAAAACCTAAAAAAAGAAGGGTAAATGATGATTTGATCGAAAACATCAGGAAGAGGGAAAAAAAGGAAATTGTAGACGAGAAGAAGAAGGAGCAAATTGACCTGATCAAAGCTTTCAGCAAAAAAGAATTCAAATTGGCCACGCTCAAAGAAATGGAAGATTTCCAGAAGCAGGCAGACCTTTCCGAAAACAGCACCCATCTCCATCCTACATTGCTGTCGGAATCATACGCCAAACTATTGGTAAAGCAAGGCAAAAAACAAAAAGCGAAAGAAATTTATCAAAAATTAATGGTGAAATTTCCAGATAAAAACATTTACTTTGCGGACTTAATTAAAGCCTTGGAATTATAATATCAATCATATGTTCACATTTCTCATTACATTAATCATCATTCTAGCGGTTCTTTTGGTCCTTGTGATACTGGCACAGGATTCTAAAGGAGGCGTTGGTGCAGCATTCGGAGCAGGAGCATCGCAGATCATGGGTGTGACCAAGACCGGAAATATCCTTGAAAAATCTACTTGGGTTTTGGCAATCGCCATCTTGGCCCTCTCCCTTTCTTCTTCCGCTTTTTATTCCACAGTCGAGCCGGGACAATCTACTTCTCCAAATATTGAAAACGCAAGGAAACAAATTGTGAGCCCTTCATTTGGTGATTCGGAAAGTCTGCTGCCTACTGAAGGTACAGAGGCCCTTCCGGTGGATACCACGAAAAACGAAAATTAAAAAATTTAAAGCCCGCTCCTAGCGGGCTTTTTTATTCTACCATTTTTAGGAGCAATCTTTTGCTGATTGGCACAAAACTCTCTTCCAAAGGAATCTGATTTTTACTGCAAATGCTGTATGTGGCAGGATTGGGAAGCTCTTTGTTTGTTTTGATCAGGTCAAGTTTGATCTGCTCATAAGTATTCAAGATTGACCTCCTTACTTTTTGGATCAATTCCATCATGATTCCTTTGAAAGTGTCTATACTGTTTTGAAACAAATTCACTTTGTACCTATAAATAAAAACCTCTTTTGTCTTGTCGAAGGAAAGAAAGACATACCCCTCTTTTTGATAGAGGGGAGAAATCCCGATGGGCTCGATCCTCATTTCCCTCTCGAGAAATTCATAAATATTTTTACCGTCTTCAATATGGTTTTTGAGCTGGGGAAGTGAAAATGCCACAATCTCTTCCAGCTGTTTCATCATGTCATCATCTATGACCAATGGCTTGTAGGTAAACTTCATCTCTTTGGAATCCGGACCCTGAAGCATTTTTGGAAATGCAGATTTGATTTGGTCCCTGTTCTGCTCAAAATTTTTCAGCCGGGTATAATGCTGGATCAGTTCAGCCAAAGGAGGATACAATTTCACCTCTTTAAACTGTCCGCCGACATGCTGCAAATACGCCAAAAGAAGGTACTTTTTGTATTCAAAATCAATCAACCCTTCCGTAATCCAATTTTCAGATAAGCTTTTCATAACCTTCAATTTATGAAAATTTAAAAAAATCTGACATCATTTAAAAGTCTGTGGGAAAATTTGACAGGAAAAATTTTTGGAACATCAATCTTCTGACAGGATTGAAGCCAAATTGACGGACTATATGTCAGTTGGCCGTTTAATATTTTCTTTGGCACAAGAAGTGATAATTAAGGTTTACAAGATTTTGTTACTAACCTTTAAAAATCCATTAATTATGTCAAAAGTAAACATCAAACCTCTTGCAGACAGAGTTCTGGTGGAGCCTGCTGCAGCAGAAGAAAAAACCGCATCCGGACTTTATATTCCTGACACTGCCAAGGAAAAACCACAGAAAGGCACAGTAATCGCAGTAGGAAGCGGTAAAAAAGACGAGCCGATGACTGTGAAAGTAGGTGACCAAGTGCTTTATGGCAAATATGCAGGTACCGAACTTGCAGTTGAAGGACACGATTACCTTATCATGAGAGAATCAGACATTTTTGCGATTCTGTAATCATCTATTCAAATCATTTAAAGAACCTAAAACAACAAAAAAATGGCTAAAGAACTATTTTTCAATACCAACGCTAGAGACAGATTGAAAAAAGGAGTGGACGCTCTTGCTGATGCAGTAAAAGTAACCCTCGGACCAAAAGGAAGAAATGTCATCATTGACAAAAAATTCGGAGCACCTGTGATCACCAAAGACGGTGTGACAGTGGCAAAAGAAATTGAATTGTCCGAGCCGATTGAAAACATGGGGGCTCAATTGGTAAAAGAAGTAGCTTCGAAAACTGCCGATAACGCAGGAGACGGAACTACGACCGCTACAGTATTGACTCAGGCGATTTTTGGTCTTGGTATCAAAAACGTAGCAGCGGGCGCCAATCCAATGGACCTTAAGAGAGGGATCGACAAAGCAGTATCTGCTGTAGTTGCCCAATTGAAGGCCAATTCAAAGGCAATCTCTACCAGCAAAGAAATCCAGCAAGTGGCCACAGTATCTGCCAACAATGACGATGAAATCGGCAAAATGATTGCAGATGCCATGGACAAAGTAGGTAAAGACGGTGTAATCACTGTAGAAGAAGCAAAAGGAACCGAAACTGAAGTCCGTACTGTAGAAGGTATGCAATTTGACAGAGGATACCTTTCTCCTTACTTTGTGACCAACACAGAGAAAATGGAAGTTGAACTTGATAGACCTTATATCTTGATCTACGACAAGAAGATTTCTTCGATGAAGGAATTACTTCCTGTGTTGGAGCCTGTGGCACAATCAGGAAGACCATTATTGATCATTTCTGAAGATGTAGACGGTGAGGCTTTGGCAACATTGGTAGTAAACAAAATCAGAGGTGCCTTGAAAGTAGCTGCTGTGAAAGCTCCAGGATTCGGTGACAGGAGGAAAGCAATGTTGGAAGACATCGCAGTCTTGACAGGTGGTACCGTAATTTCTGAAGAAAGAGGTTACAAACTCGAGAACGCCACTATAGATTACCTTGGAACAGCCGAAAAAATCAACATCGACAAAGACAATACTATTATTGTCAACGGTGCAGGTGAAAAATCGGGTATCCAAGCAAGAATCAACGAAATCAAAGCCCAGATCGAAAAAACAACTTCTGATTATGACAAAGAAAAACTTCAGGAAAGATTGGCAAAACTGTCAGGTGGCGTAGCTATCCTTTACATCGGTGCCGCTACTGAAGTGGAGATGAAAGAAAAGAAGGACAGGGTTGATGATGCATTGCATGCAACAAGAGCTGCGGTACAAGAAGGCGTTGTTGTAGGTGGTGGTGTTGCTTTTGTAAGAGCAGTATCAGCTTTGGACAACCTCAAAGGTGAAAACGAAGATCAGGATACAGGAATCAACATCATCAGATTTGCGATCGAATCTCCATTGAGAACAATCGTGGCAAATGCCGGTGGGGAAGCCTCAGTAGTGATTAACAAAATCAAAGAGAATAAGGGTAATTTCGGTTACAATGCCCGAACAGATGTCTATGAAGATCTATTCGAAGCAGGTGTCATCGATCCCACCAAAGTGACGAGATTGGCATTGGAAAATGCCGCTTCTATCGCAGCATTATTGCTGACTACCGAATGTGTGGTGGCTGATGCGAAAGAAGAATCTGCTTCAATGCCTCCTATGGGCGGCGGCGGAATGGGTGGGATGATGTAATTTGCATCTCCAATCTGAATGAAAGAGGAACTGTAAAAGTTCCTCTTTTTTTTTTCAAAACCTTAACCTATTCAATGAAATTATAAAAAAATCAATTTCATATAAATCCGGTTTAATTTAATTTAGAGAAGTATATTTGAGAGAACTTAAACAATTTTCGTAATTCCGAGGAGCATCTATGCAGAGGTTTTATTCCATAATTTTAGTAGATGACGATCCAATCAACAACTTGATAAACAAAAGGTTGATTTCAAAATTAAAACTGGCGCCCCACATTGAGGAGTTTTTAGAGGGCGAACAAGCAATTGAAAGGATAAGGGAAATGGATGTTGCCGAGAATATTCTGATTTTCTTGGATATCAATATGCCGGTAATGAACGGGTGGGATTTTCTAAACCAATATATGAAGGAGTTCAAATTCCGGAAAGACAGAATCATCGTCCTGTCCAGTTCTATAGATTTTCAGGACCGGCAGAAGGCCAATGAGTATGCTTGCGTCGAAGGATTCATTGAAAAGCCACTTTCTCCTGAAAAAATCAAATATATTTTATGATCAGTGAGGTCAAAACTTCATCGAATGATTCCAATATGGAGATTTATGAATTTGGCGATGGTATTTTCAAGAAGCACCACATTACCGACACAGAGCACATAAAACCATTTTTGGAAATCCCCCATAAATTTTGGTTAAACCTCTATGGTTTGGAAAATGAAAACTTATTGAAAGAAATAAGCGAAATTTTTGAAATTCATACCTTGACGCTCGAGGATATCAAAAATACCTCACAAAGACCAAAATTTGAGGAATTCGAAGAAAATATCTTTGTTGTGTCCAAAATGATTTATTATAAAAACAAATCCCGTGAACCTATTACTGAGCAGGTAAGCATACTTTTTGGGAAAAACTACATCATCTCCATACAGGAAAATCCCTTTGATATTTTTGACCCGATCAGGTCAAGGCTAGAAAATCCAACAGGCAAAATGCGGAAAATGGGTACTGATTATTTTGCCTATACCTTGCTCGATGCCATTGTAGACAAATATTTTGATTGCCTGGAACAGGCGGTTGAAAAAATCGAATCTATGGAGGACAGCATCATCGGCCAGTCAAAGAAAACAAAACTGCCGGAAATCTTCCACCAAAGAAAAACAATCCAACAGATCAAAAGAACAGTTTGGCCTACCAGAGAGCTATTATCCGCTTGGAAAAAGTCAGAAAGCCCTTTGGTCAAAAAGAAAACCAATCCCTTTATCAATGATGTCTATGAACATGTCATTGAAATCATAGAAAACCTGGAAATACAGAGGGAGTCTATTTCTGCCTTGGTGGAATTGTTTATGTCCAATATCAGTCTCAAGCAAAATGAGGTGATGAAAACCCTGACTATCATCGCAACCATATTTATTCCCCTGACTTTTATCGCCGGAGTTTATGGAATGAACTTTGAATTCATGCCGGAACTTGGTTGGAAATACGGCTACTTATTTATTTGGGTCTTTTTTTTGGGATCCACTTCGGTTATGATATTTTATTTTAAGAGAAAAAAGTGGTTCTGATTTTTTACTTTTTATTTACATAAATATTCCTTTTATTTTAATGTTTTTTAGCTACTTTTCAGTAGGAATCACCCAAAAAACACAAAAAACATTCCTCAATTAATAAAGTCCGATTATTTGGATATGAAATCTCACCCAAGATTTTACTTCCCAATGGAGCTGATATGATTTATCCATTTTTGAATATTATAATAAAAATAAAATGAAAAAAATTTTACTGTTTTCGATCCTTTTCATTGGTTTTGCTTTTGCCTCAATCGGCCAAACTTGGAATGGAAGCGTAAGTTCCAACTGGAACACTGCAGCCAACTGGACTCCGGCGAATGTTCCGAATGCCAATAATGAAGATGCTGTCATCAATGGGGCCGGAACATTTCAACCTGTACTGACATCTATCATAAGTATAAGAGACCTGACAATAAGTGGCGGATCACTCGACTTAGCCGGCTTTACCTTGACAATAGGAGATGATGGTTTTTTTACGGGAGGAAGTGTAAGCAATGGCACCATCAATGCAGTCGATTTTAACGCCATGGCAAATACCACTTTTTCGGGTACTATATCTTTGGTTAAAACTGGAGGAGGAGACAATGACCTTGCTGGAGGCAATACTTTCAATGGTCCTACCACGATTACCCATAATGACAATAGCAGACTTAGGTTTGCAAATACCAATGGGGATACATTTAATTCAACTCTGATCCTCAATAAAATTAATTCAGGAAATTTTGAATTGGCCCATCGTGGCACAAACAGCATAAACAGCATTAGCATCAATAATTCGAATATAGGAGGACAAATGAATTTTGGTGTGGGAGGCGGTACTTCAACACTGGTCACAGGCGGATTGGCTACCTCAGGGTTTACAGGCACTTTGGTGATCAATAATTTGACACAGGTAATGAATGTTGCCAATAGTCCCTTTACTTTGGTTGCATTTACTGTGGCAAACAGTAGGTTTTTAGGAAATTTTCAGGTCACCTCAACAGGAGCTATCAATTTCAATGGCAATAACATCTTTGCCGGAAACAATACTTTCGTGGCAGGAAATGGAATGACCATGCCAACAGGCAATAATTCATTCAGTAATCCGGGAGGAACTACCAATTTTACAAGAAATGCCGGCGGAAACTCAACATGGGCCGGAGGAAATACTTTTGGAAGTTTAAATTTCACAGACAATGCTCCGGGATTTTTCTATTGGAGTGGCGGCAATACTTTTAATGGCAATTTACTTATCACCAATAATACCAATTCCAACTTCAGGATGGCGACCGTTACAGGGGATACTTATAATGGCCTAGTCACCTTTCAGAACAATGGTACTGCCTTCATGGACATCTCGTACAATGGTACAAATACTTTTGCTCAGCAGGTAACAATTAACAATTCTTCGCCGGGAGGTGAAGTCAGAATCGGTGAAATAGGTGGCACTTCAGTACTCCAAACAGGGGGATTGATCACTACCGGTTTTATTACTGCCAATATCCTCGAAATCAATAATTTCACGCAGTTGACCAATGTAGCCAATGGCAATTTCAATGCGGTTACTTTTAGATCAGCTAATAACAACTTCTTAGGAGATTTTCAAGTAACCACCACATTGGATATGACTTTTACCAATGCCAATATCTTTGCAAGAAACAATTCTTTTATCTCAGGAGGTCAAATCACCATGACTGCAGGAGGAAACACCTTCAGTAATCCCGGAAATGCAACCACGATCACAAGGAATGGTGGCGGTGGAATTACCTGGGGTGCCGGGAATACTTTTTCAGGGCTTACGCTTACTGACAATTCAGCAGGAGGTTCCATAACAATGGTAGGTGGCAACACATTTAATGGCAACACATTGGTCACCAATAATTCGAATACAAATTTCCAGTTTGCGAATACAACCGGTGATACTTTTAATGGACCGGTTACTTTTCAAAACAACAATGCGAGTTTTATGGATATTGCCAGAAGAGGCACCAATATTTTTGCCCAGCAGATCACCATCAACAATACAAATGCTGCAGGTGA
>JBBRFK010000053.1:0-18853 GCA_038224435.1 Cytophagales bacterium | reverse complement strand
TTGTACCCAGAGCCGGAGTCGAACCGGCACGAGTGTAACCTCATTGGTGTTTGAGACCAACGCGTCTACCAATTCCGCCATCTGGGCATTTCAATCATTTCCCGTCCCTTGCTGAACGGGTTGCAAATATGAGTAAAGATTTTTTTTCCTGCAAGACCTTTCAGGGCAGTTCTTGGATTTTTTTAGAACTGAAGGCCACCGGTTTTTCTGCAAACAAGGTTTTGGTAAAAGACCATACAGTTTTAAACAGCTCGGAATCACGGTATTGATTCAGTGCTGCTTCACTTTCCCAATGGCTGTAGGTTATAAAAATATTTTTTTGGTTTTCGTCCTGCCACAACTCCAAATGGCTACAACCGGCAAAATTCCTGATTTCTTCTTTATTGGCATCGAAATTTTCCAAAAAGGCTTCTGTTGCTTCTTCCCTGAAAGTCATCCTCACTATCCGGATCAGCATCTTATAGATGTTCAAAGTTGATAAAAACGGGACTGTCATGTCTCAGCCCCAACAAGTCCGCGCCATGCCCGTGGTTGATGCCTATCTCCAGCAGGTCAATGCTGTTGAAAAAAGCGAAGCAATCGCCTGCATCTACATTGTCGTAGGTTTTGTGCAGTCTATTGATCCTTTCCCTTCCAAACTCCACACTGTATTTCCCGGGATTGAGTTTGTCAAAAACCTCTTTTGGAATATTGGTGATCAGGTTTCCATAGTTGTCTACGCGGATGACATGGCCGATAATCTGTTTTTTGGTGGCTTTGAACTGTCTGGGGATCATTTTTTTGATCTGCATCAATGGCCCTCCAAAATCATGGATTGCAGCACCTGAAGCTACTTTGGCAGCGATCGGAGCCAAAATGTCTTTTACAGGAAATGTACTCTCTCTGATATGTGCTTCCGAAAAAAGGACCACGATACCCGGTTCATAGTCAGCCAAGAGGCTAAGGACGCCGTTGTTTGGTCCGAGAAAAATATGTTCTTCCAGCTTGATGCCGATATAGCCTTCAGTACTGTTGCTCGTGCTGTTCATGGCGACCAAATGAACGGTTCCTTTTGGGAAATCCCTGAAGATCGCTTTCAGTACAAAAGCGGCATGGGCAATGTCGTAAATATCGATTTTGTGGGTGATGTCTACGATGTTCAACTGGGGGTTGATGGATAACATTTTGGCCTTCACTGCCGGTACATAGTAGTCGGCGTCTCCAAAATCTGAGGTGAATGTTATCAATGCCATGGAAGCAAGTCTGTTAAAATTTTGTACTTTTGTAGAGGTGTGAACAAAATTAGGAATTTTATTCTTACACCCTCTATAGACTTCACAATTCAAGGAAATTAGATTGGTAGAAAAAATAATCACTCTGGAAAACATCCCGCTACTGGACTTTTTAGGCTCAGAAAACGAGAACATCCGTCGTATTGCCGATGCTTTTCCCGAAAGCAAGATCGTATCCCGAGGCAATGAAATCCGCATTCAGGGACGCGCTCCCGAGATCCTCCGAATCAATGACGTGATCAATATGCTCCTGCAGCATTTTCACCGCTTTGGCCATGTGACTCCGGATAATGTAAAAGAATACATTGCCTTAGAAGGACAGCCCTTTGAGGAAAATGAAAAGGATGATGTCATTCTTTACGGAAACAAAGGATTGGTCGTCAAGCCAAAATCCCCCAACCAACGCAAGTTAGTCGAGTCCGCTAATAAAAATGACCTGGTTTTTGCATTGGGTCCGGCAGGAACGGGCAAGACCTACATCGCAGTCGCTTTGGCAGTCAGGGCATTGAAAAACAGGGAAGTAAAAAGAATCATCATCACTCGTCCTGCTGTAGAAGCAGGCGAAAATCTGGGTTTCCTTCCCGGTGACCTGCAGGAAAAACTGGATCCATACCTCAGGCCGATCTATGACGCTTTGGCTGACATGGTGCCTCCTGAGAAGTTGAAATATTATCAGGAAACCAGGGTCATCGAAATTGCACCTTTGGCTTACATGCGTGGAAGGACCTTGCATGATGCTTTTGTTTTATTAGACGAGGCGCAAAATACCACAAGTGAGCAGATCAAAATGTTCCTGACCAGAATGGGTCCCAATTCGAAGGTCATCATTACAGGTGACCAAACCCAAGTGGACCTTCCGACCAAAAAGAAATCCGGACTGACAGAGGCTTTGCACATCCTGAAAGATGTCAAAGGAATCGGGGTAGTAAGTCTGAGTGGCAAAGATGTCATCCGGCATAAATTAGTCAAATCGATCATTGAAGCATACGAAAAAGATGAATCCCAGCGGGACGAAAGAAGAGAAGCCTATCTCCGTAGAAAAAGTATTGACGAAGGAGCATCTTAAGACTGTTTTTGGCATCCGGGAGGAAGTTTTTGTCATCGAACAGGAAGTTGATCCGGCGGAGGAATATGATGAGTTTGAGGATATTTCCAGTCACTTTTTGGCAAAAGTAGACGGTGTCCCGGCTGGAACTGCGAGATGGCGGTTTACTGAAAAAGGAGTGAAGCTCGAGAGATTTGCAGTACTGAAATCCATGCGCAGTAAAGGTGTCGGCTTTGCATTGGTGCATGCAGTAGTTGAGGACATCAAACTTCACCCTGATTCAAAAGGCAAAAAGCTTTACATGCATGCCCAGCTGGATGCCATGCCTCTTTATGCAAAATTCGGTTTCCAAAAAGTCGGCAACATGTTTGAGGAGTGTGATATCCAACATTTTAAAATGGAACTATATTTGTGATATGCTGAAGCATGAATTTGCTATAAACCAACGCTATTGTTATGAAAAAATTAATGTTTGCGATTATTTGCTTGGCCTCTTTTCAGGCCAATTCTTTTGCCCAGTCTTTAGAAGATCCAAAAGGTGAAATCAGACTTAACTTTCTAAATACCATTATCCTAGGATCGGTTGAAATAGGCTATGAGAAGTTCTTTAAAGAAGACCAATCCCTTGGTTTAGAACTTCACCTTAATGACCGTTTTAGCTACCGAACCCAAAATGATACAAGGGACTTTGCCACCACCTCAATTTTAATTTCCTACAATTTTTATTTTGCAGGGGATGGAAATGGGAAAATATACATCTCCCCGTTTTTTAAGTACAGATTTGGAGAATTTGTCGAAACCATCGGTGGCAACACCACCGTCACTAGCATGAACAGCGGTGCCATTGGACTCATAGGTGGTTATAGATGGAATTTCAACAATTTTTCTTTTGGCCCTTTTGGTTCTGTGAACAGACAATTTTCTAAAGAAGTCCAAAACCGGTTCAATGCAGTGGAGTTAAACGCCGGATTCAATGTGGGTTACCGTTTCTAAAAAATATTAAACGTTTAAATTAAGGGTCAAGGAGTCAGAGATGGCTCCTTTTTCTTTTTTTGTTTTTAAATTCCAAGAAACTATTTATCCATGCGTTTCTCGGAATTCCCTTTTTTGCGTTATGCCATTTTTTTCATCCTAGGGATAGTGGTTTATCCTTTTTTTTATCAAATAAAACTTGAATTTTTTGCAGGTATCATCGGTGTTTTATTTGCGATATTACTGATTTTGGTTTTGGTCAATGACCAACAAAGAAGGTATAGGTTCAAAGTTTTCCTTCCCCTATTGGCATATGCCCAATTATTCTTGGCAGGTTATTTTTTTACTTATCAAAAAGATATAAGAAATCAACCTGACCATCTCCTGAATTTCAACAAAGAAATCAAGGCATACCTTGGCAATGTCATCAGTAATGATGAACCCAAGCCCAATTCCATTGCCAACAGGCTAAATGTCAAAAAAGTGTTTGATGGGAGTGTGTGGGAGGAAATGGAAGGGGAGGTTCTCATTTACCACCGATCGGCGCGGGAACTTTCATCAGGGGATATGGTCCTGGTATCTGGAAGTCCACAAAGAATCCAAGGGCCGACAAACCCATTTGAATTTGATTACAGCAAATTCATGCTGAACCAACAGGTCTCCCATCAGCATTTTATCGGTGATAAATTTGAAATATTAGGAAACCTTACCGAAAACCCGGTAGAGTCTTTTTTCATCAGCATCAGGTCAGGGATCCTTGCAGGAATGGACAGTCTTATCCATGATTTGGAAGCCAATCAAATTGCCAAAGCGATTTTGTTGGGACAAAAGAAAAACCTCGACAAGGAAGTGTCTGAAGCCTATGTCACCGCCGGGGCAATGCATATTCTGGCTGTTTCCGGATTGCATGTCGGGATTGTATATGGTTTCTTTTTCTTGTTTGTCAAACCTTACCGGCTTAAAGTCCGAAAGAGGGTTCTCTATCTCTCCCTGATTATTTTGTTGATCTGGGGTTACGCCCTCCTGACAGGAATGTCTCCCTCAGTGATGCGGGCCGCAACGATGTTTTCACTGATGGCTTTGGCTCAAATGAAATCCCGAAATCCCTCTATTTTCAATGCTATTGCACTGTCTGCTGTGATTTTGCTGGTGAATGATCCCTTTCTGATCTATGCAGTCGGCTTCCAATTGTCGTATTTGGCACTTATAGGGATATTGGTGATTCAACCGTTGTTGGTCAGGCTTTGGAATCCTTCCAACCGCATAGTGGATTACATCTGGCAAATCACGACGGTAAGTTTCGCCGCCCAATTGGCAACTTTCCCCATCTCTGCCTACTACTTTCATGTTTTCCCGACTTACTTTGCAATTGCCAATCTCGTGGCCATACCCGGAGCGTTTTTGATGATGGCGTTTGGGGTCCCTTTTATGGTTTTGGTCAAAGTGCCATATGTTTCACTGGCATTGGGCTGGATAACCGAAAAATTGATCGTCTTGGTGAATACCCTGATTTTTTGGTTTCAGAAATTGCCGGGATCGAGGATTTCTGACATTTATTTTTCATCAGCTTTCATTTGGGTTTATTGGTTGATCCTATCAGTTTTTATTCTACTTTGGGTTTATCCGGGTAGAAAATTGGCCTATACCTTGGTGGTTTTGTTGGGGCTTTTTGGGATTTTCCGTGCTGTTTCTTTTTTTCTCCCAATCCAAAAAAATGAAATGATCTTGTACGCCGCAGGAGATGGATTTGCCATTGATTTTCAAATTGATGAAACCCTGTTTTGGGTTGACCAAGCTTCAGCTCAGGATATCAGCTATAAGGTTGATCCAAATAGAAATGCCTCCGGGGCCAAATCCAGGTTTCCCTTGGTGGCTTTTGAAAAAGAAAACAGGGTTGAAATTCCCTTTCCATATGGAAATGAAAACCTGGTGATTCAAAAGAATACTTTACGCTTGCCTCAGGGGATCGGTGATTTTTCAGTTTACAGATGGTACGAAAACAAATGGGAAACAATACCCCAAACAGATTCCATTTCCTTAGGCACCAATTCACACAAAATAATATTAAACTAGGCGTAGTATTGGAAGAGCAAAAGTAGTCGGCTATCTTTCAATACTCGATTTTATTCCGGAAAACCAATTTCACGATACTATGGACCAACCGATACTTACACTCATCAAAGACAGAATAGGGTACATCATCCTCAACAGGCCCGAAAAAAGAAATGCCCTCAACGGCGAAATGATCGCTTTTCTCGATTCCGCTTTGACTGAGTTTGAAAGGGATGATTCCGTCAAAGTGATCGTCATCAAAGCTGAAGGGAAGGTCTTTTGCTCAGGCGCAGACCTAGCAGCATTGCATTCCCTTCAAAACAACACTTTTGAAGAAAACCTGATGGACAGCCGCGGACTCAAGGACCTGTTCAACAAGATTTATACTTTTCCGAAGGTGATCATCGCCCAGATCCAGGGACATGCCTTGGCGGGTGGATGTGGGTTGGCGGGCATCTGTGATTTTTCTTTTGCGGCTACGGATGCCAAATTTGGTTATACAGAGGTCAAAATCGGCTTTATCCCTGCAATTGTCATGGTCTTTCTGCTTCGCAAAATCGGAGAGGGAAAGGCAAAACAGCTACTGCTTGAAGGAGACTTGATCTCAGCGGCCTATGCCCAAGCCATGGGCCTGATCAACAGGGAGGTGGAGGCAGCCGAATTAGAGGAAAAAGTGTACGCATTTGCCCAAAAACTGATCGAACAAAACTCCGGTCAGGCAATGTCGCTGACCAAAGAGATGATCGGAAGGGTTCAGGAAAGAACTTTGGAAGAAGCTTTGGAATATGCCGCCTCCATGAATGCCAAAGCAAGGGGAACGGAAGATTGTAAAAGAGGCGTTGCCGCATTTTTGAACAAGGAACAAATCAAATGGTAAATTGAGGGAAAAGGCTTTTCATATTCTAAGTACGGTTTTTGGGTACAGCGACTTCCGTCCTGTTCAGTTGGACATCGTACTTGCTGTTTTGGAAGGGAAGGACGCGCTTGCTTTGTTGCCGACAGGCGGGGGAAAATCCATCTGTTTTCAGGTTCCGGCACTGACCATGGAAGGGATATGTGTGGTAGTGAGTCCACTGATCGCCTTGATGAAAGACCAAGTGGATAACCTCAGGAAAAAAGGAGTTTTGGCTGCGGCCATTTATTCTGGGATGGGTAAAAGGGAGATTGATACGATCTTGGACAACTGCATCTACGGCAATTATAAGTTCCTCTATGTCTCCCCCGAGCGGCTCAAAACCGAAATTTTTATCGAGCGATTCAAAAAAATGAAAGTCAACCTCATCGCTGTGGATGAGGCGCATTGCATTTCTCAGTGGGGATATGATTTTAGGCCACCGTATTTGGAAATCGCCCTGATCCGTGAATTTCACCCTGACGTTCCCTGCCTAGCGCTGACTGCATCGGCGACCTTGAAGGTAAAAGCAGACATCATTGAACAGCTCCAACTCAAAAATGCATCTGTATTTGTCCGTTCTTTTTCCCGGAAAAACCTGAGCTACTCCGTAAGATTGGTGGAAAATAAGCTGGAGAAAGCCATTGAAATATTGGGGAAAGTGCCGGGTTCGGCCATCGTTTATGTCAGAAATAGAAAGGGCACCAAGGACATCGCCTCGGTTCTCAATCAGATGGGGACTCAGGCAAGTTTTTACCACGCTGGCCTTGACAATGAAACCAGGGAAAAGCGGCAAAATGAATGGAAGCAAAACCGGATCCGCGTAATCGTCTCCACCAATGCCTTTGGGATGGGCATAGACAAACCGGATGTCAGGCTTGTCATCCATATGGACCTGCCCGAAAACCTAGAAAACTATTATCAGGAAGCGGGCAGGGCCGGTCGTGATGAACACAAAGCCTATGGTGTTTTGCTGACCAATGAGCAGGACATGATGGTTTTGGAAGAGCGGGCAGTGATCGCTTATCCTCCGATTGATTTCCTGAAAAAGGTTTACCAAAGTCTTGCCAACCAATATCGGATTGCAGTGGGAAGCGGGTTTATGGTCAGCTATGATTTTGACATGGCTTCCTTTACATCTACCTATGGACTTAATGTGCTGACTACTTATAACGCCCTGAAAGTATTGCAGGAAGAGGGATTTCTGGAATTGAACGAAAGCTTTTATTCTCCCTCGACCATCCACTTTTTGGTAGACCAAAGTAAGCTCTACGAATTTCAGATAGCCAATGCGAAGCTCGATCCTTTGATCAAGGTATTGATGCGGACTTATGGCGGGGAACTGTTTGTCGAATACCTCAAAATACAGGAGTCCAAAATGGCCAAAAATGCCAAAATGGAAGAGTCTGATCTGATCAAACAGCTTGAGTACCTGGATCAGGTTGGGATTTTGGCATATCATCCACGCAAAGACAAACCCCAAATCACCTTCCTGACCGCCAGATTTGATGCAGGAAAGCTTCCATTGAATGCCAAAAGAATTGAGGAAAGGAGGCAAAATGCCATTTCCAAAGCCAAATCGATGGTGGGCTATATCAAGAATATTTCCCTTTGTCGGGCAAATCAGATATCTTCCTATTTTGGGGAAGAGGGAGATGATTTTTGTGGCATATGTGATGTCTGTCTGGAAAACCGAAAGCACCATGAGACTGAAGCAGAAAGGGTCAGGATAAAGATTATTCAAACTTTAAGCGCCGGGATTTTGTTTTCCATTCATAATATCCAGGAAATTCCCGGTTTAAAGAATGATTACTTTACCGTCAGGATATTGAGAGAGCTCGAGGAGGAAGGATTGATCACGACAGAACCAAATGGTACCTACAAAATCAAACACTGATGGCTTCATTTATTGATGATATTTTTGGGAAGTTGTTTCCAAAAAAATCAGCCCCAATGAACGTGAAAGAGAATTTTTCCCAGACCGAAGAGGAAAAGGAAGTCGTGGCGAATTGGATGGAATCAGAGGAAGGGTTGGCGATCCTGAAGCTTGTGAACAAGAATTATCACTTCAAAAAATCAGGGATTACAGGTTCGCCGGAGGTCCATATTCTCAATTCACCCTATGCCAATGGGTTTGCAGTTTCGTTTGAAAGCCCAATAGATGAAAAAACTTTTTCCTATCTTTTCTTTGCTTTTGGCAGACGAATGTTAGATTTGGGCTACCGTCGTGTAAGTCTGGACAGAAAAATGGAAGAAATTCAGGAGAATGTCAGGACCACTGAAAAACAGTATTTCAAGCCACCTTTGAGTAGCACTGATTTTTCCCAAAAGATTGACCAGATATTTGGCAATGTGAGCATTGAAAAGGTCAATATAAACGATAAACCCAGCTTTCTAAAAGTATTGGTCACGGTCTATTCAGACCATTTGTATCAAAACGCAAAGCCATTTGACCAGTTTATCGACGATTTATTTCAAACTTACCCTTAGTATGGACCGAAAATCACTTAGAGAAAATCTTGAAAATTATAGAACCCCCTTTGAGGATGAATCCTCTTTTGTGGATGACTTCATTGAGTTGACTTTCGATGACAAGGCCTATATCAGGGAAAGGATCCAGGGTCATTTTACCGGATCATCCTGGATCGTCAACAAAATGCGGACACATACGCTGCTGACACTGCACCGCAAACTCAACAAATGGCTCCAACTCGGAGGCCATGCCGATGGACACGAAAACCTTCTTGAGGTAGCAATGGCTGAAGCACAGGAAGAAAGCGGGTTGACTTCGTTGAGGATCGTGGATTCAAGGATTTTTGACATTGACAGACACACCATTCCACAAAAGGGCGATGTCCAGGAGCATTTTCATTATGATGTCAGGTTTTTGTTTGAAGCCGAAATGAACGAACCATTGCAGATTTCGGAGGAAAGTCAGGACTTAGCTTGGATTCAGTTTGATGCCGTGGAAGATATGGTTGGTCCCAATCCATCTATTTTGAGGATGTTGGAAAAAACCTCGAAATCAGAAATTTTGATGTAATCCATCAAAAAATCAAAGAAAATGAATAAATATACCACGGAAGATGTATTGTCCTCTTTTTCTTTTTCAGTCCCGATTCAAGTCCGGTTTTCGGATATCGATGGCTATATGCATGTCAATAATGGCATTTACTTCAATTACTTTGAGCATGCCAGGGTAGAATTTTTGTTTCGGGTCTGCGAATGGGATATTTTTAAAGTAGGCACTTTAGTGGCCAATATCAACATTGACTATCGGACTCCCGTCCATGCCGAAGACAAGCCTGAGGTCTATCTAAAGTGTACAGGTATCGGTAACACCTCTTTTGTATTGGAACAGGTGTTGATGGGGAAATCCAAAAATGGCGAGGAAAAAATCTTTGCCCAAGCTTCCACAACAATGGTTTTTGTGGACATGCAGACCATGCGTCCGATACCGATCCCCAAAGAGTATGCTGCAAAATTATTGGGAGGATCATCCAAAGAGGCATAATTCTTTATCTTTGCACAAAATTCAAATCCCGTGAATAAAAATCTTCTGTGGCTGATGGCCATCATCGCATTATGGTCCTGCAGTCCTTCCGAGCAAGAGCTCTTTGATGAAGGGATCAAAATGATGGAAACCGAACAATACGACAAAGCCATTGGGTTCTTTGACAGGACTATCGAAAAAAATCCTGCCAATACGGCTGCCCTGAATGCCAAAGGTGTAGCCCTTTTTCAACAAAAAAAGTTTGATGAGGCCATCGCCTCTTTTTCAGCTTCCATTGCGCAGGATTCTACTTCCTATAAACCTTATTTCAACCGGGGTAATGCCTATTTGGAGAAAAAGTCTTACAAGGAAGCGCTGTTAGATTACAATACTGCCAATGGCCATGATCCAAAGCAAAATGATATTTATTACAACAGGGGGCTTGCCTTGTTGGCTTTGGAACAATATGAAGATGCCATCTTCGATTTTGATGTGGCAATTCAGGCCGATCCGAATAATGATTTGGCACAATTCAACAAAGCAAAAGCACAGTTGGGAAACAATGACCCGGTGTCAGCGATCATCTCTTTGATCAATACTGTCAACCTAGACAAGCAAAACGCCGCCGCCTATTACCTTTTGGGTGTGACGCAGATGAGTGCTTTTGGTCAAAAAGAAGATGGTTGTGCCAATCTGAAACTCGCTTTGAACCTTGGATATGGGGAAGCAAAGACTTGGATTGACGATTTTTGTAAGGAGTGATGGCACAAATCGGAAAGGACATCTCGCAAGCCAAATCCTTGCTTGAACAAGGCCAATTAGTCGGAATCCCGACTGAGACAGTTTATGGTTTGGCTGGAAATGCCCTCAATCCTGATGCAGTTGCCAAGATTTTTGCGACCAAAAACCGGCCGGTTTTTGATCCTTTGATATTGCATACTTCGGCTTTGGAGCGTGTCCATGAATTTGTAATAGAAATCCCTTTTCCTTTGGATCTCCTTGCAGCAAAGTTTTGGCCTGGTCCTTTGACTTTGCTTTTGCCCAAAAAAGGAATTGTTCCGGACTTGGTCACAAGTGGATTGGATACCGTAGCGGTCCGGGTTCCAAACCATACTTTGACCCAGCAATTATTGTCCGAGCTTGATTTTCCTTTGGCGGCACCGAGTGCAAATCCATTTGGCTACATCAGTCCGACCAAGGCTAGCCATGTGGAAGACCAACTTGGTGAAAAAATAGCATATATTTTGGATGGAGGAGATTGCGAAGTTGGGTTGGAAAGTACGATAGTGGGAATAGAAGAGGGGAAAGTGACCGTATATCGATTGGGAGGTTTGGACCTGAATGACATTAAAGAAGTGGTCGGAGAGGTGAATGTGATGACGCATTCGACTTCGAATCCAAAATCCCCCGGTATGCTCAAAAGCCACTATTCTCCCACAAAGCCATTTATTCTTGGAAATTTAGAGGTCCTCATTTCAGAATATTCTAAAAAGGGTATTCCATTTGCAGTGCTTTCTTTCCATCAAACATTCCCATCCATATACCACGCAAAACAGATACAGTTGAGCAAAGTGGGAGATTTGAATGAGGCGGCAAAAAATCTATTTGCAGCGATGAGGACTTTGGATACCATGGATGTTTCCGTAATTTTATCAGAACTTTTACCCGAAGATGGATTGGGTAGGGCTATCAATGACAGACTGCGAAGGGCGGCTGTTCAGTGATCAGTTTTCAGTGGGCAGTTTGCAGTTTTTCAGTGGGCAGTTTTCAGGTAGGGAATTCAATTTGTTTATGGGAAACGGCCTCCAACCTCATTCTTCTAATCACATTTATCTAAAAAACCTTTTAAACAACAATAAACATGAACAACAGAATCAAAAGTGTGGACAATCTTGATTTTAAGGGCAAAAAGGTCCTTGTCAGGGTAGATTTTAATGTCCCTTTGGATGAGCATCAAAACGTAACAGACGATACGCGGATCAGTGCGGCCATTCCCACGATCGAAAAAATAGTAGAAGATGGCGGTTCTGTGATCCTGATGTCACACCTCGGAAGACCAAAAGATGGGCCTGTGGACAAATATTCTTTGAAACATGTCATCAATACCCTTCAAAAACTGCTTGGACATTCCGTCAAGTTTGCTCCGGACTGTATTGGCGAGGAGGCAAAAAACCTTGCTGCAGGACTGAAACCCGGTGAAGTGCTTTTGCTCGAAAACCTCAGGTTTTACAAAGAAGAAGAAAAAGGTGATGAAGCCTTCGCAGAGAAGCTTTCCAAATTGGGGGATGTCTATGTGAATGATGCTTTTGGAACGGCGCACCGTGCCCATGCCTCGACAGCAGTGATTGCCAAGTTTTTCAATACCAAAGCTGCAGGGTACCTGATGATCTCCGAGTTGGACAATTCGGAAAAAGTCCTTGAAAAGCCTGAGAGACCTTACACTGCCATCATGGGCGGGGCAAAGATCTCGGACAAGATAATGATCATCGAAAAGTTATTGGACAAAGTGGATAACCTCATCATCGGTGGTGGGATGTCCTATACTTTTTCCAAAGCAAAAGGAGGGAAAATCGGAGATTCACTTTGTGAGCCTGACAAGTTGGACTACGTGTTGGAACTGATCAAAAAAGCAGAGCAAAAAGGTGTAAAAATCATTCTTCCGTTAGATAACGTTATTTCCAAATCCTTTGCCAACGATGCTGAACAAGGTTTGGCCAAAGCAGGCGAAATCCCTGACAACTGGATGGGATTGGATATCGGACCCGAGACAAGAAAATTGTTTTCTGAAGTGATCAAATCGTCTAAAACCATTCTTTGGAACGGTCCAATGGGGGTTTTTGAAATGAGCAGTTTCCAGAATGGAACAGTGTCCGTTGCCCAGGCTATTGCAGACGCAACCGAAGCAGGAGCATTTTCTCTGATCGGTGGCGGTGACTCGGCCGCCGCTGTCAACAAATTCGGTTTTGGAGATAAGGTATCTTATGTGTCTACAGGTGGAGGCGCATTGTTGGAGCACATGGAAGGCAAGGTATTACCCGGAGTAGCGGCTTTGATGCCTTGATATAGCTTAACTGAAAGTATTTGAATGGATTAGAGGAAAAGGCCGGCGAAAGTCGGCTTTTTCTTTTTGGTTCTACTTCGAATGTTGTGAAAACTTTGTAGCCTAAGAGAATAAAAATTCTAAGATTTCCAAAAACAGGCAATTGAAGAGCCAAAATTAAATATAAAGCAGGCTAGAGAAAGAATAAACCACAAAGAATCAAAAGAAAACAAAAAGCGGGCTTTTGTTTTCTTTGTTACTTTGTGGCTATTAAATAATGATTAACTAAAAATGTTGGGAATATAGAAAATTATATTTAGAGGGAATTCTTCAAAACTGAATCCTGTTTATAATTGCTTCCATATTTTGAATCAGGGTATTTTAGCAATTATTTTATTATGTTAAAATTACTCCTTTCACAAAATTTCCACAAAAATGATTCGCAAAAAAAAATCCAATCTACTTGAGTTTTCCTTCAAAATTGTAATTTTGCCTGCAATTGTTAAATCATCCCTCCAATGAAAAAAATCTTTTTTGCTTCTATCCTTATTTTGGGATTGACAGGTTGTATCTCTGATATCGAAGAAATATCCGGATCCTGTACTGTCGTTTTGAAAGATGGAACAACCGTGGAAATGACTCAAGAAATCAGACAGAATACAAGAACAGGAACCATAACTTACCGGGATGAAGAAGGCAATTTAAGGTCCGTATTTAAAGAAGACTACGAGACATTTACTTGTGGATCCTGATTTCTGACAGTTAAGAATTTTAATTTTTCAGATACCTTCTTTCGTCGGGTTTTTGATTTTCCCTTTTTAGCCTAACCCAAAAACGGAACAATAGGTACTTCCCATTTTTTCGATTTGGGGATTCTTTTGTTTCATTTTTTTCTCAGGAAAATAACAATATGTAAAGCATCAAAAAAGAGGCAATTTTTGGTTATTTGTATCTTGGTGATGGTTTTAATACCTAGTGTTTTTTAAAATGTAAAAAATACACAATGAAATTTTTTACAGTCAGATTTATAGGTTCATATTTGGGGTTGGTTTTAACAAAAAACCAATCCTACGGTTAATTACCCACTTATCGGATTCATTTGTAAGCTAATCGATTATCTCCTTATATTTCCCAAAAACAATAACCTATGTTAACCTTGAATTCCTTGAAAAGAAGTCTATTTCTTCTATTGACGGTCTTGCTGGTTTTTGCTTCCTGCAATAAAAGAAGCGGAAAACCAAAAGTCCTAGTATTTAGTAAAACTGCCGGATTCTATCACGAATCCATTGTGGACGGGATAGCCGCCATCCAAAAGCTTGGTGCAGAAAATGAGTTCGATGTGGATACCACAAAGAATGCGGAAATGTTTACCGAAGAAAATCTGAAACAATACGCTGCTGTCATTTTTTTAAGTACCACAGGTGACGTGCTCAACCATTACCAAGAAGCGGATTTTGAGCGGTACATTCAGTCAGGCGGAGGCTATGTCGGCATCCACGCCGCTGCAGATACCGAATATGAATGGGGCTGGTACAACAGATTGGCCGGAGCTTATTTTTCATACCATCCGGGCATTGGTGACCCCCATCCAAATGTACAGGATGGAAAATTGAACGTCACAGATAGAAATCATTCGACGACCCGTTTTTTGCCTGAAATCTGGAACAGGAGGGACGAATGGTATCATTACAAAAAACTCAATCCTGATGTCAATGTGCTCATGGACATAGATGAATCCAGTTATCTGCAAACCAAACCAATGGGCTTTCACCCGATGGCTTGGTACCACGAATTTGAAGGAGGTCGTGCATTCTACACGGCAGGTGGCCATACCAAAGAATCTTTTTCTGAGGAATTGTTCCTAAAGCATGTATTAGAAGGGATCAAATATGCCATCGGAGATAACAATGAACTTGATTATTTCAAAGCCAAGACCCAAAGAGTTCCGGAAGAAAACAGGTTTGAGAAGATCAAACTTGTAGTCGGTGATTTTACAGAACCGACTGAAATGACAATACTTCCCAATCTGGACATTTTGATCGCTCAAAGAAGAGGTGAGATCATGTTGTACAAAAACGGAGACTCCACAGCCCGTGAGATTGCCAAACTGGATGTGTATTGGAAAACAAGCGTTCCAGGAGTTAATGCGGAAGAAGGATTATTGGGAATGCAGAAGGATCCCAATTTTGATAAAAATGGATTTATTTTTATTTTCTATAGCCCAACAGGCAAAGAAGTCAACCGTTTGTCAAGGTTCAAATATGCCGATGACAAATTGGATTTAGCTTCAGAGAAAATCATTTTGGAGCTTTATTCCCAAAGAGAAATCTGTTGCCATACAGGTGGTTCTATTGCCTTTGACAAAGAAGGATTATTGTTTGTGTCCACTGGAGACAATACTACCCCATTTGACCAAAAAGACAGCAAATTTGTAAACCGAGGCTTTGCTCCTCTGGACAACAGGCCTGGTTTTGAGCAATATGATGCTAGAAGAGGTGCGGGAAATGCCAATGACCTCCGTGGAAAAATCTTGAGGATCAAAGTCAACGAAGACGGAAGCTATGATATTCCTGAAGGAAACTTATATCCAAAAGGAACTGAAGGTACAAGACCTGAAATATATGTTCAGGGAAATAGAAACCCTTACAGAATTTCGGTGGATCAAAAAACCGGATTCCTTTATTGGGGTGAAGTAGGTCCGGATGCCGCTGGAGATAGCTTGGCCACAAGAGGATCGAGAGGATATGATGAAGTCAATCAGGCAAGAAAAGCGGGTAATTTTGGTTGGCCGTATTTTGTGGGAAACAATTATCCTTATCTCGAATTCGATTACGTTACCGGCGTTTCAGGAGCACCTTTTGATCCTGAGAAGCCTGCCAACAATTCCAAAAATAATACAGGGGCAAATGTGGTGGCGCCGATATCGCCGGCTTTCATTTATTATCCTTACGGAGTTTCTGCTGAGTTTCCACAGCTGGGATCAGGGGGAAGAAATGCCATGGCCGGTCCTGTCTATTACTCAGATATGTACCCAAAGGAAACAAGCTATCCTGCTTACTATGACGGAAAGTTTTTCATGTACGATTGGGTGAGGGGTTGGATCAAAGTGGTGACCATGTTGCCAAACGGAGATTTTGATAAAATGGAACCTTTTATGTCCAAGACCAAATTCAATGCCTTGATAGACATGGAAGTTGGGCCGGATGGAAAGGTCTATATATTGGAATATGGAAACGGCTGGTTTACCAAAAACGCGGATTCAGGATTATCCAGGATTGATTTCAATGCAGGAAACAGGACTCCGGTGGTGAATGCCGTCACGGTTGATAAAAAGTCAGGTTCAATTCCTTTTACAGCAAACTTTACGGTAGAAGCAAGTGATCCCGAAAATGATCCTTTGACTTTTGTCTGGGACTTGGGAAATGGCGAAACAGTCACTACCCAAGAGCCAAAACTTACCCATACTTTCGAAGCAGTGGGTGATTATGACGTGCAGGTGGCGGTCAGCGACCCTGATAAGTTAAGTGCCAAAAGCACCTTCGCCTCTGTGTATGCGGGAAATATCGCTCCTGTAGTGACTATTGAATTGAAAGGGAATCAGACATTCTACTTCCCTGGCAAAAAAGTAGCCTATACGACTACCGTTTCAGATCCTGATGATGCAGAAGCGGGCAAAGACCTTTCCACACTGTATATGTCAGCCGACTATATCTCAGGGTTGGATCAGGCGGAGGCTGCCAAAGGCCACTTGATCATGACTGATGCCATGACGGGGAAAAGCATTATCAGTTCCTTGACTTGTAAAACCTGTCACAAAGAAGATGAAGCCTCCATTGGTCCAGCTTATGCGGACATAGCGAGGAAATACAGGAGAGACCCGGTAGCCGCTACTGCTTACCTTGTCAATAAAATCCAAAAAGGCGGTGGAGGTGTATGGGGTGAAACCGTGATGCCTGCCAATCCAACCCTTAAGAATGAGGACGGCAAAAAAGTGGTAGCTTATATCCTGTCACTTGGACGCCGAGATGCAGTTGAAGTGCTTTCTTTAACGGCTTCCGGATCAGTAGATCCAATGGTGGGTAAGCCGCTTAGTGACAACGGTGTATTTGTACTTTCAGGAAGTTTTACTGACCGTGGAGGAGAAGGGGTCAAACCGTTGACAGGAAACAGTTCGGTGACACTCCGAAATCCAAAAATGGGAATGGAGCTAGCTAAGAATCTGGTCGATTTTTCTACCATGAATTATGGAGGGAGGACCTTAATGGTGATCCCTGACAAAGAAGCATCTTTTGCCTTCAAAGGAATAGAATTGACTGATATTGCCACTATTGAAGTATTGGGAGGCGGTCAGGAGCCTAGCAAAGAAGGCTTTATTATTGAAGTCCGATTGGATTCGCCTTCCGGAAAGAAAATCGGCGAAACCAAGTTGATGACCTATCCCGGCAGTCCCGGAGGACTGGCAGGAGGAATGGCAAACATCGCCATTGAGCCAATAAGCGACGGTAAAATGCACGACGTTTATTTCGTGACTAGACCGGCAGTGGCAGGAGAACCAACTGCGATATTAGTGTCTGCGGAATTCAAGACCAAGTAAGATTCAAACCCAAAGTGCATTAAACAGTACACTTGATTTATAGCCAAAAGTAAAGCCCCAAGAAGATCAATAGATTTTCTTGGGGCTTTCTGTTTTAATGAAACAATACCTGTATCCGCTTCTTTGGCATCAACCAAATGAAATAAGGTTTGAAGTTCAATTAAACCTGCTGCGGCCTTTCATCTGTGGCCTGTCGGCGATTATCCGCATTATATATCGCTTTTTTGAGTTATTGGCATTATTGCGGATAATCCCATGGAACAATTATTCCGCTCAATCAAAACGATGATAGTAACCGATATTGGTTATTTCAAAGGGGAGAAAGGCAAAGGCTTGAGGTATACAGATACTACCTTCTCCACGATTTTGCCATTTTGCTCTGAAGCGTCACGGACGACATGCCAAGCAGGATCCTTGCCAAATTTCTCAAAAGACGCTTTACCTGCTTTCTCATTTTTATGGGCCAAAAGATAAACCAACTTCGTCTGCACATTCGGATCTTTTTCGATAGTATACCAATACATGACATTGACCATGCCGTGTTTTTGGAACAATTCCCGGGTGTAATCCCTGAATCTTGCATGGATGGCATCCACTTTTCCCGGAAGCATATAATAGGTCCTCAGCTCAAAAACCCTTTCTCCTTCGTAATCATCCCGGATGATTTCGGGAGTAAGGTCAGGTGCATTTTCCATAAAAACCTGATCTACTTTCGCTACCAGTGGGCCATTTGCCTCTGAGGCTTTGGCAGCAGCCTGCCATTCGGGATCATTTGCAAATTTATTCCACAATACATCTCTGGATGCCTGATCGGGATAGGCAAGAATGAATGTAAGTGTATTGTTGGTTTCGGTGGTGGGAATGAAATAGGCGATGTTTTCAATTCCGTTTTTTTCAAACAACTTCAAGGTATGGTCCTGAAATCTTTTGATCAAATCAGGCCGTTTTCCCTCATGGGCGGTGTATGTCCGCATTTCAAAATATCGGCTATTCTGGGCCATTACCTGATCGGGCATAAGGCAGCCTAAAACCATAAGAACAAATAAAAACTTTTTCATAGAGTATGATAATTTAAGTGATGGCAGCATTATTATTTTTTTTCTTCCATCCTATATAGGCAGATACCGCAAGGACAGCGCCAATAATCAGCAATCCAAACGTTTCCCTTGCTTCTTCAGATTGCTGGGTTTTCATGGTGAGATCTTTGTTTTCCAATTCGTAATTGACCCATTGGGACACGGAAGTCGGATAGAAATAAACAGCCCCGACGATACAGGCTACAATAATTATTCCCAATGGTATCAGAGGATGTTTTCCTGTGATGGCAAGTGCCGAAAATATGGCCGCAACGATATAGATAGAAACCCAAATCTCAGGATCCGGGTCATTGATCTGCCAATAGGCAAAAAGCAGGAATACTATCGACCAAAAAATGAAGAAGTATTTCGGGAAGTTTTTCATCGTATGCTGGGTTTGGGATCCAATTTAGGAATT
>JBBRFK010000052.1:0-19259 GCA_038224435.1 Cytophagales bacterium | reverse complement strand
AACAGGGAAGCGGCATTTTTCGCATTTTCTGCTTTTTTGATGAAGGAAAGCTTGTTGTTTTGGCAAATGGCTTTCAGAAAAAGAACCAAAAAACTCCAAAATCAGAGAATGAGAGAAGCATTGAAAATTAAGAAACAATATGAGGAATAGAAATAATTTAAAAACACTTGACCGATTTGTTGAAGAACAATACGGGATAAAAGGAATTACCAAACGGGATATGTTTGAAAAAGGATATGAATCCTTTAAACTCGGTTTTCTCATTCAACAAGCCTGACTTGAAAAAGGAATCACACAAGAAGAACTCGCAGAAAAATGCGGAACAAACAAAGGCTACATTTCAAAGATTGAGAACAACATCAAAGAAGTCCGGATATCGACACTTAAAAAAATTGTTTTTGCAATTGACTGGTGACTGACAAATTTCTATTTTCCCGCTTTTCTGGAAAAAAGGTTTGACCCCTAGGAAATTCAAACCTCATTGAATCAGAAAAAAATAAGCGAAAAACATCAAAATCAGCAAACCCAAAGCAAGGTAAACCCTTTTGGTCAGCTGGGTTGAAAAGTCCTTTCTCTCAAAACGGTGGGCAATCAGTTCTTTGGTATTTGCTGAATTTCGATTTTCTATACCGACGGATTTTGAGACATAGGGATTATCACCCATTTTGGTTCTTCCGCTTTTGACATTGCGGTTATTTCTCAAAGAAGGAATCATATCAAATGCCGACGTTCCTCCTGCCATGATTTGATTGTTGTTGTTTATGATTTCAATAAAAGAAAAAATCAGATGAAAAGTCAGTTTTAATTAGCTTTTTCGCCCCGTATTTTACTTCAATGAGACTTCCCGTTCCTACCAATCATATGTTTGTAGGCGTCACCGGGAGAGAAACGAAGGGTCTCAGATAGTCAAGAGATTCTTCACCTCCGCAAGCTCCGGTTCAGAATGACGGAACGCCAATTGTCATTCCATACTTTGAACATTTTCCTGAAAATGTTGGAGACTCAGAGTGACGGATGCGACAACCCGACAACCATTACACCTGATTGCCATGGCGGAACCAAGTATAAAGAGACTCTTCGTTCCTCAGAGTGACGGATTCGAAAACCTTGTCACCTTCCAACCTTCCAACCTTAAAACCTTGTCACCTTCCAACTTTAAAACCTTGTCACCTTCCAACCTTCCAACCTTCTAACCTTGTCACCTTCCAATTTTTCAATCTTTCAATCCTCACTCCTCAATTTTCCCTACCTTTGCAGCCAAAGAAGGAAAAGCGTGAAAGCGAGAACATTAAAAAAAGACAAAGTCAATATCATCACCATGGGTTGCTCCAAGAACTTGGTGGATTCGGAAGTGTTATTGACGCAATTGAGAGGAAATGGGATCAATGCATTCCATGAATCCGAAAATCAGGACAACAACATCGTCATCATCAATACCTGCGGCTTTATCGACAATGCCAAACAGGAATCCATTGATACGATTCTCCAATATGTCGATGCCAAAGAGCGTGGACTTGTCGACAAAGTGTATGTGACAGGTTGCCTGTCACAGCGGTACAAGGATGAACTAGAAGTAGAAATCCCCCAAGTAGATGCTTATTTTGGCACGAGAGACCTTCCTGCTTTGCTCAAAAAATTCAAGGCAGACTACAAGCATGAATTGGTAGGGGAGAGGTTGCTCACCCACAATGCCCATTATGCATACATGAAAATCTCCGAAGGATGCGACAGACCTTGTTCGTTTTGTGCCATTCCGCTGATGCGTGGAGGGCATATTTCCAGACCGATCGAGGAATTGGTAAAGGAAGCGCAGCATAAAGCCGCCAACGGAACCAAAGAACTCTTGCTGATCGCTCAGGATTCAACTTATTACGGTTTGGATTTATACAAAAAGAGGAACCTTGCAGATTTGCTCAGGAACCTTTCTGACGTGGAAGGAATCGAATGGATCAGGTTGCATTATGCCTATCCGACAGGTTTTCCGATGGAGGTGATCGACGCGATGAAGGAAAGATCCAATATCTGTAACTACCTTGATATCCCACTTCAGCATGGCTCGACTTCGGTATTGAAGACCATGAGGAGAGGAACTACAAGGGAAAAGCAGGAAGAATTGATACATTCCATCCGGGACATCATCCCGGGGATTGCCATCCGGACGACGTTGATCGCAGGACATCCGGGTGAGGGGGAAGCGGAATTTCAGGAAATGGTGGATTTTGTGGAAAGGATGAAATTTGAGCGCTTGGGCGTGTTTACCTATTCCCATGAGGAAAATACCCATGCCCATACGATGGAGGACATCATTCCTCAGGAAGTCAAACAGCAAAGGGCAAACCACTTGATGGAGATACAGGAACAGATTTCATTTGACCTCAATCAGACCAAAATCGGGAAGGAATTCAAAGTATTGGTAGACAAAAAAGAAAACGGGTATTTTGTCGGCAGGACAGAATACGATTCCATTGAAGTGGACAATGAAGTCCTGATCGATGCTTCAAAGCATTATTGTAGGGTGGGGGATTTTGTCAATGTACGGATCAATGATGCAACCGAATTTGATTTGTATGGGGATGTAGTTTAAAGGGATTACCACGATCATCTACATCTTACGTTCTGCATTCTGCTGATTCTGCGTTCTGCTGCTTCTCCAGAAGCAGCATTAATCTACAAAATATTTAGTCCGGCTTCTGGAGAAGCAGGACAGCAGAAAATGAATAGTCCAGCTTCTGGAGAAGCAGGACAACCCACCGTTATGCTGCTTCTCCAGAAGCAGTATATATCTAAAACAACTTAGTCCAGCTTCCGGAGAAGCAGGACAGCTGGAGAGAATATATATGAAGCCTTTTCAAGTTTCTGATCAACATTCAGTTTATTTTTTAAACCTTACTGTAGAAGGATGGATTGATATTTTTACTCGAAAAGAATACAAATTGGAAGTGGTTAATAGTTTAAATTTTTGTGTAGAAAGAAAAGGGTTGGTGATTTTTGCCTGGTGCCTTATGTCAAATCATCTTCATCTACTTTGTAGATCGAAAGAACCTTTCAAATTGTCGGATACAATACAAGACTTTAAGAAATTTACAGCTCGGAAAGTGCTTGAGAGCATTGAAAAGGAAAGTATAGAATCAAGAAACCAATGGATATTGGAATATTTGAAAATAAGAGGAGAATCACAGGCCCGAATTACCAGATATAAGTTTTGGAAAGATGGACTCCATGCGATTTTTGTAGAGTCAAGTGGTTTTTTTGAGCAAAAGTTACATTACATCCATTACAATCCTGTAGAGGCCTTGATCGTGGAAGAACCTGAGGAATATTTATTCAGTTCGGCACGCGATTATTCAGGTAAAAAGGGTTTGGTAAAGGTTGAATTGTATTAGAACTATTCGATATGCTGCTTCTCATGTTCTGCTGCTTCTAAGCAGTATTTATCTAAAATCAACTTAGTCTGGCTTCTGGAGAAGCAGGACAGCAGAAAGCAGAAAATGAATAGTCCAGCTTCTGGAGAAGCAGGACAGCAGAAAGTAGAAAATGAATGAGTCCAGCTTCTGGAGAAGCAGGACACCTGGAGCTTCCGGAGAAGCAGGACAGCTGGAGGTTCTGCCGACTTCGGTCTTCCGTCTTCCGTCTTATTTAACGAAACAATAATCCCAAAATACCCCTCAAAATTAAATTCTGTTGTAAATTGTTCAAAAAATCAAGCGCAATGAAAACCCTTTTTTCCACCATTTTCTTTTCTTTCCTGATCATGTCTGCTTCCGCCCAATTTACCTATGATCTGCAAGGGCACCGTGGTTCACGGGGATTGATGCCTGAGAATACAATCCCTGCCATGATCAAGGCATTGGACCTTGGGGCGACGACGCTTGAGTTGGACTTGGCAGTGACCAAAGACGGTGTAGTCATCGTCTCCCATGAACCCTATATGAATCCGGTAATTTGCCTGACTCTTGGGGGAAATGAAATTCCCGCAGCTGACAAATCCCACAATATTTATAAGATGGATTTTTCGGAAGTGTTGCGGTACGACTGCGGCACCAAATTCCATCCGGGTTTCCCGAATCAGGTAAAGTTTCATGTCAGCAAACCAAAACTGTCTGACCTCATCGCTGTGGTGGAAAAGTACGTGGCAGATATGGGATTGCCCAAACCCAATTATAACATCGAAATCAAAAGCAGCCCGGATGGGGATGGGATTGATCATCCTGCTCCAAAGGAGTTTTCAGATTTGGTATTCAAATTAATCCAAGAAAAACTCGATTGGGAGAGAGTCAATATACAGTCTTTTGACTTCAGGGTGCTGCAATACATGCATCAGGTTTATCCGCAGGTGACTTTGGCGATGTTGGTAGAGACCGCCGCAAAGCCTACTGAACAATTGGCTGTGTTGGGTTTTCAGCCGCAGATTTATTCGCCCTATTTTATTGCTTTGACCAAAGAGTCGGTAGACCTACTCCATCAAAAAGGCATGAAAGTCATCCCTTGGACTGTCAATACCACAGCGCAGATGGAAAAATTATTGGATTTGGGCGTAGACGGGATCATTACTGATTATCCCAATTTGGCGCCGAGGAGGTGAGGGAAAAGAATGCCAAAGGGCCTTTGCTGTCTTGATTGGTATTAGCTGAACTGAATACCGATATTACTTTTGTGAACTTTATTTCTAGATTCTTTTGGGTGACTGTGACCTGTTGGAAATGGCTGAAGTGCCTGACTTCAAATGGTAAACCAGGTTTCAAGATATTCTCGCCCGAAGCGTATATTCCCGAAAATTCCAATTCTCCATCAGGGCCAAAGCGCCTTATGATATAATATTCCCCTGAGTTTTGGAAATGAAACCAAGATCCGGCCCCTTCACCTGACAGCCACAGGCTTCCAGCCGGTACGGCAGGATGACGTCTCGGGCTTGCCAATAAACCGCCGACAAACTTTTTTCCCGAAGGAACTAAAGGAGGATCTTTTTGGATAGGAAATGATTTTCCCAAGGATCGGACATTGCCAATCGGTGTAGGAGACAAAGAGTAGGGGTAATTTAGTCTAAACTGGTGAATCAAAAAGGGATTCCCCGACCTGATCACGGTGTTTACAAAACGGGAGCAATTTGACCCTCCATAAGTGAAAGGGCCATAAGGAATGGGTGATTTTTGTTGCATCCAAAGGGCTTTTTCCAGCGCTCTTTCAAAATCGATTTTGGTAACCGATGCATGTAATGTACCATCACCATGGCAGGCTTTCCTGTTTGCCAATTCTTCCAGGATGCTTTGAAGGTTTTCAATTTTACCGGTATTTGATACCACAGCTTTGGTTTTCATAGTCAGTTCCGGATCTGTCAGGGCACCCCTCACCCGGCCATGCTGATAAGGTGCATGGTACCGGCCAAAATCAAAATAATGGGTATTTCCTGTTTCATTTTCCACCAATACGACGGCGGCATGACCCACTTGATAATAGCCATTTTCATTAAATCCCAACAAGTCCATCAAACCATCGTACCAAGCGCCTGCTTTTTTACAGTAAGTTTTTGGCCAAGCCAAAGCGATCGCCATTCCTGATTTTGTATTGCCCATCGCCATTATGAAGTGAGTTGCAGTTGTTTTGTCTGTCTGAAGCGGATGGTGGCAGGAGCCACACCGAAATTTTCATCAAGCAAATCGCCGAGGGCCATGCTGTTACAGCCGATTTTGATCAAAGCTTGATGGTGGATGCTGTGTTCGAGGTTGTAGGCCATCTCTCTGAATAGGCTGGTATTGATTTTTTGACTGGCATCATCCTGCGTCCCAAAATCCCCCTCCATGGCCAAAAAGTGGTCATGATTCCAAGTTTTGATTTTTTCGATGATGTGGTCTGTAATATCTGAGGCAAGAAATGGATCTTTCTCCATTTCCGTACTTCTTTTTCTTTTGTCATAGTTGACGATGCCGGACTCATGGCCTTTTTCAAGTGCCAAATAGAGTTCGAGAATATGGCGCACGTGTTGTCCGATACTCGAAAAAGACAACACCGGCAGCGGTTTGCTGAAATCATCAGCGTTCATCTGCTTGGTAAGGGACTGTAAGTCCCGGAGATTTTCGATGCAATATTGATTCATAGCTTAAGGATTTATAGTGGTTGTTTTTTTTAACAAAGTCTTTTGGTCAATTCCTTGGATGTCGATTTTAGGGATTTTGGGAAACCAGAAAGTACCGCCATTGATCTGTATAAAAATGTGGGTGACCTGAATCTGTGATCCTTCAAAATCCGAGAAGACCGCATAGGTGCCCGAGGATGATTTTTTCAATACAAAATCCTTTTTGGTATAAGGGGCAAATTGGAACACAATGCTTTCAGGCTTTTTATTTAATACCTTGATCCCGTAGGCGTATTTATTTTGTATCCAGGTTAGCGGTTCTTTTTTGTTTTCTTTATTTTCTTTTATCCAATAGATTGTCAATGGCGTTTCCTGATTGATTTTGCCTTCTTGGTCCAGGTTGACATCATAGACAATGTAATTTTTGTCACGGCTTCTTTCAATGGTCATTACTGTCCGCCCGCTGGTAATCATGGCTGTTGAATCAGGCCAGAAAACTCTGAAAAAGGCAAAAACCAATGAAATTACCATGATTCGTGTTTTTATAAATTGTCCAATGCTTTGATGATATCAGCGACAGAAGATCTCTTTTTATAGTCAGGATCAAAATGCCTCCAAGCCACTTTTCCATTTTGCCCGATCACAAAAGTGGCAGGAATGGGGAGCCTTTGGCTGTCATCAGAATGGGCTTCTTTCAGATTGGCACGAAGGACTGTATTGAACATGGTCCTAGCCAAAAGCCCTGGAAGGAAACTTACATCGAATCCTTCAGCTATTTTGTAGTCTTCATCATGAAGTAAGCTAAATGCAGCATGGGTTTTTTTTGCCGTTCTTTTTAGAAACTCTGAGGTTTCCGGTGAGATGGCTACTACTTGGGCTCCTTTTTCATAGATAGATTCTAGGTTTTCATTCAATTCTGCCAAATGACTGTTGCAGATAGGACACCACTGTCCGCGATAAAAAATGATAACCACCGGCCCGATTTTCAGTGCTTCCTTCAGGTCAAATGTTTCTCCCGACTGGTCCACAGCGACAAACATAGGTGCCTTTTGTCCGACGGCCAGGCCTTGGACCAGTTCCACTGTTTTGAAGGTCTTATGTTCTGAATCGGTTCCGGATTTTAAAGTGTTAGATAGTTGCATTTCATTTTGTTTTTATTGTTGAATTAAGGTCTTTGATACAGGTCAAGAGAGGAATAGAAAGGAGCCCATGCAAACCAATATCCTATCATCTGGGGTAGGCTCTGAAGTTTTTGACCCATTCGCGGGCCACTTACTGCAGTTCCGAAAATATCCCATTCATTTCCTTCCTGATCGCGGAGGATGATGGATTGGGTATTTTCAATCAAGGTAAATTCCAGGAGTTTGCCGTCAGGAAGCTTTCGGTCAAAGGCCACAATGAAGTTTTTGACTTTATTACCGACGATGACAAGCTCATTTTGCTTCCAGGTATCAAGGATGATTTCATTCTTATCTGCAAAGAGCTCGATGCTGTAGGCTTTTACACTTTCCCCGTCAATGATGCCCAATACTCTTTCTTTTGCAGGAAGTCTGTTGTCTGAACTGCTTACCGGGAAAAATATAGCATTGTTATTGGTTTTGTAGTCTCCATAGGGGAAATCCTGATAGCGTCTGGAGTGGCCGGTATTGGTCGAAACCACTCTTGTATTTGGGTATAATTCTTTCCATGTCTTCCATGTTGTTTCAAGGAGATTGATGGTGGTCGGCCTTGTGCCTTCAAGGTCACCATTGACAGCGAGGAGCAGCAGTTGAGACCAGTTCGTATCCGTCGCCCTGTCATATGGAATGACATTGCTGTTGTAGAGAAGACCTGAAACGCCAAAAGTTGTTTTTTGGCCACCGGGAAGATTCCTGTCCCATCCGATGCCTGTCCCTGTTAGCGGACAATAAATTACAGCTACTGAGACGCCGTTGAGATCGTCATTGATGATTTCATGCCAATCCAAAATTCTGTGAGGGTATGCCCTTGCTTGTCCCCCGCTTGCAAATCCAAGAACCAAGTCACCGTCATTGAGAAAAGAGGCATTGCTTGGAATGATGGTTTCGGGATTGGTAAGGGCAGGTATGCCGTCTTTTCCCGGGCCGCCGTCACGGACTTCATTTTTTGGGATTAGCCAAGTCGTTGAATTGTTGATGGTTTGTCCATCCGGGCCGGTTTGGCTTTCGCAAGCCTGAAAGATTGATCCCAATAGGAGCAGATTCAAGAGTGTAGTTGTGGAGAGTTTCATATTCCGTCTAGTTTGGTATTAAACACCGGTTTGTTTTTGTCCCTGTTGAGGTTAAAAAACAAAGCCAAGGTGGATCTGTAAGAAGTGGTCAGTTGCGTGTCGTAAAGTTTCCGGTAGACAGGAATATCTACCGATCCCCGAAATGAAAAGTTTGGGGAAAAGGCAAGGTTAAGCCCCGGAATCACATACACCCATTTGCCCCCGGAGCCCGGAAATACATTGTCATCGATCAAGTCTACAGTCTGCGTTCTGTATCTTCCAAAAACGAAGACATCCACCGGCCAATGGAGAAGAAAATTGTAATTGATGCCAAGGTTAGCCTGGAACTCATCCCCAAACTGGTACACTTGAGATCCGTTATAGTTGTTGTTTTTGCCTGATTTGCGGAATGTGGATACCATCACGAGGCTCATTTGATCTATGGGGAACCGGGATTTTTGGAAGTAAGTCCAGAAAAGGCCATCCAGGGAACCAGAACCCGGCTGCATGTCCGCAGGAAGTGTCAGCCCTGAATTGTTGGGAAAATCGGTTTTTCCTGTAGGTAGTTTTGGTCCTGCACCGACCACCCATTCGGCATGCCTCACTTTGTTGGGATCTAGAATTCTGTATTTCAAAAGGAAAACAACATCCCCGATTCCTTGGGTACTGGTGAATTCTTCCTGACCTTCAAATCCCTTGATGATTCTTTCCTGACGGATAAAAGGAAGAACCGTCGCTACAGCCCACCTTTCATTGATCCCATAATTCACTTCCAAAAGTGTGGAATGGGTTAGCCGACTGCGGGTATCGTCCTCCAAGAGCAAAGATTTGTCCATCAGATCTCTGAGGACATTCCTGTCATAGGTAAGTAAAAACTGGAATGATTTGTAATCGGCCGTACCAAGTCCAAGGGTGCCTCCAAGAGGAACTCCCCCGGAACAGCATGCCTGACCATAGGCAGTGTAAGTAGTTATGACTGCCAAAAGTAGTGATAGCACTGACCACCTATGAATCCTGATGGTCAGTAACTTTAAGTTTGAAGTAACCTTTTTCCTATAGACTTTCATCATCGCAGTCATTTAAGTATTTTTTTTTCAGAAATGGCAAGAACCTGTTGCCCGAGGTAAATAAGCTGCGTGGCGTTGTGAAATCCTTCAGTATGTACCAACACTTTGTCCTCACTGTCGATGAACAATAGGCTCGGATAAGCCCTCAGCTTGTATTTGTCCATCAGTTCAAGACCTTTTCCTTTTTCTCCGTTAAGGGCCACATTGATAAAATTCTCATTGAACAGGTCTGCGACCTCCTGATTGCCGAAAGTCTGGACTTTCATCATCTTGCAGGGAGCACACCAGGTGGCGTAGAGGTCTACAAAAATAAGCTTGTTTTCTTTTTTTGCTTTGGCCAATGCGGCATCCCAATTCTCCTCTTGGAATTCTATCTTTCCGGCTCCCGACAACGTAGTTTCATTAGAAGGTTGTAACCTAAAGGAGGCCAGGACTACAAGCGCAGCCCCGGCCAATAGGGAGAATGAAGCAACCTTACTTATCATCGACTTATTCACTGTCATACTCACCTACAAATTTTATTTCTATTGTTTTTGCGATATTAGACGAGGGCTTACCGGATTTAAACGCCACCCCATAATCTACCAAAGTCAGATTGAAAGTGCTTTCAGCCTTGATTTGACCTCCGCTGACCGTGACGGTTCCTTTTTCTTTGATGGGCTTGGTCTTGTCTTTGATAGTCATTTCCCCAGATATATCTACCGGATAGGTGCCGTCTTTTGCGAAGTTGACCTTGGAGACGTCAGTGATTTTGCCGACAAACTTTGCACGTGGATATTTTTTTGTGTCGAGGAAGTCCGCACCGTTGTAGTGCTTTTGCATCAAAGCTTTTTCAAATTCAAAACTTTGCATCGGCACCGAAAATACCACGTCACCTGTTTGGGTATCCAGGGAACTTGTGGCTTTGTAATTATCGGCCGTAATATCCTCTAACGAGGTGGTCGAGAAAAAGGAGATATGCGTTTTTTGGCTGACGAGTTTTTCGACAGGCGTGGTAAAGCTTACCAAAGACACAAACATTAAGAAGACGAACATACTTGAAATCAGATTTTTCATGATAATTTTTGTTTATAGTTAGATTTTTGAAACGATATCGCATTTTTCCATAATGGCATTCTCATACATGTCCAGGTCTTTATCGAAAAACGCCCCTGACCTGATGACCCCTTTGACCTTGATGGTTACACCTTTCTGAATATTTGAAGCAGTGGTTTTTGCTGAATTCAGAATAGTGCAGCTTACTCCGGCTTTTCCGTCCGGTTCCTTTAGGAGCAGGACAATCTGTCCGTTGAAATCCTCCGAAACTTTAGAGACAATCCCTGTTACTTCCAGGATTTTGGATTCACCTCCCTCATCGAGGTATTTTTCATCCGCTGCCGCCGGGTCGCTGAGATATTCTGAGACGAAGGAGGCGACGGTGATTTCAAAATCTGTTCTCGAACTCTGGATATTTCTGTGGGGCATGTAGAACAGGTAGGCCACAGTCCCCAATCCTGTGATCAATACTGCAAAACCCAGGATCAGTCCGGTTTTTATTAATTTCTTTTTTTCCATGGCTTTTGGCTTTTAAATGTCTTGTAGTAGATGAGTCGGAGGTTATTATATTTCCTGACAGCTTCAGGTGAAAAAAATCAAAGGTCTTTGATTTTTTCTTCCAATACCTTCTGAAGCGCCGCTTCTTTTTCCGGATCGGTTTCCACAGACCCTTCCTGCTGCAATAGCTTGCTGACCAAAAGAGATTCATATTCGTAAGAAAGACAGGCCTTGCACATCGAAAGATGCATTCTTAGTTGGAAGTTTTCAATATAAGAAAGTCCCAAAGTCTGTTTCTTTTCGATTAACTCCGTTGCTCTGACACAGGACAGCATCAGTTTATTTTTCCAGTCGCTCATGATTTTATTAAGTTTTCCAGGCATTTTTTCAGCAGTAATTTTGCCCTTCTGATTATCTGCCAATAATTGGTCGCTGTGATCTGGTATTCCTGACAGATGATTTCAGATTTTTTGTCAAAAAAATATTTATCCGAAATGATATTCTTCCATTCGAGAGGCAGGTCCATCATGCAGCTATTGAAATTCTCCCTGAAATCAGGATTGTCCAATAGGTTTTCAGAAGTCCAGTAAGACTCAAATCCATTGATATCCCAGTTTTGGTTTTTGTCAAAAAGGTTTTCAACCAAAAAATTGGCATCTTCCAGAGCCATAGGTTTTTCGGTTCTACCGGATTTTCGGAAATGGTCCATGATCTTATTGTTGAGAATCTGAAAAAGCCAAGTTTGCGGATGGCTTCGTCCTTCGAATCTGTCAAATGAATTGAACGCAGCTATAAAAGTGTCTTGGACGAGGTCTTCTGCAGCATGTCCTTGGCCCAGTTTGTACTTTGCCCATTTCAGCAATTCGGAATGGTGGTTTTTTACCCAAGAGGAAACAGTTTCCTTTACATATATGGTATCGTGCAGTTCCAATTTTATTTTGTTTTGTAAAACCCGGATTTCAACAGTTCAATTTATCTTATTGACTTTGTACTGCTTGTCGTGGAGGGGACATTTCAGAGAATTTGGATTTTATGGTTTTTTTCAGTTTAAGCAGAATGGATTTATAATTACTTTTAGGTGTTCTGAATCAAAAAACAATTTATGGAGAGCACTAAAATCTGGTTTTTGGAAAACTTCAGCATGCTGCAGATCCTTTCCCCACAGGAAATGAAAATGATGGATGAGAAGACCACCATGAGAGATGTACCGAAAAACAAAGTGCTGTATTTTTCAGAGGATAGTGCCAACTCAGTGTTTTTGCTCAAAAAAGGGAAGGTTAAAATTTCCAGGATTTCATCCGATGGGAGAGAAGTGATTTTGGGGATTTTGGGTCCGGGAGAGGTTTTTGGAGAGATGTCTTTACTTGGCGAAGGAAAAAGAGAGGAAGTGGCTGAGGTGACAGAGGATGCTGTCATCTGTAAAATCAACGTTTCCGATTTTCAGGAACTGATGGAATCAAATCCAAAGTTCAACTTTCAAGTCACGAAGTTCATCGGCTTCAGGCTCAAGAAAATCCAAAATAGACTGGAGAACCTCATTTTCAAAACCTCTGATGAACGTGTTGTAGGTTTCATCGCTGAACTTGCCATAGAATACGGCAGACCGATTTTAGGAGATTCCAATCAGCGTGCTGTCGAACTCAAGCTTACCCATGAAGAAATCGCAAAATTGACCGCTACCAGCCGTCAGACAGTCACCTCCGTATTCAGTGATTTGGAGAAAAGGGCCCTGATAAGCTATGATCGGAAAAGGATTTTTGTCAAAGACCTCGCCGGATTGAAAAAGTAATTTGGGCCTCAATTATTCGTACCGGTATCCTTTGCCTTCATCATCCTCCAGATTGACTCCCAATCCAAGGACGATCCTGTTCACAAAGTTAAAGTAAGCGATGACCAGATTTGCATCGAGGATACTTCGGTCATCCATGCCTAGAGATTTCAGTTTATCCAGAATGATGTCTTTTTCTGTTCCGGAAGGATCTGCCGTCATCACTTTTGCAAGACTGATTAGAACTTGTTCCGTCTCCTTCAATCCATTTATTTCTTTGCCCTCTAACAGATATTTGATCTTTTGGTCATCTTTCCAATAGGCATTCAGGGCAGCAGCATGGTGGTGGGTACAATAGAGGCAATTATTGGCGATGGAAACTACCACTGCCATCAATTCCCTTTGAGGCCTGCTGAGGGGAGATTGCCCATACATGATATCCATGTACAGTTCCATATGACTGATGATGGTCTTCGGGTTGAGGGACTGGATTTTGTGTACCTCAGCTAGTTTCCCTCTTTTGGCGGTCAAATCGGAATAAATATCCTTGAGCATGCCCGTAGCTTCTTCTTCCTGGATCACTTTGATAACTGCCATCTCCCTGGATATTTATTGTATAATTCCTGTGACAAATCTGAATTCGGTTTTTTTTATAAAACGGCAAAACGAAAGTGTTTTTCCATCATACTTCAGCCCACCTGCTTTGAAATAAATTTTTCTTTGGATAAATAAATTTGTCATGGGTGAAAAGAACATGACCATTGAATCTACTGAATTGAGATTTAGAAACCTGCACATTCTTCCAATCCAAGGATGGTAGACACTCCCCAATTCTTTTTTCAATTTGACTGCCTGCATTATTCTTGAAGCAAAATACGGCGGGGGAAAATGACCGGGTTTGATGAAATACAGTATATCTCCTTTTGCTTCAAAGGCACCGGCCTCCGCTTTTAGCCTATTGGTACTGTTCTGGAACACATACAATTTTGCATGGGCCTTTTCGGCTATTTTGATCAGGTTTTTGTCTTCAAAGCCATTTACAATGATGATTTCCTTCAAATCCTGTTCAGGAGTATTCTCCTTTATGAAAGAAAGAAGTTGGTTCAGATAAGCATGGTCGTTGTTTGACGGGATGATAATGCTGATTTTCACAGGTCAAAAGATTGAGGTTGACAAAAATAGGGATTCTATCAAGAACCAATGTGTCGGGAAGTAGACATTGTTTGATTTCACAAGTCAAAAGTGGGGGTTTGAAGAAATTGGTTTTCAAATCAGTTGGATGTCACCAATCCGACAAATCGTCCTGTGAAACTAACCCACCTTTGCCAAGATATCGGGGTTGCCATCTTTGGGATATTCCATCCCAATTTCAATCCGATTATGGAATGGCGCCGTATTTTGGTAAATAAATGTTGTAAATTGGTTTCCAGTCAAATGAAAATAATTGTAATTCTTTCGATATTCCTCATCAACCTTTCCTGCGGCTCCTCGAAGCTCGGTCAGGCCAATTCCACAGCTCCTTCCCATCAGGCTTTTGATGAGTTGCTCAAAAAGCACGTCAGCAAAGACGGGATTGTCAATTACAAAGGATTTATCCAAGACAAAGCCAAGCTTGATAAGTATCTTGATCTCCTTAGCAACAATGCCCCTGAAAGGAAGACATGGTCAAAGGACGAGCAGTTGGCCTATTGGATTAATGCTTACAATGCCTTTACTGTCAAGCTGATCGTGGATAATTATCCTGTGAAAAGCATCCAAGACCTGCACCCGGCGGTAAAAATCCCGCTCATCAACACTGTTTGGCACATCAAATTTTTCAAAATAGGAGGGAAGGAAGCTTCACTTGACGAAATCGAGCACAAAATTTTGAGGAAAGAATTTGAAGAACCAAGGATACATTTTGCGGTCAACTGCGCTTCGTTTTCCTGTCCGCCCTTATTGAACGAAGCGTTTGTTCCCGAAAAAATAAACCAGCAGCTGGATCTCGTAGCCCGCACATTTATCAATGACACCAAAAGGAATAAAATCAGCCCTGATAAGATCGAGATTTCTTCCATTTTCTCATGGTTCAAAGGTGATTTCACAAAAAATGGGAGCTTAATTGATTACCTTAACCAATATTCCAAAGTCAAAATCAAACCAAGCGCCAAGGTATCGCACCTCGATTATGACTGGTCCCTCAATGAGTAACACCAACAGAAATATTGTCATCATCGGAAACGGCATCTCAGGTGTGACCTGTGCGCGCCACATCCGAAAGCAGGATGAATCAGTCCAGATCACGATTATTTCGGGTGAAACGGACCATTTTTTTTCAAGGACCGCCATCATGTACATTTACATGGGCCACATGAAATACGAACATACCAAACCCTACGAGGATTGGTTTTGGGACAAAAGCCGGATCAACCTCAAAAGGGCTTGGGTGGAGAAAGTTGATTTTGAAGGAAAGAAACTTGTCTTTTCTAAGGGGGAATCCATGACATACGATGTTTTGGTTTTGGCTACCGGTTCCAAACCGAATAAATTCGGTTGGCCAGGTCAGGACCTGACAGGAGTGCAGGGAATGTATTCTTATCAAGACCTGGAGTTGATGGAAGCCAACAGCAAAGGCATCCAAAAGGCAGTAATAGTAGGAGGGGGGCTGATTGGAATAGAAATGGCTGAAATGCTCAACAGCAGGAAAATCCCTGTCACATTTTTGGTGAGGGAAAAGAATTTTTGGGACAATATCCTTCCACTTGAAGAATCCCAAATGATCAACAGGCATATCATCGAGCACCATATTGACTTGAGGCTTGAAACAGAATTGGATGAAATTATTGGCGATGAATCAGGAAAAGTAAAAGCCATCAAAACCAAATCAGGAGAAACTATTGATTGTCAGTTTGTGGGATTGACAGTAGGGGTAAGCCCCAATATCGGATTTTTGAAATCGCAACCCTCCAATGGTTCCGAACCCATGGAGGGTTTGAACAGGGATAAAGTGCTGCAAACCAACAGAGGGATTGTGGTAGATAGGTTTTTTAAGACCAATATTCCTGATGTATATGCCATCGGAGACTGTGCCGAATTCAAAGAAGCACCGGCATCAGACCGAAAAAACATTGAACAAGTTTGGTATACAGGCAGAATGCACGGAGAGACACTTGCGTATAACCTGACTTCAGGCAATCCTGTCCCATACCAGCCTAGTGTTTGGTTTAATTCTGCCAAATTTCTAGATATTGAATACCAAACATATGGGTTTGTACCTGCCGTTTGGAACGAAGAATATGAAAGTTTGTACTGGGAAGACACCGGAGGGAAAACGGCCATCCGTTTTTTATATGGAAAATCCGATATGAAAATCAAGGGCGTAAATGCTTTTGGCTGGAGGTTAAGGCATGATTATTTTGACAAGGCCATTTCGGAAGGATGGATGTTTGAGAAAATACTCACCCACTTGGAAAAGGCGGGCTTCAATCCAGAGTTTTACAAATCCCACCACAAGGGTGTGTTAGATCAATATAACAAGCAAAAGGGAAAATCCCTTCAAGCGGGAAAAATGTCTTTTTTCAAAAAACTAATCGGTTCGAGAGCATGAAAATCATTCAAAAAATAGGGCTTGTAATCTTTATACTTGGATTGCTGTTATTCACCTTGCTCCCTTTTTTGGGGACTTACCAGCTGGAAAAGGAAACCGTCGAAGCAAACGTCAAAGATATTCATTCGGAAAAAATGATGGAAGTGCTTTCTCCCATGTATGAAAAGGAATATGCTTCTAATTTTGCTTTTATCAGCGATTTCAAAAGTCATTTCAATTCCTACAATGATGCTTTGAAATCCAATCAGGAATGGGATAAAGTAATATGGGACAATTATGCTTTTGCCTTGACCAAAGCCTCCTCCACAGGGCCTGTCTCTGAGAATCCGTTTTTGTATCTGGGAATTACGGTATTGATCGGAGTATTTGGCGCATTGTTATATATCCTGCCGCTCTATCGCGGTCAATCTGAAGGAATCAAAAATGATGGCATTTTCTTTTCATCGATGAAGTCAAGGGGGCTTTTGGGGATGATTACCGGGGCTTGGCTGATTCTGTTTTACATTATTTTATATTGGTTTCCTGAGTACATCACCAACCTCGTGCTCATGGTAGATCCGCTTAGCATGGCGCTTTCCGGCGATCCGGCAAGTCAATGGTTTTTGTATGGATTCATTTATACCCTAGCCATCAGCGTGATGGGAATCAGGATGTTCAGAAAATATAAGGGAAATACGTATCAGACCATCAGGACGGGATCTGTCATGTTTTTCCAATTGGCATTTGCATTTCTGCTTCCTGAGATTTTGGTATTGATGAATATGCCATGGCATGATTTCAAAAACATCTGGCCATTGGATTATTCTTTTTTCTACGAATACAGGATAGATGGGATGATCAGTTCCGGTGCTTTGGGCATGTTTATGTTGATCTGGGGAATAATCTTGATTGTGGTAGGGGTTCCCTTGTTCACTTATTTCTATGGAAAGCGGTGGTATTGTTCTTGGGTTTGTGGCTGTGGAGGATTGGCAGAGACACTGGGTGACCCATACCGGCAGCTTTCGGACAAATCAGTAAAGGCGTGGAAAATAGAGAGATACCTCGTTCATGGAGTGTTGGTATTTGCGGTACTTTCCACAGCTTTGACGATTGCTAACTATTTCTCCGGATTCGAGATTCTTGGTCAGGCAACCGATCAGCTGCACAGCATTTACGGTTTTGCCATTGGTTCAATATTTGCAGGAGTTATTGGAACAGGTTTTTATCCTTTGATGGGTAACAGAGTCTGGTGTAGATTTGGATGTCCGTTGGCAGCCTACCTGGGTATTGTGCAGCGGTTCAAATCCCGCTTCCGCATCACCACCAACGGTGGACAGTGCATCTCCTGCGGCAATTGCTCTACCTATTGTGAAATGGGAATTGACGTCAGATGGTATGCACAGCGGGGCCAGAATATAGTCCGGTCTTCCTGTGTGGGTTGTGGTGTCTGTTCGGCGGTTTGTCCGAGGGGAGTATTGAAACTGGAAAATGGCGATGAAGAAGGCAGAATCAATGACATGCCCATCATCATCGGTAACAAATCCATCACTTTAAATGCTTAATGATCTTCATCTATTTCTTTCTGGGAGTATATCTTTTGGCAATGCTGTTTATTTTATTCTACAGCTTTGCCCAAGCCCATCTGTTATATCACTTTTTCAGATTCAAAAAAAATCCAAACATCTCTTTGGTGCCCAAAGAAGAAGATTTGCCGAAAGTGACAGCGCAGCTTCCTGTTTTCAATGAAATGTATGTTGTGGAAAGATTGATCGAAGCGGCTTCAAAATTCCACTATCCTGCTGATAAGCTTGAGATCCAGATTTTGGATGACAGTACGGACGATACAGCTACCATCATCAAAAGAAAATTAAGGCAATTTCCCGAGGTAAACTTCAAATATATCCACCGTAAAGACCGAAAAGGCTTTAAGGCAGGGGCGTTGAGAGAGGGATTGGAAGTGGCAGAAGGTGATTTTATTGCTGTATTTGATGCTGACTTTGTCCCTGATCCTGATTTTATATTGAAGACCGTCGGACACTTTGAAGATCAAAAAGTAGGAATGGTGCAGACACGGTGGACGCATCTGAATGAGGAGTATTCTGTTTTGACCAGATTGCAGGCTTTTGCTTTGGACGCGCATTTTATGGTAGAGCAGATGGGGAGAAACAGTCAGCAGGCATTTATAAATTTCAATGGCACTGGCGGGATTTGGAGAAAAAGCTGCATCATAGATGCCGGCAATTGGCATGACGACACGCTTACGGAGGATCTCGATCTGAGTTATCGGGCACAACAAAAAGGATGGAAGTTTATTTATAGGCCAGACATTAAATCTCCGGCTGAACTCCCTCCGGTCATGTCAGCCATCAAATCGCAGCAGTTTCGCTGGACCAAAGGCGGTGCGGAATGTGCCGTGAAACACCTAGGCAATGTCCTTTCCAAAAAATTGCCATTTAAAACCAAAATGCATGCTACGGCGCATTTACTCAATGCAGTCATATTCGTCGCGGTATTGTCAGTAAGTATCAGCAGCATTCCGATTTGGTGGGCTTTCCATCAGGGACTTATTCCGGAGAGTTATTTTCAGGCAGCGGCAGTGTTTTTTGTTGGATTTGTGATTATTGCTTTGGTTTATTTCTTTGCCAATCTGAGTTTGGTGGAATACTCATGGAAGGGGGTAGGTAGATTTTTATGGGAATTGCCTTTGTTCTTAGCAGTATCGATGGGACTTGCCTTACACAATGCACAGGCTGTGTGGGAAGGATTGACCGGAAAGCGGTCATCATTTATCCGAACACCTAAATATAACCTGAATGAGGCTCGAAAATCCTGGACCAAGAATGTCTACAATCAGATAAAAATACCCTTTACAACCTATGTTGAAGGGGTTTTAGCATTGACCTTCTTAGTGATGGTAGTTTTGTCCCTCTATTTCAAAACCTATGAAATGTTGGTTTTTCACTTGATGCTAGCCTTAGGATATTCAGTGGTTTTTTTGGAGACTTTGAAAAGTTACAGGCTAAAATAGA
>JBBRFK010000051.1:0-19410 GCA_038224435.1 Cytophagales bacterium | reverse complement strand
AAACCATTGGACAGTGGCGGAGGAAATTCAGAAAATTTGATCTCAAAAAATATTGGCTTTACCTCTCACTCATTCCAAGATATTTCACTGACAAAGAATTCAGGCATTTGATTGCTGTTTTCAGAGTAAGCCCTAACCGGGACTGTTTTGAAACGGAGGTCATGGATCATTACCGTTTGGTGTTTGAAAAAGTATAAAGATTTGCTCCCTGCCGCAGAATAGCTTTTGGTGGTTGCGGGTAGCCATTGGCAAATAAATCACCCTTTTTTCCCAGCAACCTATCGAGGATTGAATTGAAATCCTATTGAAACAGTTAAGATAATGCCTTCAAAATCAAATTATAAATTATACAATATGCAAGGATTAGCTACAAACGCCTAGGAAAGGAAGAATACTAGCATACAAATTTCAGAAATCAAATTTTCTCCGCTACCAGAAAATACATATCTATCTCGCCTTTGTTCTTTGCCGCAATTTTTCCCCGATAGATGCAGTCAAAATCATCCTTTACCAATTCATAAGTTATTTTGCTAATATTTATTTTTCCTATTTCTGATTCCTGTTCTAACCGAGCCGCTACATTGACCGCATCTCCCCAAATATCATAAGCGAACTTCTTGACGCCGACAATTCCCGCAACTACGGTACCTGAATTGATCCCAATCCTAATTTTGAAAATATTGTTGCTACTAACCATATATTCCCTAATCTCCAAAGCTGCCCGCACAACATTTTGGGCATGGTTAGGATCTTTGACCGGAAGTCCCGCCACAGCAAGGTAGGCATCCCCTATTGTTTTTATTTTTTCCAGCCCATGCTTCCCAATGATGTCGTCAAAGGCAGTGAAGTTTTCATGAATGTTTTTGACCAATTCTTGTGGAGTGAGCTCTTCGCTGATACCGGTGAAATTGACGAAGTCCGCAAAAATGATCGTGACTTGATCATATTGCTTCGCTTCTGATTTCCCGTTGGTTTTCAACTCCTGCGCTACCTCTGCGGGAAGGATATTCAACAAGAGATCATCCGATTTTTTCCGCTTGCATTCTGCGTCATCCAGCGCGTCTCTCAGAAGTGTACTGACAATAAAGTTTTTGCGAATCAGGTAATATCGGTAGGATGCAAACAAGTAGGCTGAGACTGCCAAAATCAGAAATGTGAAAAATTGGAACGAAGTCATAAACACTTTCATATCCTGGTTACAGGTAAATTGGAATACCAACAAAATCAAGATACAGTGCACAAAAAAATTGACCAGGTAAAGTACCGGACGCAATAGCGTAATCAGGACCGTGGGTACTAAAATACAAAGCTGCCCAAAAAGAAAATTGTTTTGGCCGCTTTCGCAGTCGGCCCAAAATCCAGAATTGATATACAAAGAATAGGCCATGACCAAAAAAAGATACTCGTGGATATTTTTAATTTTACCTTGATAAATCAAAAAAAATACCAACCCAATCCCAGTTGCTACTGAGGAGAAAAGTCTGAATCCAAGCCATAAGATATAGGAATTGGTCAAATATGGCGCTTCGGAAAGCATGATAAGTGGCGCACCGAAAATAATAAATAATGATGCCCATTTGGCATATTGTTTTCCAATTCGGGCATATTCTTTCTTCCACTCCTCAGACTTATCGAAGTCAAGATTTTCGAGAACGGTCTTTCTGAAAAAATAAATACTAGATCGAAGTATCTCCATGCCACATTAAGATATGAATTAAAAATGGGGATATACATGCTGCTCGAAAAGATTCTCCAAGCGCTCCCGGTTCTTTCTCCCTTTCATCGATGCGATTATCGGCTGGTAATCCTCCTTGGCTGAAATGGCATAGGCTGGCATAGATACCGCCTGTGCCTGTGGTACCCAAACAGAATGTATCGTAAATCCGAAAGAGAAATCGGGATGGGACAATTTCGTCACTGGTCCACCGGCTAAATCCATGGCATCAAATATCCATATTTGAGGCATGTAGTTGTATTGGTCCGCAGGGGCAACTCCATAAGGCAAACCACAAAGAACGGTGGTAAGTATATATCCATTTTTCCCGTCCGGAACACCGACCGTAGGATTCTGTTTGGGTACAAATTGGAGTGACCACAAATAATGCTCCTTTTCAAAGGAATAAAAATCTTCTGAAGACATGCCTTCGGTTTCCACACATTGTAACACGGGGGGCGCACCAACTTTGGTCAACTCAAAAACCTCATCCGGGTTGAAAACGCGATTTCTGCTCGAGGTACGGTACAGATTGTATATGAATTCAGATAGGTACTCCCGATTCAATCCGTAGCTTTGCCAGTAGACATGAGTGACCTTCGCCAAATTAAATTCAGGGCTTAGTATGTCCCTGAAGGTATATAGACCAATCCCCCATGTATGAGCTTTTGAAATCTGGCCGTTAATTCGGCCATCCAAGTGAAGAAATTTGGTTTTGGCATCATTAAATTGTCCTGTGTTTCCGTCGATTACTATCTTTCCTATTTTTGAAACGTCCATTTCTCCGACTGCTAAAAAGCCAAGCTTTTCCTCAGGTACTTTCTGGCGATTATCCACGGCCAACCGGTCATAAATCCGTAACCAATCCGCGACGCAGGCGGAACAATTATGGGCACTGTGTAAGGTAATCTCTCCCTCAGGATTATCATAATCCACCGAAAAGTGAACTGTTTCCACGTCAATTGTGAGTCTTTTTGCCGGGACGCTCGGGTTGCCACTAACCAAATCACTTCTTTTTACTACAAAGAGACTGCTATAGCTATTCATTGGGACGCTTAGAAGTGATCGAAAAAAAATACAGATTTCAGGCTCATCCGGGAAAGGCATGTCCAACATCGTGTCAAAAGTAAACTTGAAGTTGGTATCGCAAAGAATGATGTAGTCACGACTAAAGCCGATTTGGTGCATGTTATGCCCTAAGTTTATTTTCTTGGTTCCCTCTTCTAGCACCTCCCATTTTTCGAAAGTTTTCTGACCCTTCCAGCGGATGAGATACAAGCCGTTTTTGTTGAAAAAAATCTTGTTGATAAGTTTCAAAATGAACCTTTGGATGGGATCGATAATTTTTCTTAACCATTGAAAACGAGGATTGAAAGAAAAAAGGAGAAGATTATTTACAGAACTTTGTATGCTTTTGACTTTTCCTTCCAAATTGGGACCTATGGCTTTTTCCATTTGCCTTTTCAAAAAAGACTTAAGCTTTGCCTCATCATTAACAAAAAACTTGAACAATAAATAATCAATTAAAACTTCTTTCCTTTTTTTACCAAAGTTGACTGTGAAAAGTTCCCGTGTTTCTGGGTCAAATACAGGATGAGCGGTGGACATAATAGATTCAAAGGGGGTCCGCATGAATGCAGGGAGAAACGATTTCCAATCTTTGGCTTGGGTAATGGGTGTCAGAATTTTGAGCGACTGCGGATCAAACTCAAATGGCCGTCCAGCATCAAAAGTGGCCAAGAGGCGAATTGGCTCGGTCGGTTCCATCTTAATGGGCGTCACTGCAGTGCTCAATTGATTTCGTGTTCCAAGTTTCAACGACCTACGGCCCAAGCCAATGTTACGAAAGGCCATATCCTTGTACTGACCAATTAGGTCGTTCGTCTCACAGGTAGCCAAATCAGCAAAATAGCAAGGAGGTTTTAAGAGGCCTGTCTTTACCTTTACTTTGCCCGGTTCTGTCAAATCAAATTTTATAATCAAGCCATCCCCGCTGATAAGAGGCGTGCCATATTCCGGGTTAAAGGTTGTGCCATCCGGTTTGTACTTGTTGTAAGGCAGGCCGTTTGAGTTGACCGTTCCGCAAGCTGAATTGAGAAAAACGTATCCATACCAATCGGCGGGGACAGCTCCTTCCAAAATCTGCAAATCGAACTCTATCTCTTGGTTAGATGCAGTGGCAAATTCTCTTCTATCCATTTTCCTAAATTTAACTGGTGAAAAAAACTAATTAAATTTCCTTTTTACGGCGTTCATCTGAAGACAAGGAACCGAAACCTTTTTGATCGGGGAGGAATTCACGTAAAATCTCCAATCTCAAATACTTGACTTTAATAGCAAAAAAATTCGAAATTAGATGAAAATTAAGTAGATAAATGTAGGGAAAAAACGGCATTTTCCAAATGGTCACCTGTGGTTTAGGAAGTATTAAAAGATTCAGCCATTACAATTAAACAAACTATAAAATTGTTTTCTACTGACGGGAATAGTATTTGGCTGATATGCCTTTTGGCCTAAATTTAAGGCTCTTTTGTAGAAATACGAGCCATGAACAAAAAGTCCTGAGGAATGTTTTGCTATAATAGGTGGTCATCAAATTGCGACTCGCGCCTCATCTCAACCACTCTCAGTTAGGTAATATGCCTTTGCCTTTAGGAATTAAGCCGGGTTCCTCCTATAATTCTGGGCATCATCATTGAGGACAGCAATTCCTTGAGTGCTTTTTCAGGCCTTTTTAATGATTGAATTTGATATGACGAAATTCATTAAGAATTTAGGTCATTTACCTATCCGGAGGATGTCAATTCAACATTTACATAAGAATATGGCGGCTCTTCGAAGATTAACACACCTGTTTAAAAAAATTTTTAAATCAAAATCTCAAAACAAAGTAGCATGATAGTAAGAAAAACACATCAAGGGTTACATGTCATTTTTCAGGCAACTCATGGCTTATTAGCGGGAAAGGTTGCAGAACAATTAATGATCAAATATAGACCCGTTTTATGGCTTGATACCTTGGTAGCCATTGTTGAACACGACGACCAACAACTTGATTATAATGAAAAAAACTATTTGTCGGAGCTTGGAATACCTTTAGATTTTACAGAAGATTCCGTAAGCGCTATGAAAGCAATGAAAAGAGCAAAAAGGGTTTTTGACCAAGCAAAAAGTAAATCTTTATGGACAGCATTGCTGGTTTCTTTTCACTTAGATTTCTTATATGAATCTCTCCGGGATAAAAGTGTAAAAGCAAAGCAATTTCTTGATGCACAAAAAACCTTTCGTAAAGAAACTATTTCTTATTTTGGGATTGACGAGGATAAAGCAGCATCACATTATGCACTTGTACGGTTTTGTGACCGGTGCTCCTTGATTTTATGTAAAGACGAAGTTCCTGATGCAGAACGAAAAATTGAAATCAACACTTCTATCGATGGTAAAACTTACTTTATCCACCGTAAAAAAAACGGAAAGCTTGGTGTTACTCCTTGGTGTTTTGAAGCAGATGCCTTTGAACTCTCCATTGAAGAAACGATACTGGAACAAACGAAATATAAAAACCAGAAAGAGTTGAAGGATGTTTTGGAAGCTACTCCACGAAAAAGAGTGATATGGAAATTTGAAAAGTGATTTTTTGTAAAGGCCGGAATCCACGGTAGAGATAGGGACGAAGCCATCATCCCAGTTGCCATCTCGGATTCTAAAATTTAACCTTAATTCGTATTGAATTAGCGTTTAATGACAAGGAAACACATATTCACAAGCGGTAAATATCAAGGCATAATTGCGATGGCATTTATGTCCATAGTAGCTATCAATTCCCTCCTTCTTGGTGTTTCTTTTCAAGGTATAGGAAGTGACTGTTATCTTGCGGCGACCGGATGACCTTGCTGGTAGGTAAAGGCCCCAATTGCTTTACCGCAATGTCCATGGCTCTCATCATTTGAGCTAGTTTTTCAGGATTCCCTCCGGCAAGGTTGGTTTTTTCTCCGGGGTCATTTTTGAGGTTAAAGAGCAGGGTATCATGTGGAGCTACGGCTTTCATTCCCCTACTTCCTTCATATCCAGCATATGGAAGTTTGATCTTCCAATCCCCTTCCCGATAGCCACGTTGGTCTGAAAGCATATAATATAAGAAGGTATCCCCTGCTCGCTCGCCGTTTTCAAAAAGTACTGCCGACAAGTCCTTCCCATCTATTTCCCGATCTTGGGGAATCTCCGCTCCGACTATCTTGCAGAAGGTTGGAAACCAGTCCATTTGTGTTGCCAAATCTTCATAGACTTGTCCCGGGGCGATTTTACCTTTCCACATGACTACCGTGGGTACCCTTACCCCTCCTTCAAATGTATATTGTTTTCCTTCCCGAAGGGAACCTGCAGAACCACCATGGTCTTCCATCACCAGCCAAGGGCCATTGTCCGACGAAAAAACAATCATGGTATTTTCAAGAATTCCTTTTTCCTCCAATTTGGCCAAAACCTGCCCCACACTCCAGTCTATTTCTTGGATCACATCACCATAAAGTCCCCGCTCTGATTTTCCCCGAAAATCCGGCGATGCATAGATGGGTACATGGGGTTGGTTGTGGGCTAGATAGAGCAAAAAGGGCGAATTAGAGGCCTTATCAATGAATGTCAATGCTTCCTCAGTATATTTTTGGGTGGTATAAGTTTGATCTACCTCAAAGCTTTCCACCTTATTGTCGCGCAGGTAGACCACAGACTCCATGTCATTGGAATAGGGAATCCCAAAGTATTGATCGAAGCCTTGATTCAGGGGAAGAAAGCGCTCCATGTGTCCAAGATGCCATTTTCCCAAGGCGGCAGTCCGATATCCTTTTTCTTTGAGAATTTCTGCAAAAGTGATTTCCCCGGGATCCATGCCTGTGAAACTTTCAGGGAAAAATACCGCATTGATCCCCATTCTTTGGGGCATTCTACCGGTCAAAAGTCCAGCTCGACTAGGGCTGCAAACCGGTGAAGCCGAAAGAAATGAGGTAAATTTGATTCCTTCATTTGCGATTCGGTCGATATGCGGAGTTTTGATATCTGTAGCCCCAAAACATCCAATATCACCATAGCCAAGGTCATCTGTAAAAATAAATACAATGTTCGGTGTGGAGGAATTTGGCTCCTCTGATGCTTTTTCCCGGCAGGAAAAAGAAACAACAACCAGCAAAATTAAGAAAGGAAGTGATTTCATAAATCGAGTGTGCTTTTCAACAATTTAAGGAATTATAGGGAAAGGAAATGCGATTATCCGCAATGATGGCACTAAGTTTATTTCGAATCACTCTTGGTGCGATAATAGTCCATTGTAAATTCCACACTTTTGCTGAAATCAATTTCAACACTTGCATTTCAATAATTATTTTTCATATCAATTTAGTCAGATTACACCTGACTTTTTTAATAATAAAGCAAGTTTTTCCATAAATGGGTTTTTTTTAATTACATTTCGTATCGTTATAGTCAGGTTATAGCTGACATTATTACTATGAACCATAAAAACATTTCGAATCAATCAGGCAGGATTTTGAATTACTTCAACAAAATCGAACAAAATTACTTTGACTATGATGAAGCAAAGAAGGCACTTCCTAATTCCAGCGAAAGTGCATTGAAAGAACTGCTTAGCGATATGTCAAGACGTGGTTTACTAATGCGTCTAAAGAAAGGTCTTTATTATTTAATACCTTATGAGCAACACTCTGAAACTTTCATGCCTGACTGGCATTTACTCGCTGAACCTTTAACAAAAGGCACGCTGCATTACATTGGTTACTATTCTGCCTTACAAATCCATAATCTAATAACCCAACCATCTTTGAAGGAACAAATTGTTGTGGCAAAACAGCTACGTCCTTCTCAATTCGACATAAAGGGTGTTACTTTTCAGTTTATTTATCATAACAATGATCATTTCTTTGGAGCAAGGAAAATCTGGATTGACAGTTTCAATAAAGTAATGTGTTCGGATTTGGAAAAAACGTTTATTGACTGTTTGTTTAAACCGGACTATGCCGGAGGGATTGTAGAAGTTGCCAAAGCAATATATATGGCAAAAGACAAAATTAAATACAATCAGCTTTTTGATTATGCAATTCAATTCAATTCGCAGGCAGTGATAAAAAGGCTTGGATTCTTATTGGAATTCCTTGAAATCCAATCAGAAATAATCGAAAAGCTTCAAGAAAAGAAAACAAACGCCTATGTTCTTTTGGATACTGAATTACCTAAAAAAGGCAAACTATTAAGCCGCTGGAGCATTCAACAAAATTTGGAATTGGAAACCATTGAATCTGCCATATACACATGAAATTGCCTTGCTCAAAAATATAAAATACAGAATCTTAAAAGGAGTTTTTCGACAGACCAATAAGGAAACAAATAACACCGAATGATAAAACCCAGGGAAATCCAAAGCAAAGCCCGTGACGCGAAAGTAAGAGATCAGCAGATTGAAAAGGATTACATCCTTTCATGGATTCTGCAAGGAATTGCCCAGCATAAAATCCTTTCAAAAAGTATTGTTTTCAAAGGAGGAACTGTACTCAAAAAAGTGTATTTCGAAGATTATCGGTTTTCTGAAGATTTAGATTTCACCTTATTGAATGATACCACTTCGAATGATCAAATTTTTGGATGGTTTCGAGAAGTATTTGAATACGTCCGGGAAGAAGCAAATATCCCTTTAGACATAATCGATGACAATGAACATGAAGATGGAGGGATCAATTTTTACATCACTTTTATTGGTCCTCTTGGTGGTCAAGGAAACAATAAAAGAGTAAAAATAGATATTTCACGACATGAAAAAATAGTTTTTAATATGGTTTTCCAAAATGTGAAAATATCCTATTCCGACCAAGAACCCCATCAGCTGCTCTGTTATCCATTAGAGGAAGTATTGGTAGAAAAATTAAGGTCCCTTATGCAAAGGATGCAAGCCCGTGATTTTTATGATATCTGGTACTTATTGGAAATCCATGGGATGGACATTGATTTTTACAGCAACGAATTCAAAATTAAATGTAAAAATAAGGAAATTAATCCGGTTGAATTTCACCAAAAATTAGAACAACGCCTGCCTCAATATAAAGGACGATGGCAAAAATCATTGGCTGGCCAAATTTATGATCTGCCCGATTTTGAACGGGTAGAAAGAGAATTAATGCGAAACTTAAAGAAATTTGTATTGTAATCACTTATACAGAAATATAGCCCCCAATCCATCAATACCCCACCGCTCCCCCATCTTCGCTCGATGAATCAGCAGCTCCGATATATACTTTCAATTTTGGATCATAGGTGATTCCCATCAGCACGCCGAGATTGTTTACAGGCATCAGGGTATGCCCCATTTTGATAAGTGCATCGCGGGTATCAGGTGACAACAAATGCCTTTCATAAACCAACAGATCAGGAAGCCATTGGTGGTGGATTTTCATGGCTTCTATGGCCTTGTCTATTCTCATATTGTATTCCAATACATTGAGTACAGTCTGAAAAACGGTGTTGATGATCGTTCTTCCTCCTGGACTTCCGATGATCAGGTATGGTTTGCCGTCTTTTGCCACTATGGTCGGCGTCATGCTTGAGAGCATTCTTTTTTCCGGGACGATGAGATTGGGATTGGAACCGATTTGGCCATCACTGTCCGTAACTCCCGCAACAGGATTGAAATCACCCATTTCATTGTTGAAAATAAAACCGAGTTTGGACGAACCCATGCCTGTTCCATAAGAATCCTCCAAAGTATAGGTGAGAGAAACCGCATTGCCTTCTTTGTCCACCACCGAAAAATGTGTCGTACTGCTTCCGTCATAGAGTTGGCCATACTTTGAGGAATCGCTGACCGAAGCCTTGGTCATGTCGATATTGTCAAATCGGATTTTGGCAAACTCTTTGGAAGTCAGACGATCCAAAGGCATTTCGGGATTAAAATCAGGATCACCCAAATGCTCCGCCCGGTCTGCAAATGCCCTTCGCATGGCTTCTGCCACCAAATGGACATAAGCGGTAGAATTAAATTCTGTTTTTGTCATATCCGCCTGTTCCATCAGGTTCATCATTTCGATCAGGGCGACGCCACCCGAACTTGGAGGAGGCATAGCGTATATTTCATAGCCCTTATAGGTTCCCTTCACAGGCTTGCGTTCTATGGCAGTATATTTTTCCAAATCCTGCCGGGTAATGATCCCTCCTTTTGCTTTCATATAGGATTCGATTTCTTCCGCCACTTCTCCTTTGTAAAAACCGTCATGGCCTTTATCCCGGATCAGTGAAAGTGTGTTGGCCAATGAAGGTTGTGTCCAAATCTCTCCGGGTTGGATGATTTCCTCTGATGCATTACGAAAATAATTTGTCATGATGTCATAGGAATCATCCCAATCTTCCATGCTAAGCGCTACTTTATACAATCCCCATGGCATAGGAAATCCTTTTTGCGCCAAGTCGACAGCAGGTTGAACCAATTCCGCCCAAGGTAATTTTCCATATTTTTGATGGGCAAGATAAAGTCCCGCAACAGTGCCGGGAACACCCACTGCCTTCAGTCCATTGTGATTGGCGTTTTCGATCAGGTTGCCCGATGCGTCCTGAAACATATCAGGAGTGGCCTTTAGGGGAGCTTTCTCTCTAAAATCAAAAGTCGTGACTTCCCCGTCTGATTTCATCAGAACAATAAATCCACCGCCTCCGATATTGCCTGCTTCGGGGTGGGTCACCGCCAAAGCAAAAGCCGTCGCAATGCTTGCATCAATGGCATTTCCTCCTTTTTTCAAAATGTCGATACCGACCTCAGAGGCAAGGACATTGTCAGAGACGACCATGCCGTTTTTGCCGTAGGTTTGGGCTTCAAGGTTGGAATGGGTAAAAAAGAAGGTGGTTAAATAGAGAGTCAGGAATATTTCGAAGTTGAAGGTTTTCATCATTTGATTCATTTATGTTATATGCTTTCAGGATATTGGAAAATTAAGATAACATCTGTCAATTCGAGTCTATTGTTTCCATCGTGTCACTTGGTTTGGGTTATTGCTTATTTCAATTGTAGGGTTAAACCTTTATCTATTAACAACAGCGTATGCAACATCACATTGGCACCTTTTGCCATTTCGGAGGGCGATGAATATTCTTTGGGATTGTGGCTGATTCCGTCCTTGCTGGGGATAAAAACCATACCAATCGGACCTAGGGCTGCCATTTCCTGTGTATCGTGTCCGGCACCACTCTGCATTTTGATATATGAAATCCCCATGGATTCAGCTGCCTGAATCATTTTATCCTGAATGGATCTACTAGACATGCTGGGTGCATTGGAAAGGTTGGAATGCTCAAATGAGATTTCGGTATGTGTTTCATCCGCAATCTGTTTGGCACGTTTTTCAATGTCTGCATACATCCGCATGATCTTTTCTGAGGAAAGGTCACGCATCTGCAGGCTCATTTCCACTTTTCCGGGAATGATATTGGGTGCGCCTGATGGCACGGAGATTTTTCCAACAGATCCTACTTGAGTCCCTTCATAGCTATTGACCACTTCATTGACTGCCAAAACCAACTTGGAAGCCGCTATCAAAGCATCCTGCCTGTCATTCATCGGGGTGCTTCCGGCATGATTGGCAAGACCAAGAACTGTAATGTCCCAATCTTCAATCCCAACAATCCCTTCGATAATAGCTACATCGATTCCCTGTGATTCCAAGACTTTGCTCTGCTCAATATGGATTTCAATAAAAGCAGCCAAATCCCCGTTCTTTCTGATTACCTCATCCAATCTATCGGGATTTCCTCCGATTGCTTTGATGCCCTCCCCTATGGTCAGGCCACTTGCGCTCATTTGGTTTAAAGCTTCTTTCTTCAAGTTTCCGGTCAAGGCCCTGCTTCCGACCAACCCGCCTTCCTCATTTTGGAAAATGATGACTTCCAATGGGTGGTCGGTAATGATCTTGTTTTCATTGAGTACTTCGATGATCTCCAAGGCTGTGATCGAACCGTAAGCCCCGTCATAGTTTCCACCATTAGGAACCATGTCTATATGGGAACCAAAGGCAATTGGTTTTTTGGAAGGGTCTTTTCCTGCTCTCTTTCCAATGATATTGCCGGCAAAATCAACATGGACTTCTAATCCGGCCTTTCTCATGATATCCATAAAATAAGCCCTTCCGGAGATGTCTCCCTGACTGTAGGCTACTCTTTGACCCTCTCCCTTTTCATTTTTGCCAAATTCTGCCAATTCAAAAATCCGCTGCTCAATCCTTTTTTCATTGACTTTGAAGTGGTCAGTTGAGAAGCTGACTTGGGCAATAACAGTGATGGAAAATAGGATAAATAGAACTGATAATATTATCGATTTCATGCTTTTTATATTTTGCGTTTTTGGATTGTTTCACATTCAGCTTGATTTTGATCGCTTTTGTGGATATTCGGAATCATGCCAATTGCATTTAAAAACAATGTTGAACACCTGTTTTTGAAGTAATATGTGCTAAATATCCAATATCTATTAATATTTGAGTGCCTTTTTTTATAACCTTAGAAATAACTCAACCACCACTTCTCCTTATTACCCTGCTTATACCGATCAAACTTTTTACAAATAGGATACAACAATAAGATCACAGATATCCAAACCGCATAAACCACCCAAAGTGGAAATCCATAGCCCGGAATGGGATTTTCGATTATCCCCCATGCCGCTAAAACCATGTTCTTTTCCCAGCTAAAACCAGTCAGCGCAGCCAATCCAATAGCAATCAAATGGATCAGGTAAATGTGGATGATATAGAAAAAGAAAGGAACCCTACCGAATGTGCAGACAAAATCGACAGCTTTTCCTTTCCATTTCTCGGAATTTGCCAATAGTACAAATGTTCCTCCCAAGGTCATCAAAAGGAACAATAGCGAGGGTGGGTATTTGCTTGGATTCAAAAATGAAACAAGGTTTTTTGATAACGTTCCAAATTGTTCGAAATCATTGGGATCCCCATAGATGTTATATCCTCTCAAAAGGACAAACAGCAAAATAGCCGAAATTCCGATTAAATTGAAAGTTTTCTTTCTTTTGGTTGGGTCAATCGAGCTATCATAATAAGATCCAAGGCAATAGCCTAATGCCATCACTGCAATCCATGGAATGATGGGATAGCCGACCACCAACATCAGGTTTTCTGAAAGTATGAAAATATTAAGGTTATGAGTTAAGGCCCACAATATCGAGTCGTCAAAACGGATTCCATCAAGGAGATTATGTCCAAAGATCAGGATAAGGCTGAATACCAACACAATATTTCGATGGAGATACACCAAGCCTGCCAATACAATCATACTGATCCCCAAAGACCAAATCACCTGCAAGAGAATAGTACCATGATTGAGATCAAAAAGCCATCCAAAATTGACAAGAGTCAATTCAATAATGACCAGCCAAAGTCCTCTTTTGAGAAGAAATCCGGACAATTCGCTTTTTGATTTTCTCTTTCCTACCATATAGGCTGACATTCCCGCAAGGAAACTGAATGCAGGAGCACAGAAATGCGTAACCCATCTGGTAAAGAATATGGCCAAAGTGGTTTGGGTAGGATCAGCAGTATCAAACAAAAAAGCAGGAGCATGCACATAATCACGTGCATGGTCCAGTGCCATGATGAGCATGGCAAGGCCTTTGACAAGGTCGATGGAGGAGATTCTTTGATTGGAAGATGGGATTGTTGTCATTGTGGCTTATAAAAGGTGTCAAAAAACCCGACAAATAATTTTCCTCGTAATTTCTTAACCTTCAAATTTGGGCTTAAGGCTTTGGTAATTAAATTGGTGCTTCAAAACCTCCACCTGCAATTTAGGTAAAGGGCTTCCGATGCATAGCTGATAGTTCAATATTTCACCCATCGCAATCTCAACCTGCTTGCATCAATACTCTCTCTAGCCGAAAGGATTAAAGTATCATTTTTGAATTCATAGTCCCGGATCAAAACTGTTCCCCAATTTTTTGGATCGGTTGCAGAAAGGCGGTTGTGGTCAATAACACCTTCCTTGGTTTGGTAGTCAGCAAAGTAAACAAAGTTGTTTTGATAGAACTTCAACCGCTCCTTCAAACCCTCAACATCCAAGCTGTCCACATCTTCAGATACATCAAAATCTTGGTAATCTTTTGAAGTCAAATGAACCGCCATATGTCCTTTTCCATCATACAAAATGTAGCCGTTATGGTATTGGTCAGTTTCATAATGGCTCCATTTCCCGGATATGGAATCATAAGATTCGATCATGTCTAGTTTCCACATTCCATGAAACATGGGATCATTTTTCCGATCATTTGAAGTGCAGGAAAAAACAGTCAGCAGAAAAAACACAATAATCGGTATTGCGAAAAAACCGGGAAGCTTCTTTTCAGGTATTATATTCATTGTAGAAAGTTGAGAAAGGATAGCCGATGAGAAAGCCCCAGGCCAATAGAGTCAGACACGCTTTAGTTTCCTGGGGACAAGTATGAGGTTTTTGGCTATAGGTTTTATTTATTTAAAGCATCATGTAATTTTTTGGTATCCACATACTGTTGAAAGGCAACCACCTTTCCCTCCCTGAGTGTCCATAAATGCGCTGCCTGGGCATCATAATTCTTACCGTTCTCGAATTTGGCACCATAGCGTAAGGTTGCCAATACCTTGTCATTGCCCATTTCGTGAAGCACAATATCATTCAGGTTAAAATACTCATGATCCTCACCCATTCGGGCAAAAACGCCATGCAGTACAGCCTCCGGTCCTATGTAAGGATTGCCATCGGCATAGGTACTGCCTTCAGCTACGTTCCAAACTACTTTTGAATCCATACTTTCCAAAACTGTCGGGATATCGCCGGCAGCAAAGGCTTTGTAAAGGCCATCTAAAACAGCCACGTTTTGATCTGTGTTATTAAGGTAATCTTCAGGTTTTTTCATATTAGGTTTTTTGATTTTATAATTTCGTTGTCGTGACTATAAACTTCTTTGAAAGTAAACTGTAAATTCAATACCAACCAGGTCTAAATGCTAGAATCCGAGATAGTTATCGGGATGGTGACATCGTCCAGATAGCTATGGCAGATTCGGTCTTCGTTCCTGCCTATGCAGGCCTTCCGGCCATTAATCAAAGTAAAATCCACTTTTGGCAGATTTAAAAAGGCAACCGGGGTAGCGCAACTATTTGGTCGATTCGCTGCATTCCCCCGATCATCCTATCAACTAATCCAAACCGTTTAATTTGAATCATACTCACCGTTCAAAAAGGGTCAATCTAAAAATTCTAAGCCTTTGGGTTATTAGGCTTTAATCCAAATGCTCAATCAGGAATTGCGGCTGCGGCGGCTTTTGCCTCTTCTTCCGCCTGTAATGCCCTCATCGCCAATGTGATTTCAGTATTGTTCCAATAGCCATGCTGTTCGACGATTTTTCCATCTATAAATTGGTAGGTAATATGGATGGGTACCTCAAAGGTCTGATTGGTCGCTGTTAGCGTTCCGGACCAAACTCCCCAATAGTTGACCCAAGTTTCTCCTTCGTCTTCCAACACCATTTCCAATGCCTGATTTTCTTTATCAATAGAATAGGAAGAAAGTGGGGCTATTTCCATTTTTTGCTGGGCGATGATTTCCTGTATGGTGGAAGGCTTACTTTCCGTTGAATTAGAGTGAATCTTCGCATCGGCTGCATAGTGGGTTTGATAGGTTTCCCAATCACCGCTGAGGTAGTTATCAAAAGCAGCTTTTACTGTTTCGATTTCCGGGGAGTTTTGAGTGTATCTCTCCTTGGTCTCACAACAGATTAAGGTGAGCAGCATCAAACTCGATAAAATGACATTACTTTTTCGTGCTTTCATAGTTGCTGGTGGTTTTGTGTACGGTTAAATTGGTGAGTTTTTCACAGAACAAATGCTGACATAGGACGAACAGGGGTAAATACTGTCCGAACGTACTGAAAAACTTTCCCAAGCTTATTTTGGAGACTCTAAATTTTGGCTATTTTTTTGAAACGTTAAATTTTTGGCAATGGTAATCCAAGATAAAAATGCCTTGAAATCCCCAACTAACATCATTGCGGAAAATCATATCGGAGATTATTCCACAATCGAGTCAATAAAAAAAGCCGGGGTTCAGCATAAAATTTTATGCTTATGCCCGGCCTCTTATTCAACTAAAGCAAATGCTTCCGTATTTGACAATACCCTATTTGTTCAATAAGGGTTAATTGTTGCTCAGCCTATTTTGTAGGCCTGCTGATTTCTTTATCCAATTTATACACATAGAACCAGGTTCTTTCCAAGGAGGATCTGAATGCACTTTGAAGTTCTTCCCTCTTTGCCTTGCCCGCTTCTTTTTCTACGGTGGCCCATACGCCTGCTTCAACAATATCCATGGCAGCATAATCTTTGTAGGGGGTGACAATATGATAATTCGGACTTTCAGGATCTGATGTCAGCCAGCTGTACCAATATCCCAAAACATTCGTCCCTGCTTTTTTTCGGATTGCCTCCACTTCTTTTACAACTTCCATCATTTTGTAGCCATTTGCTGAATTCAGTTTATAAAACCCCACCCGGATGATTTCTCCTTCCAAGGGTTTGTCACTACTGATACCCGGCTGGTATCTGGTGATATGGTTAGTGGCCTTTTCTACATGAGGATTGATCATGTTCATGGCAAGCATCTCGCAACTTTTCCCTTTTTCATCGGTTTTATCCATTTCAGCCCAGTTGGGCATATCAGAAGCCAAAATATAGACGCTTCCCTCTCCCTGCTGCCGGTGCCACAGCCTCCATGTCCATTCCCCTTTGTTTTCAAGGTAACAGGCCTTCCAGGTTTTGATACCCTCTCTGAACTGCATTTCATGTCCAGGCTTTACCGTAAATTCTGTGACTGACATCAAAGGACCAAGGGGTTCTTCTTGTGCTAACGCAAAAGGAATGGTGACCCCTATCAAGGCAATTCCCAATGAAACTTTCAACATGTACTTCAAGAACTTTTCCATAATGATATTTAGTTAATTGTTTAAGTATGAAACCAATATCCATTATACTTTAAACATTTGCATGGGAAAAGGGACGAACGACCATTAAAATTGTCCCAACACCGTCTAAAATTTTCCGGTTGAAATTTTAATCGCGAATATTGGGCAGAATAAATTTTCAAAAAGACTATATTTCAAAATGAGATGGATTATCGTTTCCCTGATTTTTGGTTTTTGCTTTAGGCTTGATGCTCAGGTTTTTTTTGGGCGGGGACATGAAATTTACCGACAGGTATTTATCGAGACGGATGATTTTGGTCCTGAATACCTCGACCTGTTGGAAGAAAGTGTAGAAAAAATCTCCAATGACACCCTGAGACTTAAGATTCTCAATGATCTGGGGTATTACTATCATACCCGAAACCTTAACAAATCTCTTGAGATCATCGATGCAGGACATGCAGAAGCAAAAAGATTCGGAAATCGTGCTTGGGAAGGGAAGTTTCAGGTTTCTCAGGCAGCGGTATTATTGAGAATGGAAGAACTTGATTGGGCAGAACTATTGCTAAACAGTGCAATGGAAAAACTCAAAGAAAATGAACGGTGGCTACTCTATACAAATCTTGGCTATGTGTTTGAAAGAAGAGGAGACTTGGGTACCGCTTTCGAAATGGCCACGAAAACCCTACAATTGGGAGAAAAATACGACAATCAGAAAGCCATAGCCATGGCTTATTCCGATTTGTCCAATCTGTTTTGGAAACAAGGCAAATTCCAGGTTGGATACGAATATGGTTTGGAATCAATCAAGATTTTTGAAAAAATAGGACTCAATGATTTGGACTATAATTTTACACTGTATGTGATCGGCAACAACCTCGTCGCACTCAAAAAGTATGACGAGGCCCTGTCATGCTTTAAGAGGTCTATCAAAATGGGTGAACAATATGGCTTCTATAATAACCTCAGTGACAACTACATTGCCTTAGCAGAATTATACTCTTTGAAAGGCGAATTCGACAAAGGCGAAGAAGCTGGTTTGAAAGCAGTCAAGTACGCCGAATTGCTCGAAAATAACTTTATGCTGATCCGTTCCTACCTCGTCCTTGGGAAAATCAACAATGAAGCACAGCATTACAAACACGCCATCAGTTTTTTGGAGAAAAGCATTGAAATTGTTTCAGATAACTTCAAAGACAAATACTTTTTGAGTTTGGTGTATTTTGAACTCAGCAAAGCTTACGAGGGAAATTCCCAATATTCAAAAGCTTTAAAAGCCTCAAGGCAATATGACAGCCTCAAACAGACAGTTTTCAGTGTAGAGGCAGATCAGCGGATAGCCACACTCCAAACCCAAATGGATGTCGATCAAAAGGAAAACAGAATCATTATTCAGGAGGCCAAACTTAACCAACAAAAGATTTTACAGATTTTCATCCTCACTTTGACAGGATTGATGGTGGTGTTTCTTTTTATCTCTTATAAAAATATCGCAAAAAAGAAAAAATACAGTCGTCTGCTTGAAAAACAGAATCTTGAAAAGGAATATTTGCTCAAGGAAATCCACCACCGCGTCAAGAATAACCTGGAAACCATCTCCAGCCTTCTTTCTCTCCAAACAGCCAAGATTGAAAACAAAGAGCTACAGATCATCATGGAGGAAACCCAAAACAGGGTCCACAGCATAGGATTGATCCACCAAAAACTCTATCAGGGCAATGACATTAAATCCATAGAAATGAGGGATTTTTTCACCAACCTCGCCAAATACATCATAGACACTTTCAATGCCTCCGACCGCATCGATTTCCGCTGTGACATGGAACAGATAGCACTGGACGTGGATCGGGCCATTCCGATCGGATTGATTGTCAATGAACTGTTATCAAATTCAATTAAATATGCTTTTCCCGAAGGAAGAAAAGGAAAAATAAACGTTTCCCTTTCTGAAAAAGAAGACCATCTTCTGCTCCATGTTTCGGACGACGGTATAGGAATGTCCGAAAACCCGAAAATCCAGGGTTCAGGTTTTGGCAATCAGCTGATCGGTTTACTCACCCGGCAACTTGAAGGCAAAATGACATTGATCGCAGACTCCGGAACAGAAATCAATTTTGAATTTCAAATGCATAAAGCAGCATGAACGAAAAAACACGCCTATTAATCGTAGAGGATGACATGATCATCGCGGCGAATATCAGCCTTCAATTGTGTAATCTTGGGTATGAAGTGACAGGTATCGAGTCAAGAGGAGAAGAAGCCGTGCACCATGCTTTGGAAAACAAACCGGACATTATCTTGATGGACATCAACCTGAAAGGCAAAATAACCGGAATAGAAACCGCAAAGGAAATCCAGAAATTTCTAGACATTCCCATCATTTACCTGACTGCCAATGTGGATGATGCGACATTCAGCAGAGCCCGCGAAACACATCCCTTTGCTTTTATTTCCAAACCTTTCAACAAACTCGACTTAGAAAGAACCATCGCATTGGTCGAAGAAAAAATCACAGAGGGACAAAAAGAACTGCTTGCCACTGAAAATATAGTGGAATTCTATGAAGACCGGATATTTATCAGAAACAATAATAAACTCGTGAAAGTAATCCTCAATGAAATCTATTATATCGAAGCGGAAAGAAATTATTGTAAAATTTACCTCAAAGACCAACATTACCTGATTGTCAGTCCGTTGAATAAATTGTGTG
>JBBRFK010000050.1:0-19636 GCA_038224435.1 Cytophagales bacterium | reverse complement strand
TTGGCCACGGTCGGGATATAAAATTCAGACTTGAGATTTTCTTTGTTTGCCTGCAAGAAATCAAGCCACATTTTTTCGATATCAGCAAACACATCCTGATGAAATCCCCAGAAATTCATCGAAACCGGGGTTCCTTCTTTGATTTCAAGGATTTCACCATCGCCTTTGGCAAGGATTTTTTCACCTTCCCTTGCGATCGAAGTTCTTTCGACCATTCCGACAAGTTGGTTGGCATCATTCATCGAACAAACTCCACGGCTGACAGTGCCATGCTCTGAAAGCACGTTTTGTATCGCATATCCTACCATGGCATGTAGGTCAGATTTGACATTTTCGACCAAGAATTTCCCCAAAACCTCAAAAGCTTCTTTGCCATAGAAATCATCCGCATTGATCACTGCAAATGGTTCTGCGATGGCGCCTTTGGCACAAAGCACAGCATGCGCTGTTCCATAAGGTTTTACCCTCTCAGGATTCTGGTATTCATCAGGCACAAAACTTCTGATGGATTGAAGGACAAAGTCAACTTGGATTTTTCCTTCCAGTTTGGGTAAAAATAGATCTTTTGCAGTCTGAAGGATTTCCTCTCGGACGATCAAAACCACTTTGCCGAATCCCGCCCTGATGGCATCGTAAATCGAATATTCTAAAATTGTCTCCCCGTTTGGGCCAAATCCATCGATCTGTTTATTCCCTCCGTACCTGCTTCCCATTCCTGCAGCAAGGACTAAAAGTGTTGGTTTATTTGTCATAAATTTTGACTGTCTTTTTTAAAGTTCCAAAGTTAGTTTTTTCGGCAACCGCTCAAAGATTTGGAAGATAAAATTTATAATATCTATGGATATATCGATTTTGGATGTGAATTGAACAAATATGGGTAAAAAATTAACCTATAATTATATAGGAGAGCAATTTTTATAATTATAAGATTTAAAAAACATACTATTTGGGAAAAAATACAAGTAATTTGAAAAAATAGGCTCAACTAGACACCAAAAATACTTTCAAATCATTTTTTCAATTACATTAGCATTGTTTTTCCAATAAATCACCAAATAAATTGAAGAAAATGAAAAAAATCGAAGCAATCATTAGAACATCCAAATTCGATGAGATCCATCGGTGTATTGCCGGACTTGGTGTAAAGTTCCTGACATTTTATGAAGTAAAAGGAATGGGAATGGAGCATGCCAAACCGCAGACCTATCGGGGGGTGGCCTATGAACCTACTTACATCCACAGGACCAAACTTGAGATCGTCACTCAAGATGAACTGGTAAATTCTGTAGTGGAATGTATTCTGAAAATGGGAAAAACAGGGGAAGTTGGTGACGGAAAGATTTTCATATACGAAGCCATCGAAGCTTACAGGATCAGAAACAGCGACTCAGGTGTAGATGCCTTATAGAACAAAAAATACCGATTACCAAGAATCAAAAATTAGAACACATTAACCTATCAAACCTATGACTCAAGAATTATTTACCATCAATAACCTATGGATGATGGTAGCTACCATTTTGGTATTTATCATGCACCTTGGTTTTGCAAGTCTAGAAGCCGGCCTGACCAGAGCAAAAAATACTGTCAATATCTTATTCAAGAACACGCTTATTCCTGCTATTGGATTGCTTTCATATGCTTTTGTTGGATTCAATCTCATGTATCCCGGTGGAGACTTTGCAGGGGGTTTTATGGGGTTTGCAGGTTTTGGGCTTTCTCTCCCTGAGGGTTGGGACACTAGCAACTATAACGCGGGCTATACCTTTTATACTGATTTTATTTTTCAGGCAATGTTTGCTGCCACAGCTGCAACAATCGTCTCAGGTGCAGTTGCTGAAAGGATGAAATTGGGACCATTCATTTTCTTTTCCATCCTTTATGTGGGATTAGTTTATCCAATGGTAGGAATGTGGAAATGGGGAGGTGGTTTTTTGAACACCATGGCAACGCCTTTTTATGATTTTGCGGGATCCACGATTGTCCACTCAGTGGGGGGTTGGGCAGCACTGGCTGGAGCTTTTTTGCTTGGTCCTAGATTGGGAAAATATACACCGACTGGCATGAAAGCCATCCCCGGACATAATATCCCGATGGCAACAATCGGTGTGTTTTTGCTTTGGTTTGGATGGTTTGGATTTAATGGAGGTTCGGTATTGACGGCTAACCCAGGGACAGTTTCATTGGTTTTTGTGACCACTGCAATAGCCGGATCTGCGGGTGCTTTTGGAGCTTTGATCGCCTCCTACCTTAAATTCAAAACATATGACATCACCATGGTGCTCAACGGGATCTTAGCCGGATTGGTAGGCATCACTGCCGGAGCGGACCAAATGGGCGTAGGTGAGGCAGCAATAATCGGATTTATCGGCGGCACATTGGTGGTATTTGCAGTGGTGTTTTTTGACAGAATCAAAATCGATGATCCGGTCGGAGCTATCTCGGTGCATTTGATCGGTGGAATCTGGGGAACTTTGGCTGTAGGATTATTTGGGAACCTTGCAAGTTTCCAACAGGTAATTTCTCAGTTGATCGGAATCGGTATTGTCGGGGCGTTTTGCTTTGGGGCAAGCTGGCTGATTTTCTTCAGTTTAAAGAAAACTGTCGGTATCCGGGTCGACGAAAGGGAAGAATTGGAGGGATTGGATATCAACGAACACAGCATGCAGGCTTATCCTGATTTTGCTTCAAAGGATTGATCTTTGTCAAAAAAAAATTAAAATACCCAGGAGATTGAATTTTTCTTGGGTATTTTTTTATTTTCCTCAATATGCTTTTAAACTCATGTCTATGCTTCTTACCTGATGGGTAAGTGCGCCGACTGAGATATAATCGACTCCACATTCGGCTACATCTTTCAGGGTCTCCTCGGTAATTCCTCCGGATGCCTCGAGCGGATACTTGCCGGCGACCATGCTGACCGCTTTTCGCATGGTATCGTAATCCATATTATCGAGCATGATGTAATCTATGCCACCGACAGCCAAGACTTCACTGACTTCCTTCAGATTTCTGGTTTCCACTTCGATTTTCAGATTGAGCCCCTCGTTTTTCAAATAGCGCTTAACGCTGTGTATGGCCTTGGAAATCCCACCTGCAAAATCAATGTGGTTATCCTTGAGCATGACCATGTCATATAAGGCAAATCTGTGATTGAGCCCTCCGCCAAGTACAACTGCCCATTTTTCGATCATTCGGAAGTTTGGAGTGGTCTTTCGGGTATCCATCAATCGGGCTTTGGTGTGGGAAATCATAACAGAAAGCTGATTGGTTTTGGTGGCGATTCCACTCATACGCTGCAGGCAGTTCAAAACCAGCCTTTCGGTGGTTAAAATCGAAGCGGCTGAACCTTTTACCCTTAATCCAATATCTCCGGGAATTACGGTATCCCCATCTTTCAATAAGATTTCAACATGGAGATTCGGATCGAATTGGTTAAAAATCATTTCTGCCAGTTCAAGCCCGGCAATTATACCGGGCTCTTTGATGATCAGGTGGGCTTGTCCATATCGGTCCTCCGGGATGGAACCCAAGGTCGAAAAATCTCCGGGGCCGACATCTTCCAAAAGAGCCTGTTCTATAAAATCACGGATTTTGTCTGCTGATAAATAAGGTAATTTTTCCACATCCAAAATTAAAAAAATAAAGTCGGTGTGCCTTTAAATTTTGGTTTTAATAATATCTATGCTGTAAATTCTCAATGCATCGGTTTTAGAATATCCTTTTATCAAAACCCTGAACTGTTCACTTTTTGCCTGATAGGAACCCACGTAGAATACTGTTGGGCCCGGTGAACCTGCCTGGTGTAAAACGTTAAAATCAACCGGAGGATATTTGAAGAAAAAATCTCTCAAAATATATTCAGCCTGGTTTTTTGAATAATCTCCGTTTGTTCCGTTGATATTCAGTAATACCGACTGGTCAAAATACCTTGCGATTTCTTTGCTTGAACCGGTTTTAAAGTGAGTGATTACATCATTGGTAACCGGATTGTTATTGTCAAATAAAGTTGCTCCTGAAAACAAAAATATTGCAAACAAAAATATAACGAGTAGGGGTAATTTTTTCATGGTAAAAGGATAGTTCAAATATTAAGCCAAATCTTTTTTGATTTTTAGTTTTTCAAAAAAAAGAAATTACCACACGTTAAAATGGTTTTGGTAATGGGAAACCCGCCAATAGTATCTACGCCTTTGAAAAAATTAACAGGTGAATTTTGTCCGCTTGACAAAGAATAGGCAACTTTACAAGTTGATTGAATTCAATTTTCATATTCCAAATTCTCTTTCCATGAATAGTAAGAAAGTAGTGCTAATGATTTTGGATGGATGGGGCATTGCGACCAATCCTGATGTTTCTGCCATAGACAAAGCAAAAACGCCATTTATCAATGGACTCTACACCAAATATCCTCATTCCAAACTTCAGGCTTCAGGTCTTGCTGTTGGGTTACCGGAAGGCCAAATGGGAAATTCCGAAGTGGGTCACATGAATATCGGAGCAGGCAGGGTTGTTTATCAAGACCTCGTGAGAATCAATCTAGCTGCAAAAGAAGGTGAACTGGATAGCCATCCTGTGCTGGTGGAAGCCTTTGAGTATGCCAAAAAATCCAAAAAGAATGTACATTTTATCGGCTTGGTATCTGATGGGGGTGTCCATGCACACATCAACCACCTCAAAGCTCTTTGTGATGCAGCCAAAGCAAATGGAATGTCAGAGGCTTATATCCATGCTTTTACTGATGGTAGGGACACCGACCCCAAAGGCGGTATCCATTACCTCAATGAATTGAGGGAACACCTACAGCATTCAGTTGGGAAAATCGCTTCCGTCATTGGAAGGTATTATGCCATGGACAGAGACAAAAGGTGGGAAAGAGTGAAACTGGCTTACGATGCCATGGTATATGGTGAAGGCGAAAAGTCGAAGGATATCATCGCTTCGATCACCAAATCCTATTCCAACGGCGTGACGGACGAGTTTATCCGTCCCATCATTCAGGTCAATGAGGCAGGTAAGCCATTGGCTATGATCAAAGAAGGTGATGTTGTGATCTGTTTCAACTTCCGAACAGACCGGGGTAGGGAAATTACCGAAGTACTCACACAGAAGGACTTTGAGGATTTCAACATGAAAAAACTCAAATTGAATTATATCACCTTTACCAATTATGATGATACTTTTAAGGATGTCAAAGTCCTTTATGACAAGGACAACCTGAACAATACCTTGGGTGAGGTATTATCAATGCATGGCAAAAAACAGATAAGGATAGCAGAGACTGAAAAATATCCCCATGTTACATTTTTCTTTTCTGGAGGAAGGGAAAAAGAATTTGATGGTGAGAGTAGAATACTTTGTCCATCACCCAAAGTGGCGACATATGACCTCCAACCTGAAATGAGTGCCTTTGAAATCGCAAGTAAAATCAAAACTGAACTTAAAAAGAAAGAGGTTGATTTTGTTTGCCTCAATTTTGCCAATGCCGATATGGTCGGACATACAGGCGTTTTTGACGCGGCAGTCAAAGCCTGTGAGACAGTAGACGAGTGTGCGGAGCAAGTGATTCCCTTTGGACTTGAAAATGGGTATACATTCATTGTCATCGCGGATCATGGAAACAGTGACATGATGATTAATGAAGACGGAACGCCAAATACCGCTCATACGACCAATTTAGTCCCATGTATAATGGTGGACAAGGAAGACCAAATTCAGGTCCACGATGGAAAATTGGGAGATCTTGCACCTACTATCCTCACCTTGATGGGTGTGCCTGTGCCTGCCGAAATGACCGGAAATATCCTGATAAAATAATTTTATACATTTGCCGGCATGGAATCCATTCATTTGGCTATGAATGGAATCTTTGTCATTTATCCCAATCTGAAAATATCAATAGATTATGAAATACAGTGTTATTGCGGTGTTGATTTTAGTTATTCTGATGGGATGTTCTGGTGAAAATGGGAGCGGAGACCAACCGGAAACTGTTTATTTTCCTATCAAAGATTATATGGAAGTTACAGCCATGGGATTGGAAGGGGCTGGGATTTTCAAAGAATTGAATGTGAACGGTGAAAAGGAAATTATTAAGGATACTTTAACTTCGGAAGAATGGCTTAAGGAACTTGATTTTTTTATCAAGGCGGACATCAGTAGGCCGAGCTTGGCAGGTTCTTACGAAACTCAGAGAAGTGCCGAATACCTTATCCATAACTTGAAAGAAGGAGAAAAAGGAGAAGTACAGAAGATTGTGGTCAAATACGATGGTGAAGTAATCAAGGAAGTCACATTCGTCATCAAAAATTCTAATCTGTTTTATGATTCCGAAACCCGGGGTGTACTATTCAATCACAGCATGACAGGCAAACTCGATCATTATGTCGTCGAAACGGTCCAAAATGTAATTTTTCTCAAACCAAATAAAATGATTGTAAAAGCTTCGGTACTTAGGTAACCGCAAGGTCAATTGTAATCGTTAGGCCAGATGGGTAGGATTTTATTTTTTTAAACAAAGGCAAAAAAGACAAGCCAAATAATGAATAAAACGGGTAACAAAATGGGGAGCGAAAACCTGATTATGTACCCAAAAAAAGAGGGCATTTTGATGCCGTTTTGTTCGGCGATCGATTTCACCATAAAGTTTGGACCATTTCCTATATAAGTCATTGCCCCGAAGAATACCGAAGCCAAAGAAATTGCCATGAGCTCAAAAGCCGAATCCTCATAATTGTTAAGGGCAAAATTTCTGACATCTTCAATAACTCCAATCTCTGCACCTTGGGAAGCCATGGCTGCAGCCAGGAAATTGAGATAGGTAGGCGCGTTGTCCAATACACCCGACAGGATACCTGTTCCCCAATACAGTGTGTTATGGGTAATCATTGCCGCCCCTTCTGGAGACTTGGCATAATTACCGACCAATTCCAAAGCCGGCATCATGGTTCCAAATATACCTATGAATATAAAGGCTACTTCAAGTATCGGTTCAAAGTTGAATTCATTTCCTTTGATGGCTTTTTTGTTAGCAAAGCGATAACTCAGGTAGGCGACAGAAAGCATAATGATTTCCCTGATAAAGGAAAATTTCTGTCCATCATAATGGATAGCAGGGACCCAGTCCAAGACATTTGGATCCAAGAATACAGAGCCTATTATAACCAATAACCATAGAAAATTTCGTGAACCGATCAAGGCAAACTTATTGGTGTAGGTGACCTCTTCCAGAGTTTCGTCCTCGATTGATTTGCCTAATTTCCTGTCGATGAAATAAAACACCACCGCCAAAATCAATAAAGCGAGAAGCCATGCAGGCCAGTTATGTTCTATTGTCCAAAAGAAAGGTACTCCTTTTAGGAATCCCAGAAAAAGAGGAGGATCGCCGATCGGGGTCAATGAACCGCCGATATTACTGACCATAAAGATGAAAAAGATAATATGGTAAGGCTGGATATTGCCTTTATTCAAACGAATGAAAGGTCTTATAAGTAACATAGAAGCACCTGTAGTTCCAATCAGATTTGAGACCAATGCCCCGACCAACAACAATAAAACGTTTGCAAGAGGGGTTGACTTTTTGTCAATTTCGATCAAAATCCCGCCAGAAGCTATGTATAATGAAGCCAACAGGGCTATGAATTGTATGTATTCTGCCAATGCATGAACAGGTCCGTGAACATTATGAAGGACAAACAAGTAATAGAAAACTACCATTATCGCCAATCCCACAGCGATCTTTGGATAATTGTGATGCCAAAAATTTTCATAAAACAAAGGCCCTGTCGCAATCATTAACAACAAAGCCACAAATGGTATCACCAACCAAAAAGGGGCAGAGCCGTGGACATCGTGACCTTCACCATCAACAGTCTCACCATCATCCTGATGGATGGAACTATCCCCATCTGTCATTTCTGTTTGCGAGTCTGCTTGTGCCTTCGCCTCTGGAATCAGGTTTAATGAAACCATCCCAAAAACAAGTATAAAAACGGCAAATAGGTTCTTCATTAATTTTAAAATTAAGCAGTCTTTTACAACAGTTTCGGTTTCAGAAAAACCCGTGATATTATGCCATCCAATATACAAATTTGAATTTTATTTTCGCTAAACTACTTATTTTGAATGAAAAGGTCTGCATGCTAAATCAGGTCCGGGAGGAATTAATTTAAAATTAGCGCCTCCCGGCTGATGATTGGTGAAATGTTTATACCAACTGATTTAATGCAATTTCTAGTGAGGTTTCAGCAACCTTGTTTCGGGAGCTGTTTTTTTCAAACGTCAATTGAAGGGCATTTCCAATGGTCTTGCTTACATCCCCAAAAATAGCCTCATCGGTCAACACCACCCGGTCTGACATCAGATAGGCAAATACCCGCGCCATCCCACAGTTTGCAATAAAATCAGGGATGAGCGACACTTTTTCATCAAGCCAAACGCCAATCGGCCCAAAAAATATCTCCGGATCTGCAAATGGTACATTTGCCCCACAGCTGATGACCTCAAGGCCGGCATTTATCATCCGTTCAGCTTGGTCTTTTGTCACTAACCTCGAAGCTGCCGCTGGGATGAATATGTCACATCCAGTATCCCATATTTTTTCATTTAGTTCCGCAAAGGGGATCATACCGTCAGCAATAAGTTTATTGCCTTCCCTTTTGATAAATAAGTCTCTGATTTCGTCCAAGGAAAATCCCGTTGGATTGACCAATCCCCCTTCTCTGTCAATGATGCCGACAATTTTCACGCCTTCTACAGCCAAAAAACAAGCCGCCGCGGCACCTACATTTCCCCATCCCTGGATGATGGCCCGCTTGCCTTTGATGTCTCCTCCCCAGATCGAATAAAAATGCCTGACTGCCTCCGCAACTCCAAAACCGGTGATCATGTCGGCTACTTTGTATTTTTTTGGACCGTTGGGAGTATAAAGGGGATCTTCCAAAACTTTGGAAACGCCCTGTCTCAATTGACCGATTTTTCTGATTTTTTCCGGTTCAGTGGCATGAAAATGCCCGTTAACAATTCCCTCCTGAGGATGCCAAAGGCCATAATTTTCAGTAATCGGAATGACTTCGTGAATTTCATCAATGTTGAGATCCCCGCCTGTACCGTAATAGCTCTTTAAAAGAGGCATTACAGCCTTATACCAGCGTCTGAGTACTTCTTCTTTCCTTGGGTCGTTGGGGTCGAAATTGATCCCTGATTTTGCTCCGCCGATGGCAGGTCCCGAGACAGTGAATTTGACTTCCATTGTTTTGGCCAAAGATTCGACTTCTCTTCTGTCAAGTCCTTTTCGCATTCTCGTGCCACCACCCGCTGCACCGCCTCTGAGTGAATTGATCACAACCCATCCTTCTGCTTCGGATTCACTGTCACTCCATTCAAAAATAATTTCAGGCTGCTTGTTCTCAAACTTTTTGAGTAGTTCTTTCATGGTAAATATTTGGGTTTATTAGCTGGCAAAAATAGAAATATTCTCCACGCCAAAAAGTCCACATTTTATTTACCATGAATAAGCCCTCCGCAATTGTCCCTCAAGGATCCCGTCACCGTAGCCAAAGAGTTGTTTTCTCCCCGCATTCTCAGCACTCCCAAAAAAGCAAACACAAGCGCTTCTTTGAAATTGATGAGCAAAGAATCCGCTTGTATCATTTCAATATCAGAGTCAAGGGACTCACCAAGTTTTTCCATAAAAAATTTGTTGAATGCACCGCCGCCTGTCACGAGAACCTTGGTTTTCTTTCCTGATATCGGGATCAAAATCCTGTTGATTTGATGGACAAAATGGACGACCAAGGTATGGAGTAGGTTTTCGGGTTTTTGTTCCCCGCTTAGTTCAAGAATTTTGAGATAACCTTCCAAATCTTCTCTTCCGAGGGATTTGGCACCTTCGATCTGATAGTAAGGTAATTTGTTGAGTTGCTTCAATACTTTCTTCAACAACTTTCCTTTTTTGGCCAATTTGCCGTTTTTATCATAGGATTTGCCACAAACCTCGGCAAAGTGGTTGAGCAAAAGATTGAATGGACAAATGTCAAATGCTATCCTTTTGCCTTCAGATTCCATGCTGATATTGGCTATACCGCCCAGATTGATACAATAATCATATTCTGAAAAAAGAAGCATATCACCTATCGGAACCAAAGGAGCTCCCTGCCCCCCGAGCTGCACATCCAGCATCCTGAAATCATTGACCACCGGAATTCCGCAGGCAACATGCAATGCCCAGCCGTTGCCGATCTGAAGGCTGAGTTTTTTGGAAGGCTGGTGAAATACCGTATGTCCATGTGAGGCAACGGCCTCTACCTTCAGGTTATTCTTTCCGACAAATATTTCTACCTGCTCACCCATCCAACGTCCAAATTCCACATCCAGAAGTGAAAGTTTATATCCGCTCATCAGGTGCGACCTCTTCAGTTTTTTTCCCAGCTTTTTTGGAAAAGGGACTGTTTCACTTGCTTTGATTTCAAAGGTCCAATTGCCGCCTTTTTCAAATTCACAGCAGGCAATATCTAGTCCGTCTCCTGAGGTTCCGGACATCAAGCCAATGACTTTATATGTGGAAAGGGTTTTCATGGGTTAATTTTTGTTAAATAATTCTCCCTAAAGTTAAATTTATTTTATTCAAAAAGCGGGTTGTGGGAATTTGACTAATTTAGCCAAGGTCAAAAACAATCTGAAGTTTGAATTTGAAACAGCTCATCATAGATATCGGAAATTCAAGAATCAAAACAGCGGTTTTTGAGCAGGACAACCTATTGGATGAAGGCATTTTTGAGGATTTAGCGCAGTTTGCGATTTATTCAAAACAACAGGTTTTCAGCCATGCCATCATCAGTTCAGTTACCTATACTGAATCTCAGCTTCAGGATTTGTTGGACTTTCCGTTTTTGTTTCTCGGTTCAAAAACACCGTTGCCGTTTCAAAACTTATATGCCACCCCCGAGACATTGGGCGTGGATCGAAAAGCAGCGGCAATAGGCGCTAGGACGGTTTTTCAAAAGTTTCCAGTTTTAGCTATAGACTTGGGAAGCTGTATTACCTATGACTTTATGGATGAATCGGACAGCTACCTCGGAGGAGCGATTACTCCCGGGCTTCAGATGAGATTCAAGGCGATGAACCAGCATACGGCAAGGCTGCCACTGGTGGAACTGGAGCAGGGCGAAAAGCCAAATCTCATAGGAGACAGTACTGTATCTTGCTTAAGGTCTGGGGTGTTTTATGGGATTCAGTTTGAAATGCAAGGATTTATCCAAGCCTATCAGGCACAATACGATGGTTTGAAGGTCATTATTTGTGGAGGTGACTCAAAAATCTTTGAAAGCTTAACAAAAGACCACATATTTGTAATCCCAAATTTGGTCCTACGTGGATTGAATAGAATATTAACTTACAATGTCAATTACCAATAGGATTAGATTTCTGGGTGTTTTATGCACCTTTTTCATTATCTCACATGCCTCTCCACAGTCAAGTGCATCTACATACAGTGCACTTGGGTTGGGAGAATTCAACAATTCCGGTCTTATCCAAAATCAGGGAATGGGTGGATTGGGAATTAGTTTTGGTACTGGATGGGGTCCAAACTATATGAACCCGGCGCTTTCAACCCGAAATACTATTTTTAATTTTCAGGCGGCGCTCAACTACAAAAGAACAAACGTTACAAGTTCTACCGATCAGGAGACAATTGACGGTGGGGGACTTTCCTATGTAGCCCTGTCTTTTCCGGTCAAATCCGGGAAGAGAACATTTGGAATGGGCTTGGGTCAGATTTCAAGTGTGAGTTACAGCATCCTTGTGAAAGGGGAAGTAAACAATTCTGATTTCACTTCTATCAACAGAGTGGAAGGCTCAGGGGGGATTTCAGAGGCCTATCTGTCTTACGGTTTTGTATTGGCCAAAAATCTGAGTTTGGGAATTCATGCTTCTTATCTTTTCGGATCTACCATTCGTACCAACCAACTGGCATTGCTCAATCCTGAGGAGGCAGAATTCGGATTTCAGACAGAATACTATGAGAGACTGACCGTCAGCGATGTCACTTTCAAAGGAGGAGTCCACTATTATTTCAAAACAGGTAACAAAAGCAACCTGCATCTGGGAGCCACTTATAATGCATTTGGAGATATTAATGGAAAAGAATTTGCGAAGATTGCCGATTTTGGTCAAGCTAGTAAGCCCGATTCGGATGGGGATATATTAAGGAATAATGAAAAAGGAACGATTTTTATACCGGGTAATCTTGGCTATGGGATTTCTTATGAAAAAATAAATAAATTTGTAATTGGTCTAGAAGCCCAAATGCAAAATTTTAGCCAATATCGTACTTTCTCAGGAGTTCAGGGGGAACTCGGTGATACTTACAGGGTTGCTCTTGGAGGTCAGCTGATTCCAAACTTCTCCACGGTCAGTAATATATTCAAAAGGTCAACAATCAGGTTCGGGATTGAATACCAACAGACACCCTTCATTCTGAATCAGACGCAGATCAGTGATATTGGCATCAATTTTGGAGCTTCGGTACCTATCAACAGTTTATCGTTGATGAACTTCGCAGTCAAGGTTGGTTCGAGAGGCACCCTCAACAATGGATTGATCAAAGAAGATTACTTTAGCTTCACCTTAGGATTCTCATTGAATGATAATACTTGGTTTTACAAACGCGTATTCGAATAACACTAACAGATATGAAACTTAAAAACGCACTCATCGGGTTATTTACCCTCAGCTTAGTAGGAATGGCTCAAGCCCAGGAATTCAATTGGCCTAAAGACACTGAAGGCGAAGCCAAAGCAAGAGAATATAATGCTGCTTACGTGGATTATATGAAATCTGAGCAATTTGTCGATGCGACCAAGTCGCTTTATTGGTTGCTTGTCAACACACCCAAACTCAATGAATCCATCTATATCAATGGGGTGACAATTTATAATGGTGCTGCTGCAGCTACCACAGATGCCGCTCAAAAGAAAGTTTATCAGGATTCTGTAATCACCATTTTTGATTTGAGAAAGCAGAATTTCGACAACGAGCCTAAGTGGATCGAAAACAAGGCTTATTATAGCTACAATTATTATAAAGGAGACAAAACCAAGCTTGGTCAGGCACTTGCTGTGTTTGATAGGGTAATTGAATTGAATGGCACGTTCAATACCATTAATCTCGTAGCGGCATATTTTGACTTGGTATACAGACATTATGCCAACAATAAGGCTTTTACAAAAGTCGAATTGCTGGAAAAGTATGAAAAGCTAAATGCCCTTTTGGCGGAAGCAGAAGCAAATGGCAAAGACATCTCTGCACCAAAAGGTACTTTGGAACAATTGGTTGTGATAATGGAACTTATAGATTGTGAATTTATTGAAACCACACTAGGTCCAAGGCTGACTGCAGATTCAACCAATATGGTGTTGGCGAATCAGATATTTAATTATTCTGTAAAATATAAATGCTTTGGTTCAGCCTCTTTCCTTACAGCATTGGAAATCATTGATAATCAGAATCCAACCTATGCGACATCACAGGTGAGAGCCATGAGGTACATGCAAAACAGGGAGTATGACAAAGCACTCCCGGTGTTGCAAAAAGCCCTGACGTTGGTAGAAAATGATGTCCAAAAGGCTGAAATACTTTACGACCTTGCTAAGATCCATGCTGTGGAAGGTAGAAAAAGTGCTGCAAGAACATCTGCGCAGGATGCTGCCAAATTCGATGCTGAAAAAGGAAAGGAAGCATGGAAGCTCATTGCTGAAATGTATATGAGTTCCTCTGCAGACTGCAGAAGGGGAGTAAGTAGGGTAGATGACCAAGCCGTTTACATTGCAGCATACAATGCCTACTCAAGAGCTGGTGACAGCAAAGGAATGGCTGAGGCAAGGGCAAGATTCCCATCCAAAGAAGAATTGTTTACTGAAAGCAGGCAGATTGGGGAGACCGTTACAGTGGGTTGCTGGATCGGAGAGACAGTTACCTTGGCATCTAGGGATTAATCTTTAAAAAAAATAGAATCAATAGGCAGTCAAAAATGGCTGCCTTTTTTTATGTCCCCAATCATTTACCAATCTTTCCTATCTTTGCAGCCATGAGTATCCTTGGCAGAATAAAATATCCTGCACTTATCTTACTCTTTGGCTTGCTCTCTTGCGGAGACGAAGTGGACAGCAGTATTCTGGAGACGTACAAAGGACCTGTTGGACTGGCTTTTGATGTTGAACTATTCCATAGTGATTCCACTATCATCCGGACCCAAGTAAAAGCCAAAAAGCAAATGGAGTTTGCGGCCGGAGATCTTGAATTTCCTGAAGGCATTGAAATCTTCTTTTTTGACAAAGAAGGCAATACCACCACCACGATGCGTGCCGATAAGGGATATTATGACAGGACAAAGAACATCTACAGGGGTGAAGGGGATGTAAGAGTGCACAATACAGAGAAGGACCAAAAGCTATCCTCAGAGGAGCTGTTTTGGGATCCCAATACAAAGAAAATATACACTGAGAAATTTGTAACCATCCAAGAAAAGGAAACCATCTTCAATGGGACAGGGATGGAATCGGATGACAGATTCAATGAATACAAGCTATTTAAAGTTACCAACAGCAGGACCATTCTCCCCGGAGAAGGATTATAAGCATGAAATTACCGGACTTCTTACTTTTGTCACTCTCGGCAGCCTTGGTGATCATCGGCACTCACCTGACGATCACATCAGGGTTGATCAGCTCCTATCCTGTCTTCATGTTTGCTCTTGCCTTGCTCTTTTGGTACAGGTATAGAAAAAACCAAGCAACCTTAAAAGCCGCAGAAACCAAGCCAAACCCCATCAAAAAAGTAAAAAGCCGAAAAGCAAAATGATAGAATCCCAATACCTCATTTACGTTGCCATCACCTTGCTTTTTTCTGCCTTTTTTTCAGGCATGGAGATGGCCTTTGTATCTGCGAATAGGCTACAGATAGAGATTCAAAACAAACAAGGATCAGTTTCAGCAAAAGTCCTTTCAGGTTTTGTCAAAAAACCGGGGCAGTTTATCGGAACAACCCTCATTGGAAATACCATTGCCTTGGTCTTGTACGGTATTTTTATGGCTTACTTGCTTGAACCTTGGATTGAAGCCTGGCTTCCGCCATATTTCAACAACCAGGCAAACGTGGTGATCCTTCAGACCATCTTGTCTACCATTATTGTATTGATTACAGGAGAATTTCTTCCCAAGAGTATTTTTATGCTCAACCCAAACAGCTTGTTATCTTTCTTTTCCCTCCCATTTCAGCTTATTTACTTTTTGATGTATCCGTTGGTATGGCTGATTGTAGGCATGTCAAGGTTGTTTATTACCAATGTGTTAAGATTGGAATACAGTGAAGACAAGCCGGTATTTAAGGTGACGGACTTAAACAGTTTCATCAAAATCAGCCTTCACCACAGTGGGCATGATGTGAAAGTGGACTTGGACGCAAAGATTTTTGACAATGCCATAGAATTCAAAACCATCCGCGTCAGAGAGTGTATGGTACCCCGGACGGATATCATGGCCGTAGATATAGAAGATACGATGGATGAGCTTAAGCAGATTTTTGCAGAAAGCGGCCATTCAAAAATCATCGTATACAAAGAATCCATTGACGATGTGATAGGATATTGCCACCAATTGGAGATGTTCAAAAAACCCAAAAAAATCTCAGACATCCTGACCCCGATTATTATCGTGCCTGAATCTGCTCTGGCCAACGAACTTTTGATCCAATTCATAAAAGAAAGAAAAAGCCTGGCTTTGGTCGTGGATGAATTCGGAGGGACGAGCGGGATCGTCAGTATGGAAGATATCATAGAAGAAATCTTCGGCGAGATACAGGATGAGTATGATCAGGACGATTTGATTGAGCAAAAACTCTCTGACCACGAGTATTTATTGAGTGCGAGACATGAAATAGATTATTTAAATGAAAAATATGGATGGGATCTTCCTTACGGAGATTTCGAAACTTTGGCCGGATTTATCCTCTCGCTGACCGAGGATATTCCACAAAAAGGGGAGTCTATTACCTTTGAATCATATACCTTTACCATAGTTTCAAAACTAGACCATAGAATAGAAACCGTTAAAATTAAGATACATTTGGGATCAGAATCCAATAAGTAATTTATTGACAGTGATATTATTTTGAATTTACAGGTAGATTGAATTATTTTGCGGCACTTCAAAAAACAGGAGAATGGCTTTAATTAAAAAAATCAGACAGAGAACAGGTCTTGCAATAGGTGTGATAGCAGTAGGTTTGATATTTTTCCTCGTTGGAGGAGACTTATTAGGACCGAATTCCACCCTTCTTGGAAGCAGTGCAAATAACGTAGGTGAAATTGCAGGTGAGGACATTTCCTATGAGGAATACCTCCAAAAGATCGAGGAGATCAAAATATCATTCCAGCAAAATTCAGGAAGGACTCCTTCCGAAAATGAGATGGGTACATTGCGGGAGCAGGCCTGGCAGGCACTGATCGTAGACAAAGTATTTGCCGTGCAATATGAAGCCTTGGGTCTTACTATCTCCGATGCAGAATTGGTAGATATGGTGCAGGGCAAAAACATCATTGCTGAATTGAGACAGCAGCTCACCAATCCCGCTACTGGAGAATTTGACAGGTCACAGCTGATCACCTTTTTACAGTCACTTGAGACTGCCGGCCCAGAGCAATTGGCTTTTTGGGAACAACAGGAAAAGTTGTTTGGAAAAGGGAGATCAAGGATCAAGTATGACAACTTGCTTTCTACCTCTGAGTATGCCAACTCCAAAGAGGGCAAACTTGAGCATAGAATGGCAAACAGCATTGCCGATGTGGATCACTTGTTCATTCCTTTCTATGCTATTTCAGATTCTTCAGTAGCAGTTTCTGACAATGAATTGAAAGCCTACATTTCCAAATATCCTGAAAAATTCAAAGTGAAGAATTCGGCGGACTTGGAATACGTAAGTTTTGACTTGACTCCGAGTTCGGAAGATTCTGCTGCGGTGATCAAAGAGATCAAAAGACTGACAGAAGAACTCAGGACATCTGATGCTGATTCATCTTTCTCCATCCGTAATTCTGACGGCCAAACACCTTTTGTGGTAGTTGCTCCGGGGGAAGAACTCCCAAATACTTTGAGCTCCAATGTTGACGATATGCAGGCGGGTGAGACTTACGGTCCGTTCTTGACCAACAGGTCTTCTTACATTACCCACAAAGTGACTTCGGAATTTGAGGGAACGCCAAGAATGAGAGCTGCCCATATTTTGTTTGGAGCGCAGGACATGTCCGACGATGCCAAAGTAGAAGTAAAGCAGAATGCAGAGAATGTTTTGAAAGAAATTCAAAACGGCCTTGATTTCGCTACTGCTGCGGGACAATACGGACAGGATGGTACTGCTCAAAGAGGAGGAGATCTCGGTTGGTTTGCCAAAGCAGATTTCGTGGAAAAATTTGCTGATGTTTCTTTTGCAGCAAAATCAACAGGTTTGATCAATAACTTGGTAGAAACCGAATATGGTTACCACATCATTTCGATCACAGATTTGCCGAAATCTACTTCCTACAAAATAGCATCCATCGAATTGGAATTGGGACCAAGTGATGTGACAAGAAACGAAGTTTTCAGAAAAGCGGATTCATTTGCCTCAACAGCTGGAAATGCTGCCGAATTTTCTGCGAATGCAGAAAGAGATGGCTATAGAATCATTCAAGCCAATAGCGTGGATGCATTTGCAAGAACGTTGAACAACCTTCAAAGTGCACGTGAAATCATAAGATGGTCGTTCAATGATGCTTCAGAGGGTGCAGTTTCTACAGTTTTTGAATTGGATAATTCATACATCGTGGCCAACCTGAAAAAGAAATATGAGGAAGGTACAGCGACATTGGACCAAGTGAGACAGCAGGTATTGACCCAAGTCAGAAATGACAAAAAAGCAGAAATCATCAAAGGTAAACTTGAAGGGAAAGCTTCTTTGGAGGAAATGCAGTCGGTGTTCCCAAATGAAGGTTCTTTAGACAAATCACCTGACTTGAGATTGAACGCCTCGGTTCTTCCGGGTGTGGGATATGCTCCCAAGGCAATCGGTGCTGCATTTGGATTGAAAAATCCCGGTGACATTAGCAAGCCTATTCATGAGGATGTGGGAATCATTGTCATCAAATTGAACAACTTAACTCCTGCTACTGATATAGCAAGCTACAATTCCTATCAAAGCCAATTGACCTTGAATGCATCCCAAAGGACAGCTTACATGATCATGATGGCATTGGAAGACCTTGCTGACGTGAAAGATTACAGATATAAGTTTTTCTAATTTGAAGAAACAAAAAATGCGAACCCGTGGTAATCTCCACGGGTTTTTTTATGTCCGATTTTTATTTTTATTCTGTGTTGTTAAACTGTAAATTTGGACAGATGAAAGAGACATTTGATAAAAAGGCCTTCAAAGAGAGACTCGAAGCACAGACTTCTTTTCCCACCTTGTATATGTTTAAATTTATCGTTCCGAATGGAAGTGAGGCACAGGTGGCAGGGTTATTGCCAAATAATAAAATGACCTTGAAGCATTCTTCAAAGGGGACTTATGTCTCTGCCACGATCAAAGCCATGATGCCCAACAGTGAAGCTATTCTGGACATATATGAAAAAGCAGCAAAAATCGAAGGTGTAATTTCACTTTAAAATAATCTAACCATGTGGACCGAGAAAAAAAACAGCTTATCCAAAACTTTCAAATTCAAGGATTTTCAGGAAGCTTTTGCTTTTATGACCAGGGTGGCATTCATTGCCGAAGCCCAAAATCACCATCCCAATTGGAGTAATGTCTACAATACCGTGACCATTGAGCTCAATACACACGATGCCGGAGACATTGTCACAGAAAAAGACCATAAATTGGCAAAGGCCATTGATAAAATCTGATATGTCTGAAGAAGTCCCGGTCAATCTTTATTTAGTACCTACGCCTATCGGCAATTTGAAAGACATTACCCTGAGGGCAATCGAAGTGTTGAAATCAGTGAATGTGATATTGGCTGAGGATACGCGCACTACAGGCAAATTATTGAAATACCTGGAAATCAACCGTCCCCTCCAGAGTTACCATATTTTCAACGAACATAAGACGGTTGAGAAACTGATCGAAAGGCTGAAAAAAGGGGAAGTCATGGCATTGGTCAGTGATGCAGGAACCCCGGGAATTTCTGATCCGGGATTTCTGCTTGTCAGGGCTGCCAAGGAAGCAGGGTTGGAAGTCAACTGTCTACCCGGCGCCACAGCTTTCGTGCCGGCCTTGGTCAACTCAGGCCTTCCCAATGACAGGTTTACCTTCGAGGGATTTCTTCCCCACAAAAAAGGAAGGAAAACCCGCATTGAATCTTTATTGGACGAATCGAGGACCATGATATTTTATGAATCCCCGCATCGGTTGATGAAAACCTTAGAGCAGTTTGCGGAAGCGTTCGGACCTGAAAGGATGGCGAGCGTATCGAGAGAACTTACCAAGATCTACGAGGAAAACGTGAGGGGAACACTCCAAGAACTCGTCGATTATTACAAGGAGCATCCTATCAAGGGTGAGATTGTACTCGTGGTGCAGGGGAAGTGAGTAACCGGTACAT
>JBBRFK010000049.1:0-19867 GCA_038224435.1 Cytophagales bacterium | reverse complement strand
CAACTTCAAAGAGGACGGCAAAAAGTCCAAAGGCTCCCTCCGCATTGGTCAGGTAGTCCCGATGCAGGATGACCAAGGCAATCAAATGCGCGGGGAAATCACCAAGATAGATTTCAAGGGAGTGCACATGGATTTCAATTCCCCATTGGCTGGACTGGATCTTTATTTTGAAGGAGAAATAGTTTCAGTCCGAGACGCAACGCCTGAAGAAATAGACCATGGCCATGTACATGGTGAGGGCGGGCATCAGCATTGACAATTAATAATCCTAAAAACGCTTCATCTAGAATATAAAAATAGCAAGATTAAAATAAGTGAATCTTGGATTCAAAAACACATTTTTATATTATTGACTAATCAATTTAATTCATTTATTTTGATAAAATTTGAAATAATGGCTGAAAATAAAATTAAGTGTAAGTACATTTTCGAAGAAAATTATAATCCTGTTTACATAAATGGCGCCCAAGGTGGAATTAATCCTTTGGGAGAAATAGTTGTGAATTTTTACCTTGAAAGAAATGCATTACCAAAATCCCAAACATTTTCAATCGAAAATGGAATCATGGGTAAAGAATCAGCAGAAGTTGAACCTAAAGATTTGAAAAACAGCTTTGTGAGAATTATTCAAAATGGAATAATTATGAATTATCAAACAGCAAAAGAGATTCACAGGTGGTTAGGGGAAAATATTTCAGCTTTAGAAAAAATTTCAAAAAAATGAGAAATAGAAATGTAATATCAGATACTAGGAAAAGATATAGCGATTTAATAAAGTATGCAACTTTAATTTTAATTGCTGATTCAACTTCTCAAATCCCAAGAATTATTGAAGAACCCATAAATTTCTCCTACCATAAGCCTGTTGGTTCACAAAATTCAACAAGGTTTAATGATTCTAATCGATATTCACTTGAAAAATTAAAGCTTAATAAACAAACTCTTATTCATCTAAAAAATCTAAAATCAAATTGGAATGGGTACAACTCCAAACCTATTAATGAAGAAGTAATTCAGATTACTGAGGATATTATTTCCCAATTAGATTATCAACCAAAAGTGTTCCCAACAGGTAGAGGAACAATTCAAATTGAATTTTTTAAAGATCAAAATAACCAGTTAGAAATAGAAATTTTCGAAAAAGAGCTTTTCATGTATAAAATTGAAAATGGAGAGGAAATTGAAAGCACAATAAATTTTAAAGATTTACTAAAAGTCATATCTGAATTCCATGTTTAATGAAATTATTGATGACTCCGAATTTCTATTTAGAGGAGTTGTAAATGTAAATTGGGACTTTGAAAATGATAGGCCATCATCCGCTACATTCAAAGATTCGCTTGGAGTTTCAGTAGACAGAGATGGAGGAAGAAATCAAACTGAATGTATTACTGAATTGTTATTAAAAAAGAATTTTATCGCAATCTGCAAGGTACTTACTTATGATGTTAGGGAAATAGGTGCAATTGTTAAATATCTCCCAATTATAAATGATAATATTTTTCACTCTGAAATACATGATTCAATTGAAGTAATTCAATTAAAGGGCAAAAAACCCAATAAAATTAGGGATAAATCTACAACTGTTTATAAAAAGTAACTTATTCAAAACGGCAATTTGCCCAGGTCCACATTCCCGCCTGAGAGGATAATCCCCACTTTTTGACCTTTGAATCTTTCTTTGTTTTTTAACAATGCAGCCAATGGTACCGCGCAGCTAGGTTCAATGATGATTTTCATCCTTTCATAGACAAGGCGCATGGCTTCGATGATTTCTGGTTCACTCACAGTGAGGATATCATCCACATATGCCATGATAATCTCAAAATTGATTTTTCCCAAAGAGGTGAGCAAACCATCAGCTATAGTTTTTGGCTCGATCATAGGAGTCAATTCTTTTGCTTTGAATGAGCGGTAAGCATCATCTGCCCCTTCCGGTTCTCCGGCGATTATTTTGGTTTGAGGAGATATATACTTGGTCGTCAAGGCTGTTCCGCTGAGCAATCCGCCGCCGCCGACAGGGGCCATAACCGATTCAAAAGGAATACCTTCCTGCCACATTTCCAAAGCGCAAGTGGCCTGTCCTTCGATCACGTCCATGAAATCATAAGGGGGAATAAACGTTGCCCCGGTTCTATCCACCACTTCTTTCAGTGTTGTCTCTCTTGCGATCAATGTCGGTTCACATTCGATGATTTCTCCGCCATAACCTGCCACTGCCTTTTTCTTGATTTCCGGTGCATTGGAAGGCATCACGATATAAGATTTGATGCCTGCGACAGAAGCTGCCCTTGCCAAAGCAGCGGCATGGTTTCCACTCGAATGGGTGGCGACACCGTTCACCTTTTGTGCACCGGTCAATTTCATCAAAGCATTTGCAGCGCCTCTGGCTTTGAATGCACCGACTTTTTGAAAGTTTTCACACTTAAAATAAATCTCACAACCTGCAATCTGATTGATGGCCTCAGAAGTCAGGATCGGCGTCCGGTGGATAAATGGCTGAATCCTATCGTGGGCAGCTTTGATATCTTCGAGAGATGGAAATACAGTGATGTCATTCATGGAAATAAAGATAAGGGAAGACCTGTAACCTGACAAAATTTTTATCTTGCAGCAAATTGAAACGCATGCCTTATATTGATAATTTACTTTCGGATGTACTTGTTTTTCCTGTGATGGGAGAAAAATTGGATGACTCCAATTCCATCCTAATGGATTTTTCACCCACCAATCTTGAATTGCCATCCGTTGAAATTTCCAATACAGAAACTTTCAACAGGTATGTTTTCGGTTTGCTTCACAAAGCAGGAAAACGCTTTGGTCATGGAGGATACTTCGAGCACCGGGTGATTTACAGCAGAAGTACCGTATTTGCGACAGCAGAGGAAGATTTCAGAGATATCCATATGGGAGTGGATATCTGGGCTGAAGCCGGAACACCGGTTTTTGCTCCTTTGGATGCAGTGGTTCACAGCTTTCAGGACAATGCAGGTTTTGGAAATTATGGCCCCACCATTATTTTACAACACGAGGTCGGAGGGACGGTATTTTTCAGTTTGTATGGGCACTTGGCCAAAACTGACTTAATCCACCTTAGTCCAGGTCAGGTCATTTCCAAAGGAGAAGAATTTTGCCATCTTGGTCCTTATCCTGAGAACGGAGATTGGCCGCCACACCTGCATTTTCAGATTATGTGGGATTTGATGGGCAATCAAGGGGATTTTCCAGGAGTATGTTCCCATCGGGAAATCGATAAATACAGACAGATTTGTCCCGATCCTGTTATTTTGATCGGTCATTGATTTGCCAAAGTAATCATCCGGATTCCTTCCAAAGTGAGGTTGCGGTCGATAACTTCAAAAGACCCTTCCAATGTGGATATGATAGAAGAAAGTCCGCCGGTGGCAATGATGTGACAGGGATAACCCAATTCATTTTGCATGCTTTCCAACAGGCCTTTGACCAATCCGGTGTAACCATATAATATTCCTGCCTGAATGGAATGGACAGTATTTTTACCCAAAGCTGATTCTGGTAATTTCAAATCGACCTCCGGCAATTTTGACGTATTGTTGAAAAGTGATTCGACCGCTGTTTTTAATCCGGGGACAATGTTTACGCCAAGGACGTTACCTTGATTTCCAACAGCTGTAAAAGTCAATGCCGTCCCAAAATCAACAATAATGGTTGCGGACTTGAATATTTCATAGGCCGCAGTCACATTGCACATCAGGTCGGTCCCCATTTCATTGGGCCGTGAAGTGCTAACCTTGAGCTTTTGGTAGCTTTTTCCGTCAATTAGATAGCAGTTTTTTTCGAGGTATTCTTTACAAAACCGATGCAGGATAGGATTGATCTCCGACACAACAGAGGAAATTCCGACTGAAGTAATCGTATCTGTTTTGATGCCGTTCTCCAATAAAAACAAATGAATCTCCCTTTCAACCTGTAGCAATGTAAGTTCTTTGAGCGTATTGATGCGGTATTCATGGGTCCACCTCTTTAAATCTTCATCGTAAAAACCGAAGGTCACATTGGTATTGCCGGCATCAATCGCTAAAAACATGCTTCAAACAGGGTTAGGTATTGGAAAAGAAGTGGAGCCTTACCAAAGCGCCATGTGTCCAAATATATAAATTGATTTTTTGCCTTTAAGTTTTTTGGTAATTTTCCGTCATGTACACTATCAGAGAAGGAAAAATAGAAGACCTGCCGAGAGTTTTGGAACTGGTCAAAGAACTTGCACTTTACGAAAAAGCACCAGAACAGGTAACCAATACTATGGAAATGATGCAAAAAGACGGATTCGGACCCAATCCGATTTTTGGGCTTTTTGTGGCCGTCAAAGAAGCGACACAAGAAATTATAGGAATCTCCATTTTCTACTACCGCTACAGTACTTGGAAAGGCAAGCGGCTTTACCTTGAAGACATCGTCGTCACCGAATCTGAGCGGGGTCATGGCGCAGGGAAATTGCTTTTTGACCGGACCATGCTCAAATGCCTAGAGGATAGCTGTACCGGCATGATGTGGCAGGTTTTGGATTGGAATACGCCGGCGATCAATTTCTATCAAAAGTATGGAGCCGAACTTGACAGCGGCTGGATTAATTGCAACCTTCAATCTGAAGACATCAAAAAGATACTTGGATAATTATTGTAAATACAATAAAAAATTATTGCAAATAAGAAATATTTATTACTTTTGAAAGAGATAAAGCCATCTTGCTATGACCATCAGTTACACCTACACGCTTTCAGGATACAGGGACACGTCCGATGTGCCCGATCTATTTGCGTCCCAGTATTTTTTCAAGGCTCCAGGTGATCGGGTTTCAGAGCCTAGTGCCTATAGGGAGATTTCGATGTCATTTGCTGATACCAAGCCATTGTTTGAATATTTGGGTTATAGTCAGCATGAGGTAGCAGAGCTGATGGAGGTGGATCCGAGTACCCTTTCCCGATGGAAAAAGGAGGATAAGATATTGACCCGCTTGCTTACCAAAAGTATCATGGATATGGATAAGATCGTTTTTAAAGGAGTTCGCATTTTCGGATCTGAGGCGTTATTTTCTGGGTGGCTACACACTTCCAATGTATCTTTGGGAGACAGGATTCCTGCAGATATGATGCGTGATCCTTATGGTGTGGAGTTGGTCGAGGAGGCTTTGGAGAGTATGTCTTGGGGTAGTTTTATGTAGGTTTTATTTTGAAATACTACAGACTTATAGAAAACATCCAGGGCAGAAGTCCCTTAGGCTATGGATTAGGGGCAGGAAGATGGAACCAATCCGGAACGCCTCTTATATATGCCTGCAATCAGGCGTCACTTAATTTTTTGGAATTGCTCAGCATTAAGGGCTCTACAGTCAGCAAATCCTCCTGGTCGTTGGTCACTATGGAAATTTCAGCAGAAATACCATTTCTGAACCCTTTAGACTTCCCATCAGACTGGAGGAGAAGATCGCATCCTCTAAGCACACAGCAAATCGGTAATTTTTGGGCAAAACAAATGGGTACCACGGCTCTAATGGTCCCTTCCTGCAGGATTCCTACGAGTGCCTATCCCATTGAACATAATCTATTGATCAATCCTTTGCATCCTGATTTTCTTCGGGATGTCAAATTTGTCTTACAAGAGGATGTAAATTTTGAAGTCAATATTTAGCAAAAACCAAATCCATGCATATCAATTTAGCCAATCATCGTATTCTGGTCACCGGAGCTTCCCGCGGGATCGGAAAAGCCATTGCCACCCAACTTTCTGAATCTGGGGCTGAAGTTTTGATCCATTTTAATAAGAATATAACTGAGGCGAAAAAGCTTCAGGATTCATTGGCAAACCCTTCCCATTTGGTTCCTTGCGATCTTTCCAACCTTGATTTGGTCATAGGGTGGATTCCTGAATTGGTCAAAAAATATGGGAAAATCGATGCAGTAGTAAACAATGCCGGCATTGCGATAGGGATTTCGGACAAAGCCCCTACTTCGGAGTGGCTGGATATCTGGCAAAAAACAATGGATGTCAATATCAATGCTTTGGCCATCATCAGCAAAGAATTTATCGGGCATGCACGCCAAAATAAAAACGGCCGGATAGTAAACATTACTTCCCGTGCGGCATTTAGAGGAGATACGCCTGATTATCTGGCTTATGCCGCTTCAAAAGCAGCGATCGTAAGCTACACGAGATCCATCGCAAGATATTATGGAAAAGAGGGAATTAAAGCCTTCCTCATCGCTCCGGGATTTACCAGGACTGACATGGCACAAGATTTTATGGATCAATATGGGGAAGCCTATGCTTTGAACGACATTGCCTTGAGTCAACTTACTGAACCAAAGGATATAGCACCGATGGTAACATTACTTTGTTCGGGTTTGGCAGACCACGCAACAGGTTGTACGATTGACATCAATGCGGGATCCTATGTACATTAAATGATATAAGGTTGTTTCCTTGCATTTAAAACATATCCTGATAAAATTAACAAAATAGAAAAATGAGAATTAAAAAAATACCATATGGATATTAGAATTTTAGAAACAATAATTGCAATTTCTTCCTTTTTTATTTTAAGATTTATCTCTATAAAATCACTCGAAAAAATTCAAAGAAAATACGACTATTCAAAATACAGAATAAGACCAATACAAAAGTCTATTAATTTGTTCATTTTCGTGACTCTCGTCATTATAATTATAGCCATTTGGGGTGTTCAACAGACAAATATTTTGACTTTCATTACCTCTGTTCTTACAGTTATAGGAATTGCATTAGTTGCCCAATGGTCAATACTTTCAAACATATTATCAGCCATAATTATATTTATAAGTCATCCCGTTAAATTAGGAGAATCAATTACGATTATTGACAAGGAATTTGACATTAAAGGACAAGTGTCCGATATTGGGCTGTTTTACGTAATATTAAAAACAGATTCAAATGAAAAAGTTATGATTCCAAACAATATTTTCTTACAAAAAGCTACAAAAATAAATTTATAAAATTGATTTAAAAAAATTTTTAAAATTTACTCTGAAAAACAAAATAAAAATTTCGAGAAGAAAAAAACACAAGGAAATCGAATATAAGCTATAGCTTGATCTGTACCTTCTTCGAAAATCCTGCGGATTACCCAAAGACAGTTATTATTTTGATAGGTTCATGCCGAAACTCGCCAAGGCTTATAAACAAATATGATATAAGCGGATATATTTTAGGAACCAACCCTATTTAACGAGAAACCAACTGGTAAGGTAGCCATTACGTTTTTCAAAGTTCTTGAAGAATTACAGACAAAATTGCTTTGCAATGCCCAAAAACAACAAAGAATCATTTTCTCCCGAGCTGATTAGACTCTTAAAAATCTTCGGGATCGGATCTTTGGTTTTTGTTTTGATCATGTCTTTTTTCAATGAAAAAAGGGCAAATAATTCAGGAAAAGAACCGAGTCCAATGCGTATGGGCGATGCGGAAAGGATTTTTTTTAAGAATGTCCGTGCGGCTTATTATGATATCGAAAATAGAAAGGACGCCAAAATGACTATATATCGGCATGGAAAGCGGAAAAAAGACACCAACCTGCCCAACCTTGTTTTTTCCATTATTCTCAATCAAGGAACCGACGAAGCTTACATATTTTTAGAACCCGATTTTGCGGAATTTCCAATACATCTGAAATGGTCCCATCCAGACAAAAATCTGGAGGGGGAAATTACCTTTGAAGGTGGTGATAAATTTGCCCATTTTGAATTTGCTCAAAAAATCGCTCCTCTGCTTCTCGAAAACGTATATTTTGAGATTAGGAAAACAGATGGGTGGCTACCTTTGTGGGTGGATGAAAAAGAAAAAAATGCCGTGTTGGTAACCATCGAAGATTATCAAAAGCTGATTAATTACGCTAAATAAATTCAATTGGGCAAGGATTCCCGCCTGTGTCAAAACATCTCCACTTCAGAAAACATTAAGATCAACTGAAAAAATGACCCTAGTTCCAGTTGGTTTTTTCTGGAACCGAGGACTTATATTTTTTTAAAATAATATCCTCATACCCGCTAGGAAATTTGTCCCGGCTTGGGGATAAAAGAAATTTTCAGTGATCAACTCTCTTCCTGCCGTTCCTTCAAGCGGAAGAAAATAGCTGAATGTATAACCGTTTGGCTCATACATCTGGTTGAAAATATTGTTTACCAAGAGTGTGAACTCGAGGTTTTTCACAAATCTAGGTCTGAGCTTATAATTGAACCGAAGGTCGTTTGTCATAAAAGCATTTAGCTTTCTGGAGTCATTTTGGCTATTGTCCAAAAACTGGTCGCTCACATATTTTGAGAGCAAACTCACTTCAAAATTTTTGAACGGCCTGAAATCGATGATCGCCGCACTGATGATATTGGGTGAAAATGCAATGTCCGTATTGGTGTGGACAATGAATTCTTGGCGGAAATCCTCCACTGAATAATCATCGATGTATTCGGTAAACTCCTCGATTTTATTCCTGCTTAAAGTCAAATTACCTGCAATGGTCCACTTGGGCGAAATCCTATATGCTCCATCCAACTCGATCCCTGCCCTAAAAGAATTGGCCACATTTTCACGGATATATGCACCGACATCGTTCAGTTGTCCTGTCAGGACTAGCTGGTCTTTATACCGCATATAGAAGAAGTTGGCGTTATAGCTCAGATTTCCTTTTTGGGTACGGATACCCGCTTCGATATTCTGGAGGTTTTCGGGTTTTGGGGCTTTTGCCACCTGACTATCAGTAAAGTCATTTCTGACTGGTTCGCGGCTGGCTACAGCATAGGACGCATACCAGGTTTCTCCTTTTCCGGTTTCAAAGGACAAGCCTACTTTTGGATTGAAAAACCTAAACCGGTACTCTCCCTCTATGTCTCTTCTGTCATCATTGACGCCTGTAAAGGAATAATCTATGCCCCGAAACTGCATGTCTGCAAAAAGGAACAGGCCTTTTGAAGCTTCCAAAGTAACTTTTGAATAGAGGTTGATATCATCTTTGACGGCTGTATTGTCATAGTATCGATCTCTTATCTGAGTGGCACCAGCGGTTCCCATCCAGATGATCTCCCCAAAATGGTCTCCGTCGTAACGGTTGGCACCACCTCCGAAAATCACGTTCCATTTATCATCATCGGTGACGTAATTAAAGGAGAAAACCCCACCAAAGAAATCATTGTCCAACCATCTTCTTCTGATGATATCGGTTCTGGAAATCGTTTCCCCTCCGATAGCAATCGGATTCAATCCATAATTGGACAGTCTGTCATTTTCCCTGAACTGCTCATAATATCCGCGGCCGTAGGTATAATGCAGACCTGCATTGGCTTTCCAATTGGTCCCAAGATTTCCGCTGTAAATCAGCTGGTAATGGTCCTGTTGGTAGTTGTCTGTTTGGTTGTCGTAAGCGTAGGGATTGAAAGTCCGGTTGGTTTGAAGCAGGGATTCAGGAACACCCTCCCAAGATTGATAGGTTTGCTCTTTGCCTGAAATAAGGTTCAATTTGATAACATGGTTTTCCCCATAATATCCACCTGTAAGGAAATAGGATTTCAAATCAGAAAAAGCCCGATCGATAAATCCATCTGAGCTGATCTGGGAAAGTCTCGCATCAAATCCCCACCGGTTATTGATCAGTCCGCTTCCGACTTTGACCATATGCCTGCGGGTGTTGAAGGAACCAAAGGAATTGTCCACTTCGCCATAGGCTTCTTGCTGATGGCTGTCGGTCTGGATATTCATACTTGCCCCAAAAGTGGCAGCTCCGTTGGTCGAGGTTCCGACACCGCGCTGGATCTGGATATTTTCTACGGACGAGGCAAAATCCGGGGTGTTCACCCAAAACACGCCATGGGACTCAGCATCGTTCAATGGGATGCCGTTGACGGTGACGTTGATTCTCGTCTGATCCGAACCTCTGATTCTCAATCCTGTGTAGCCTACTCCAGCACCTGCGTCCGAAAAACTGACCACCGAAGGTGTAAAATTCAGCAAGACAGGAATATCCTGACCTAGGTTGAGTTTGGCGATATCACTTCTGTCAATCATCTTAAATGTTGTCGGTGTTCTTTCAGAAGCCCGCGTGGCATAGACGATAAATTCCTCCGTGAGTAAGCTGCCCGGAGTGAGTGTCACCTGTAATCCGGAAGGAAAAGGAAGATTGATTTCTTGGCTGAAAGATTCAAAACCTAGGTAACTGACCTTTAAACTGTACTTGCCATCCGGTATATTTTTGATTTCAAATTTCCCGTTTGCATCCGAATTGGAACCTCTTCCAGTTCCCAAAAGCACCACATTGGCACCCAATAATTCATCACCGGAAGAGCTTTTGATCACTCCCCGGAGGCTTGACTGCGCAAACACAGACAAGGATACCAGCCAAAAGGCTAGCATAAATACTGATTTTTTCATGGTTAAATTGATACTTATTGCCTTAGCAACATTTGGTTAAACATCAGAAAACCAGGGGAGATTTTCTGTTTTTTTGTTTACCCTATTTCCCAAACCAAAAAATTGCCATAGATTTTTGCATGCAAGCTTAGGCAGGAATATTCCTGTCCCGGACTAAGTCCTCTGTGGTCAATTTGATTAATTCGAGTTACTCATTTCCCTTCGCCGGCACTACCCGGATCAGGTATTGTGGGTATGATCTCAGCCCGATTTGTTAAGGCACCCCTAATGATCTTTAGGCAAATGTAATTGGAAAAGCTTCAGATCCAAAGAAAAAATCAGAATGGATGCTTTTGTCTTTTTGTTAAGGTTACTTGTTGGGAAATAAAAAAGCCATGGATTTGGTCCATGGCTTGGTTATGATTCTGAAAAGAAAGCTGATTATTTTAATAAATTGATCCCAGGTGTTTCAAATGGTTCACATGTGAAGCGAAAGCCAGTCTCATCTTTGGATGCTCCAGATAAGGTATGTTGTATTCCCTGCAGGTTTCCTTGATGATTTTGCTGATGGCAGGATAATGCACGTGGGAGATGTTTGGGAAAAGGTGGTGCTCCACCTGAAAATTCAATCCGCCGACAAGCCAAGAAAGGATTTTATTGTCAGTAGCGAAATTGGCTGTAGTCCTCAGCTGATGGACAGCCCATTCATCTTCAAGTTTGTTGGACTCAGATGGCAAAGGATATTCTGTCTCCTCCAATGAATGCGCCAATTGGAAAACCACACTGAGGAATACCCCTGTGGAAACTCCAAAAATCAAGAAGCCAACCAACCAGGGCATAAAGCCCACCATATATATCGGTAAAGCGATGAAAAGGAAAAGGTTGGTAACTTTAAATCCCCAAAATGAAAGATGATCTCCCCATCCCATTTTCTGGATTGGAACTGAACCGACTCTTTTTTGAACATATTTTTTGTAATCGGTCACAAATACCCAATACAGGTACAAAAGAGAATACACGAATAAAAAGTAATGGTGCTGGTATTTGTGGATTTTATATTTTTTTTGGGTAGGACATAATCTCAAAAACGGCCTTGCATTCATGTCGTCATCGTGGTCTGCGACGTTGGTAAAGGAATGGTGGGCGACATTGTGTTTTGTTTTCCACATGAAAACATTGGCTCCGAGAAAATTGATGGTTACGCCGGCAAGGTCATTTACCCATTCTTTTTTGCTGAAGCTTCCATGTGCGCCATCATGCATCACATTGAATCCGATGGCTGAGGCCAAACCTCCCAAAAGGATGGCTTCTATAAGTGCTATGGCCCAAAATGGGGTAAAGAAAACAAGGTGGACATAGACAGCCACAAACATCACCACAAACAATATGGCTTTGAAGTAAAGTGAACTGTTGCCGGTTGGTTCTAAATTTTTTTCTGCAAAGTAATTTTTGATTCTTGTCTTCAGATCGGCATGAAAGGATGTTGCTGTACTAAATCGAGGCGGACGCATATTATATTTTTGATTGAATTTGATAGATTCTTGAAACGAACTAGGTGAATGTCTGCAAGTTATTCACAAAGGTAGGTTAATTTAGGGAAGCATTTCTATTTTCAATGACGAACGGTCGATTGCAAAGAAATTTTAACATCTTTTAAAATGCAACTCCTGATTGCAAAACAAACTCCGAAGAAGAAGGATTGTTCATTCCAAACCTGACCGGCATGGGTAAAGTCACAAACCAGCTGATGCATGGGCCCGTTTTGATGGTTTTGCTGATTAGCGGAAACCATACCGCCCTTGGGAAGGATAGCAGTGCGTTGAAATTCCAACCATTGGGATAATGAAACTGCAAGCCTTGATTGAATACCAGATTTGCCATTCTGGATGATCACTCGCTGAACTGGATGATGGGTATCAATTCGCAAATAAAACCCGCTTTATTGCTCTTTCACCTCATTACAAAACCAGAGGAAAAGCTTATTACATCACCATCACGGAAGTTATTTGTTGTCTCACCGCCACTGAATTTTACAAGCAGGTTGAGTACAAGAAATAACCCGTCAACTTTGACGGTTCGGTAAGATGGGGATTATCCTGCGAAAATGCCTCGGCTGAAGCAATCAGCAAAAGATCCATGGTCATTAAGGCTGCTTTTTTCAGGTGATTTTAAAAAAAAGTTTAGTATAATTTTTTGAGTGAATCTGATTTCAAACAGGATAAAATAAAAATAAAACTATTCATTAAATTACTTTTTAACTCTGACAAAGTTCATGATTTGTAAAAAAAATTTGCCCTCTATTTATTCGAACAGGGTTTTTTTGATAAAATCAATGGATTTAGACTTCCTGAAATCATCTTTTCCTGAAATGACGCAAAACGGAACCCCGGAATCAAGCAGTAAACTTCTGTAAATCTCAAAAAAATGTTCCCTCATTTCGGGTTGGGGATGTTCCCGCTGTGGATCGTCCTGCCAAGGAATATCAATGTCTGTCAGCAGGTAAAGGTCATATTTCCTTTTGGCAATCATGTTAATGATCCATGGATCGACTTTGCCAAACCTGTGCTCGCTCCAAACCTTGATGACATTCAGGTCCGTATCACAGACCAATAGTTCCTTGGATTTCTGACTAAGCTCATTTTCAAATGAAATCTGTCCTTTTGCAATATCGAGCAGGTCATCATATCGATATGGTCTGTCTAGTTTTTCCAAAAACTCTCTTGCAAATTCCGGCACCCATAAGCACCCAAAATAGTCTGCGAGGTTTTTGGCCAAAGTACTTTTGCCTGTGGATTCCGGGCCAATGATGACGGCTTTTTTAAGCATATTCTTTTTTTTCTACATTGGCGGATTTGATCCAAGCTATCAAACCGACAATAGCCAAAACGGTGAAAAACAAAAACTGAAAGGAGGTTAGCATCAATCCTTTATAGAAGTATAAAGGAACCGAAACGATATCTGTGATAATCCACGCAATCCAATTTTCGACCTTCTTTTTGGCCATCAACCACATCCCGACAAATGCCGAGGCTGTCGTGAATGAATCCCAAGCCGGCACATCACTGTCGGTAAAATTGACCAAAACAAAGAACAAAACACCATAAGATCCAAAGAACAACAAGATGGATTGGACAATCCCGCTGCGGCTAAGCCAGGTGACGGGCAATTCTTCTTTACCTTCAGAAGGTCTGCTCCAGAGATACCATCCATATATTGACATGGCAAAATAATAGGCATTGATGCCCATGTCTGCATAGAGCCTGTATTTGAGACAGATATAGACATAAATAATCGTGCTGACCATTCCTGTTGGAAAAACAAGGATATTCTTTTTGATGGAATAATACACGCTTGCTATCCCAAAAAACACAGCAAAGGCCTCTAGCCAGGTCATTTGGGCGACGCCAGCTTTGATTCCTTCCCATATCCATTGTAAATCCATAGCGCGAATTAAGGTAGAATAATCAAAAATGAGAAATTGGAGAAATTCATAAAATGGTTTTTAGATAAAAAATTCATTTGAAAATTTACCATAAAAATTCCCGATTTTATTTTCTTCGTCCGCAAATGTCAATCGGTTTAAATCCACTGATTAATTCGAAATTAAAGTAAAAGTAAAATTCAAGCCATTAAATTGTGGCATTTAACTTAATTTTTGCGTCAAGGTTTTAACCGCAAACTTTACAAACCTTTATGTTGAAGAAAACCCTTTTTCCCGCAATCATTTTCGTATTGTTTTTTTCTTGCATGGAACCTAATGATGCTATTCCTGAGGGTTCGGTCTTGGAACTTCCCACGCTATATGGCAATGTAGAAGGACCACAATCGGTAATGCTAATTTGGTCATCTGCCACAATTTGTAATTTGTTTTGTCCCCAAACTGTCAAGGCTTCGGTATATGAGGTTTATCAAGAATCGCAAGGAAACAACCAACAGGAAACAAGGATTGCTAGATTGACATCAGGTGTAACTTCTTTCCGTGTAACCAACCTGCAACCAAATGCTAAATACATTTTTACAGTCAAAGCATTGAGAGCAGGAGAGAGTAATTCTACCAATTCCATTATGATAAGTCCCCACAATGTAAGGGAGGGTCAGGTAATTTTTGAACTTAAAAGGCCTGAGGGAATAAGAAAGCCAAGTCTTTCGCCCAATGGCAGGTACCTTGCCTATTGTGATAATTTCCAATGGGTAGATAGCCAAAACAGGAGTGCTTTGAGTCTTTATATCCGAGACCTGACTACCGGCGAGGTCCAATTGATCCAAAAAAATGCTTTCCATCCAAGTTGGTCTTCTGACGGAAGTAGCTTGGTATTTACAGTTGATGAAGATGTGCCCATAAAAATACAAGGCTATCGACCCCAACATCTTGGAATCTATAATATGGATACGAAAACCATCAAACGTGTATATAAGGGTAACTATTTTGCCAACTTCCCAGTGTTTGGAAAAGATGACAAGGAGATTCTCTTTACATTAGACTCCACTGATATCAGGAAAGAGAGTGTTTTGAGGATGAACCTTTTCGACAATCAAATTTCTTTTATTGCTGATCTTCCGATTATTGAATCTTGGGGACAAACAAGTACTTCAGGAACAAGCTTTTGGAAAGGAACAAATACCTTGGCAATCAGCACAAGAGAAGAAAAAGACAATCCATTTAAAAGTGTTTTTGATATCCAAGGGTATAGCATTACGGACGGAAGAATATCAGAATTGGAAGAATCCGAATGGAATGACCAAATACCAAGTATTTCACCAAATTCCCCTTTTTTAATGGCTTTTCTTTCTGATAGATCAGGGTATAACCAAGTATGGATAAAAAATTTACAGACTGGAAAACTGATCCAACTGACTGATTTCACCACCACGAGGTTTCTTTCTACCCTAGACCTCTCTTTTAGTTGGGTCGATCAAGGTAAATCCCTTGTTTTGAATGCCACAGATAACAAATCTTTTGATGCCTACTTATTGAAATTTAGTATCCCTGATTTCTAATCTGCATTGACTATTTGACCTATTGAAGTGATTTTCAACAAAAAAACAGCTTATTTCAATTCCGGAAACTTCTTGATCTCCAACAGATTTTCTTTGGTCAAAAACTCCCGTGCCGCTTTTTGGATCCTTTCTTTGGTCATGGACCCGATGGCTTTTTGCCCTTCCAACAATGCCTCCCATGGTAAATCATACGTCCTCACCGCAGAAAGCTGTCCTAGCCAATAATTATTTCGCTTTAGATTTTCTTCGAGAGATATCCTTCTTTTTTCCTTGACTTTGTCCAGGTCTTCATCTGTCGGCCCGTTTTCTTGGATCGCTTTTACTTCAGCCCAAGCCGCCTCAATCAACTTGTCCACCTTATCAGGACTGCATGGAAAACCTATCGAAAAAGAGAAATTCCCTACCGGTTGGATGCCCATGCTGCCATTGGCTCCGACGCCATATACGCCGCCAATCTGTTCCCTTAGAGATTCGATCAGCTTTATGGTCAGGATTTCTCCCAAATAAGAAACGTCCGCAGCCTTTTTCCGGTCATATGTTGTTTCTCCTGAAAAAATTAGGTTGACTTGGCTTTTTTCATCCGTTCCGACATTGATGGTTTCTGAGCTGCCTCTCGGCGTGCGGATTCCCAGGTCTCTGAATTGGTCCAATGAATCAGGATTGGAAGGAAGGCTTCCTATATATTGTTCCAAAAGTGGCTTGAAGTTTTCCATATCAATATTTCCTGTAAAGAAAAACTCAAAATTGGCTGCATTGGCAAACCTGTCAGCATAGATTTCCATACCTCTGTCCAAGTCAATTTTATCCAGATCCTCCGGATCAAAAATCCCTGCTGCACGTTGGTGTCCGTTTGCCAAAATTTTGTTTACCTGCTTGGAAAATTGGTAATCGGGATTGACCTGCGCGCTTGCCAACTGGGTTTTTTGGTTGGTGATGTACACATCAAACAGCTCTTGGTCTTTTCTCGGAGCAGTGAAATTCAAGTGAATCATTTGCATCGCAGTTTCCATTTCCTTTGGTGAAAAAGAACCTGCAATATTCTGTGAATACATGCCAATATTCGGAGTTACTGACATGGTTTTCCCAACCAAAACTTTCCTCAAGTCGGAAGGGGAAAATTCTCCGATTCCCATGACATTGATCAGCACCCCTGCATAATTGGCAGTATAATGGTCCTTTTCATCATAGCGTGAAACGCCGCCTTTACCCGTGGCGGAAAACAGGATTTCATCATTCTTGAAATCTGTGGTTTTGACAAAAACTTTAACACCATTGGAAAGCAGTATTTCATGGATATCGATGGAGGCTACATACTTGGTTTCAGTGATTTTCCCGGGAACTGGTAGATTTTGGATGAGTTTATCGGCCAATACTTTCTCTGTGTAAGGTTCCAATTTCAATTGGTCCACGGCGTCAAACAGCGCCAAAACCTCATTTTCGGAAGGCAAATTTTCCTTTTCAGAATCAGGGGCCATGATGACGATGACCCGATTTTCGTCCCTGACCAATTTATTGGCAAGAGCATTGATTTCTTCCAATGATATATTTGGGATTATCTCTTTGTAAAACTCATATTTCCATGCTTCCCCATCCGCAAAATTCCCCTCCAAGAAATGGTTGACATAGCGGTTCACAATGGATCTGGATTCCACTTTGTCCATTTCTTTGAAAGACCTCTCAGCGTTATTGAGCACGGCACGCTTCACCCTGTCAAGTTCAGCTTGGGTAAAACCAAACTGCGCCACCCGCTCATTTTCCACAAGGAGTGATTGTATCCCGGCTTCAATTTTTCCCGTAGCGACGACGCCGGAAGCGGAGAAATAATCCAAGTCACGGACAAAATTACCATATCCGGTTCCAGCAAAAATAAAAGGCGCATCTGGCTTCTGCCGGATTTCATCCAAGCGCTGGGTCAGCATGCCTCCATAAAAAGTCCGCAGCAAAAAGTTGCGGTAATCCGATTTGGTTTGAGTGGGCAGGGCTTTGTGTTTGTAAAAAAGCTGTATCTGGATTCCCGGTGCTTCCTTGTCCGTGACGATACTGACAAAGGTTTCCCTGTGCTCCGGAACGCCAAATTGCTTTCTTTCTTTTGGTTCAGCCGGATTTTCAAGACTTCCAAAAAATTCCTTGATCAAGGCTTCCAATTTATCTGGATCAACATCCCCCACGGCCACTACGGCCATGTTATCCGGCCTATACCAATCTCTATAAAACCTCCTGATGGTCTCATATTCGAAATTTTCTACAATGTCCATTTTACCTATGGGAAGGCGCTCCGCATAGCGGCTGTCGTGGAACAGGACAGGAAAATATTGGTCCCTCATCCTTTGGGTATACCCCTGACCGGTACGCCATTCTTCGACGATGATACCCCGCTCATTGTCAATGTCTTCCTCTTTCATAAGGATTCCTCCCGCCCAATCGCTCAAAACCAAAAAGCCGTTTCTCAATTTTTCTTCATCATCCGAAGGAATCGGCAGGATATACACCGTCTCATCAAATCCCGTGTAGGCATTCAGGTCACCTCCAAAAGAAATTCCGATGGATTGCAAATAGGAGATCAGGTTATTTTTCTCAAAATTCTTAGTGCCGTTAAAAGCCATGTGCTCTGTGAAATGCGCCAAACCGAGTTGGTCTTCATCTTCAAGTATTGATCCGGCATTGATGGCAAGACGAAGCTCGACTTTGTTTTCCGGTTTTGGATTTTGTTGGATGTAATAAGTCAATCCATTTTCCAACAAACCCACTCTGACTCTGGGGTCGAGGGGTACTTTTTGGTCTGGATATTCTTGGGCAAAAAGTGAGAAAGCCGCTAAGAAAAAGAATAAGAGTAGGTATGGCCTTTTTTTGAAGTGCATCATTTTTTTGAATTGTTGTATTTCGGACTATAAATCAAGTCAAAATTTCGGAAAATTGTTTCACGAAGCTATGGAGGGTCCATCAGATTTTGAGATGCTTTCTGTTAAATTTATCTAATTTTAATTTGAGTTGGGTTTTGATCCCTTCATTACCGGCAATCAATCAAATATCAATTCATGAAACAAATCATTTTGGTAGGCATCGGCGGAGGTGTTGGAAGTATTTTCCGATACCTGATCAAAGTATTGACAGCAAGGTTTTCCAATGAAATTCCCCTAGCGACTTTTACGGCAAACATCATCGGCTGTCTGCTGATCGGGCTTATGATGGGTTATTTTGCAAAAAATGAACATATTTCTTCAGATTGGTCACTGCTGTTGATCACGGGTTTTTGTGGTGGTTTTACTACTTTTTCGGCTTTTTCGGCAGAAAACCTGAATTTGCTCCAAGCCGGAAACTACTTAACGGCCCTGACTTATATCCTTGGAAGTTTGTTACTTGGGATTTTGGCCGTGTTTTTGGGATACATGATTGCGAAATGAAAATCTGAGTTTTCGCAGATCTACAAAAACCGGTTAGCGTTTAGAGAAATGGAGCGGGTGGACGGAATCCGGGAGTAAGGATAGTTTCGGACCTGAAGCCGGATTTGTCAGAATCAGAACTTTTCAGCCCAGTTGGGATCATATAAACAATAGCTCAGAAATTGGTTTAATACCTAGAAAAAAAAAGACATGAAAAATATATTGATCACAGGAGGTTCGGGTTTGATTGGGAAGAATATTACACAATTATTGGAATCCGAGGGCCATGCATTAGCTTGGCTGAGCAGAAATCCAAAGAAATATGCCCAAAAGTCGTTTTCCTGGGATATTGAAAAAAAGAGCATCGATCATGCTGCCATCGAATGGGCGGATGGTATTATCCACCTTGCCGGGGAAGGTGTGGCAGAAAAGCGATGGACTCCAGATAGGAAAATAGCCATTTTGGAAAGCAGGACACATTCCACATCACTGCTTCATGAGGCAATCCAACATGCTTCAAAAAAACCCGAATTTTTTATCTCCGCTTCCGCTGTGGGCTTTTACGGATTCGATACGGAAGATAAACTGGTGGATGAAAATACAAAACCCGGAACCGATTTCCTCGCCCAAGTTGTGATCGCCTGGGAAAACGAGGTCAAGAAAATTGCGGATTTGGGTCTTCGGACAGTCCTGTTACGCATCGGTATTGTCCTTGACAAAGACGGCGGAGCGCTCAAAGAAATGATGAAACCGCCTATTGCGGCGCCTCTTGGAAGCGGAAACCAATGGATGAGTTGGATTGCAATCGATGACTTGGTCCGGATGTTCTCTTTTGCGGTCAATGATAAAAAACTGTCCGGTAGCTATAATGCCGTCGGGCCCAATCCCGCCACCAATGCTGAACTTACCAAAGCTGCTGCCAAGCATGCCGGCAAAACCTATATCGGCTTGGGTGTTCCCGGTTTTGGCTTGAAACTGATTTTGGGAGAAATGGCCATGATGGTCTTGGGCGGCAATAAAGTCTCGTCCAAGAAAATCCAAGAAGCTGGATTTGAATTTACTTACCCGAAATTGGATGGGGC
>JBBRFK010000048.1:0-20011 GCA_038224435.1 Cytophagales bacterium | reverse complement strand
AAAGGAAAATTCGGACATCCAATCGTAATTATTGACAAGTTCTGCCTTATTCGCAGTTCCTTCTCTGAAGTCCAAAAAGTGGGACAATTGGGTCTGAAGACAGGCTACGTTATGGTCCAAAGTGGCTTTGTCCAATAGGTTTCTTTCAGATGATTTGAAACTTGGGTCACCGATCATGCCTGTGGCACCGCCGACAAGGGCGTAAGGTTTGTGTCCAGCCCTTTGGAAATGGAGCAAAGTCATCACCCCGACAAGGTGCCCGATATGCAAAGAATCTGCTGTTGGATCGAAACCAAGGTAGGCCGATGCCATTCCTTTGCTTAGGTAGTCAACGATTTCCGGTGTCATATCCTGAAGCATTCCTCTCCAGCGCAGTTCTTCAATAAAATTATCCATGTGAAACTCTGTTATTTTGAAGGTGCAAATATAGTTTTTTGAATTCCCGATTAGGAAAAACATTGCTATTTCTTAGACTAGGAATTGATTACTTTCTTAATTTTTGATTTTGAGAAAAAAGTGATTTTGCCCGAAATTGAACGTTTGAGACCGTCTTCGGACAAAAAAAGATCATAAACAGCTCTTTTGTTTCTTATTTCGGGCTTTTCTTTGGCTTGATCCTTGTCTAGGTCAAACCTGAAGTTTTATCCAGATCCATACAATCAAACTTAATCCCATGCTTGAAAATTACTTCAAAGTTTCACTTAGAAACATCATCCGTCAGAAAAGCTATTCTGTGATCAACATCATTGGTTTGAGTGTTGGACTTGCCACCTGCATGCTTATTTTTCTTTGGGTTCATGATGAGTGGAAGTTTGACCGTTTCCACAGCAATTCGGAAAGGATATTTACGGTGATGCTCAACAATTCCTACTCAGACGGATCTATAAATTCTTATCCTGCCACACCTGTGAGGTTGGCTGAGGCCATAATAAGTGATCTTCCGGAAGTTGAATTTGTCTCACAAACCAGCATGAATACTGAACTCCTTGTCAAATCAGAAGATAAGGCTTTTCTTCAAAATGGGATTTACAGTGACCCGGTTTTGTTTCAAATATTCAGTTTCCCTATTGAAAAAGGAGATAAGTCTAATCCTATTTCCAACCGAAATGCCATTGCAATTTCCCAAGGTCTTTCCAAAAGACTGTTTGGCAGTCAAAATCCTATTGGAAAAATGCTGCTGATAGACGGTAAATACAACATGATGGTCAGCAGCGTCTTTTCAGATTTACCTGCGAATTCAAGCCTCCAATTTGATTTTGTTTTGCCGATTGAAATATTCAAAGCGGAAAACCCTTGGACTAAAAATTGGCAAAGCGGTGGATCGAAAACTTATGTTGCATTGCATAAGGATGCCGATCTCGAAATGGTCAATCAAAAAATATCTCCCTTGATCAAGAAAAACTGCCCCGAATGTATCAGCAACCCATTTTTGTTCCTATTTACAAAATCCAGACTTTACAATAACTTTGAAAATGGACAAGTTGCTGGAGGAAGAATAGAGCAAGTGTGGCTGTTTTCAGCGATCGGTATTTTGATTCTTGTGATGGCCTGCATCAATTTTATGAATTTGGCTACCGCAAGGTCAACGACCCGAAGCCGGGAAATAGGCATAAGGAAAGCCATCGGTGCAGGGAAAATCGGTTTGATCAATCAATTCCTTTTGGAATCCATCATGCTGTCTTTTTTAAGTTTGATAGTAGCCATTATTTTGGTGAGTTTGATGTTGCCGAATTTCAATGAGTTAACTGACAAAAATATTTCCATAGAAAATATGGATCCAGTCATCGTCTTCGGGATAATTCTATTGACATTAGGATGTGGATTGTTGGCAGGAACCTATCCCGCATTCTTTCTTTCTTCATTCAATCCGGTTGCTGTTTTAAAAGGCGATTCGGGTTCCCACCTCAAAGGTTCAGGACTTAGAAAGACATTGGTAGTGGGCCAATTGGCAGTTTCCACCATATTGATTATTGGCAGTTTGGCAGTTTACAAGCAAATTGATTTTATCAGCAACAAAAACCTTGGTTTCCATAAGGAACAAATCATAGTGATTGATCCACAGGAATCTATTTTGAAAAATCCTGATGCCTTCAAAAGTGACTTGAAAGCTTTTTCAGGTATCGAAAGCGTAGGATTTGGGGGAAGCGATATCCTTTCTATCCCGATCACAGCCGATGATATTTCTTGGAAGGGCAAGTCTGAAAGTGACAACATTACCTTTAAAATACTTCGCTGTGACGAGGATTTTCTGCCGACCATGGGAATTCCCATTGTCACTGGCGCCAATTTCCCATCGGATCTAAATCCCGAAAATCCAAAATACATCATCAATAGGAAAGGTATGGAAGCGATGGGAATAGGGCTAGAAGAAATAATAGGGACTGAATTGGAGGCTTGGCATGGTTTGGGGCAGGTTATCGGTGTCACGGAGGATTTTCATAACAATAGCCTTAGGGAAAATATCGAGCCTATGGTTTTCATGTATAGCCAAGACCTTGGTTTTCATTATTATATCCGAACTAATCCAAATTATGGAATGGAGGATATCTTGGGACATTTGGAATCGGTTATGAAAAAGTATAGCCCCGATTACCCTTTTGAATACACATTTTTGGATGAAGCTTTTCAAAGAGAATACCATTTGGAAAAAGTCATCGGAAAGCTTTCAATGGGATTTACTGTCATCGCTGTACTCATTGCCTGTTTGGGTTTGTTTGGGCTTTCATCATTTTCAGCATCCAAAAGAATCAAAGAAATGGGAATCAGAAAAGTGATGGGCGCTTCCACTAGCCAACTCATGTTATTAATGGGCGGAGATTTTGTCAAGTTGGTAATATTCGGTGTCCTTTTGGGTATTCCAATAGCTTGGTATTTCTCCGAAACTTATCTGGGTGAATTTGCTTATCATACCCAAATCAGTGTTTGGGCTTACTTTGCCACCACAATATGCCTTTTGGGGATTGCTTTGCTTTCGGTATTCTTCCAAACTATAAAAGTAGCCTTGTCCAATCCTGTGGAGTCATTGAGAAATGAGTAAAACTCCTTCTTACAAAAACACCAAGTACAATTACCAGGCTATCCCATAATCCTCGCCGTGGTTACTTGATCCACCCCAAAATGTCCCATGCTTCCAGTCAAACCAAATGGCATTCAAAGGGCCGGATGTTCTATCTAGGAAGTTGGGTTTGTAGCCACGGTTTTGTAGGTCTTTTCTCACCCAAGATGGAACCTGATTGTTAAGCGTAATGGACCCCGGCTTGGATTCATGCGCTCCAAAGGAAGATTGGATCTGGTAATTGTGGATGTTGGCAGCTTCAGTTGCCTCTTGGACAGTCATTCCGAATTCGACAATATTCAAAAATAGCTGCAACAAATCCTGGTCTTGCGTATCACCGCCCTGCACAGCAAAGGATAAAAACGGTTTTCCATCCTTCAGCGCCATACTTGGAGTCAATGTCACCCTTGGTCTTTTTCCCGGTTGGAGGACATTGAAAGGATTGAGCCTTTCATCCAAAACAAAACTCTGCATCCTCTGACTCATCCCAACTCCTGTGTTTCCTGCGATGGTAGCAGGAATCCATCCACCTGATGGCGTGATAGATACCACCCAACCTTCTTCGTCAGCAGCCTGTATGGAAGTTGTTCCTGCCAAGAAATGATCCAAAAACGGATCTTCTTGACCTTGGATAGGAAGCTCGGGACGGTCATATGCCAATGCTTCTTTTCTATTGGCCAATAAATGGGTAAAGGGATTTTTTTCTCCCTGAAAAGGGTAGGGGTCACCCGGTCCCATTTCAGGATCATTTTTATCCTTGATGAGTTTTGCCCGCTCTTTTGCATATTCCTTGGAAAGCAAACCTTTCATTGGGCTTTTTGGGGCAAAATCAGGATCGCCATAATAAAAATCCCGGTCAGAAAACGCCAAACTCATACTTTGATAGACTGTGTTGATATAATTGGCAGAATTGTAACCCATTGACTTGAGGTCAAAATTTTCAAGGATATTCAAACTTTGCAGCAAAGCAGGACCTTGGGTCCATTCCTGAAGTTTATAGACGTCTATACCTTTGTAATTTGTTTTGAGGGGTTCTTCGATTTTTACTTTCCATTTGGCGAAGTCTTCCATCGTGAAAAGACCACCCTGTTCACGTGCTCCTCTGACAATTTCCACTCCAATATCACCCTTGTAAAAACGCTCATACGCTGCATAGATGGCTTCTTTTCTGGATTTTCCTGACGCGATTGCATCTTTTTCGGTATCGACAAGTTTCTTCAAAGTCTGGTACAAATCTTCCTGCACGAAGACCTCCCCGGGATAGGGAGCTTCCCTTTCTTCACCCAAATGGGGCAAAAACACCTTTTTGGAATAGGGCCAATCCTTGATCAGATCCTTGTTATTTTCGATCATATTGGCAGTTTGGGCTTCGATCGGATAGCCTTTAGCCATCTCCATGGCAGGTGCGAGGACTTGTTCCAAACTCATCGTGCCATATTCCGCCAATATGGTCATCAATCCTCCGGGAGTACCGGGGGTAGTTGCAGCCAAAGGCCCAAATTCGGGTGGATAGGCCATTCCTTTTTCCTTGAAAAACTCCACAGTGGCCCCCGTCGGTGCGATTCCCATGGCATTGATGGCGATGACTTTCCCTGTTTTGGGATTGAAGATCAAAGCCTGCGTCTCGCCTCCCCAACTCAGCACGTCCCACATGGTACACACTGCTGCAAGCATGGCACAGGATGCATCGACTGCATTTCCGCCTTGATTGAAAATCATAGCACCTGCGGTTGCTCCTAAGGGTTTTCCGGTAATGGCCATCCAATGCTTCCCGTGAAGCGGTGGTTTTTGGGTTTGGGCAAGAAGGTTTAAGCTATAGACACTAAAAACCAAAAGGAGGAAGAGTTTCTTTATCATGGCTGGTTATCGATTAATTTTTGAAGCAAAGGGTCGAAGCCTTCGAATTTGCTGTTGTATTCCGAAAAAATACTGAATAAATGAGCCGGATTGTTGACACTCAATTGATTGACTTTGACAAAAGTTTCCATTTCTTCAGAAATTTCACCGAAGATGGCATAAAAACCCTTTTTCTTTTGGGGAATCTCGACAACATCTTTTCCTGAGATGTAATAAAAAACAAACCTTTTGACGACTTCATCATTTCTGTTGCCGACCATCAATGCGGTATTATAATTTGATTCTTTGATGGAGGCAATCGTTCTTCGGACCAAGGGTGATTTTCCGTCCACTAATACTTCAAAAAACCCAGCTATCGGTGAACCTTCATCTTTAAAATCCATTCCATTGACAAAATACCTAGGAACATTATGTTCTGAATCAATCCATACGATGTTTCTTACCCTCAAACCCGGGATAGTTGTGGCTTCATCGGAATTTTCCGACCTGAGTTCAAATGTATTGCTGCTGATATTATACCTGACAAAATACCCCTCCATAATCTCTTCATTTTTGTACAGAAGTATGGAAGCTTTGTTCCATTTGGGATCAAGATAAAAATTACCGATCAGTTTTTTTGGTTCCGGAGGTATTCCATAGATGGAGTTTCCTCCTATAAAATTTGGTCTTTTGCTGAATAATTCGGCGATGTTGGTCGCCCTGATGGTTTTTTGCAATGCCGCTCCGGTCAAATCTTCATAGCCAATGGGAAAAAGTGTGATCAATCCCAAATTCAGGTTTTCTTTGACTTGAATCTGTGCCTGATAAGATTGGAAACCGTTTAATTTGATGTTCAAAATATAATTTTCTGAAAATACACTGTCGATCACAAACTTGCCCAATTCATCGGAAAGAGCAGAATAGGCAAAGTTTTTAATGGTTATTTCTGCACCGCTTAAAAGTTCTTCCGTGGCACCGTTTCTTAATATTCCGGTTAAGGCAAACCTTTGGGCGGCCAACTCTCCAGCGGAAAAAAATAAGGCCAAAATAAGTGTCAATATCCCTGTATATTTTTTCATTTTGCTTTTATCCCGGTTAAAGTATTGATTGTAAATGGTTAGAAAGGGCATTTGTTTTGTAATCTGACTATGTTGTCCTACATTTAACCCTTGAATATAATTATTGATTTGGAATAACAGGAACAAAAACCCATGTACTTATTTTTTCTTTACTTAATGGCAGGGTTTTATGTTTTTGCCGGAACCATGCATTTTGTGAAACCAAGAATGTTCATCAAAATCATTCCTCCATTCCTTCCAAACCCAAAGGTGTTGAATGCGATAGCTGGAGCGTTTGAAATTATTTTTGGCTTGGGATTGTTATTTGAACCTACAATGACACTTTCAGCCATAGGAATAATTATTCTGCTATTGGCTGTGTTCCCCGCCAATATTTATATGTATCAAAAAGGTGCCAAAGGAATACCAAAATGGGCCCTGTTCCTGAGATTGCCGTTACAATTTGCGCTTATCGCCTGGGCCTATATATATGTCTAAACTGATTGACTTTGAATTTTAGTGATTTTAATTTTGAATCAAGCCTGAGAGAAGGACTTGATGCCATGGGTTATGATAAACCTACGCCAATCCAGGAGTTTGCGATTCCTGTAATCCAACAGGGTAAAGACCTGATAGCCTGTGCCCAAACCGGTACGGGAAAAACCGCTGCATTTATCCTTCCGATTCTAAACAAAATGGCCAAAGAAGGTCAGACAGGACTCAATACCCTGATTTTGGCACCCACTCGGGAATTGGCGATACAGATTGACCAACAGATACAGGGATTTGCCTATTTCTTGGGCGTAAGTTCCATACCTGTTTATGGTGGCGGTGATGGGATTGCTTGGGAACAACAGAAAAAAGCCATGGAAGTAGGGGCCGAGATTATCGTCGCCACTCCCGGAAGGCTGATTGCATTATTGGCAGGAGGCAAAATCAATTTTGATAAACTGGAACACCTCATCATGGATGAAGCTGACAGGATGCTCGATATGGGTTTTTCTGAAGACATCCTGAAAATCGTCAACTACCTGCCAAAAAAGAGGCAGACCATACTTTTCTCTGCCACAATGCCGCCAAAGATCAGGCAGTTTTCCAAACAGCTTCTTAATAATCCCGAAGAGATCAGTCTTTCCATCGGAAAGACCGCAGCAAATGTGACCCAAGGCGTCTATTTAGTCTACGAAACCCAAAAGGAGTCTTTGGTCAGAAGTATCCTTTCAAAAAAAGATTACGAGGCAGTGATCATTTTTGCCTCTACCAAAGAAAAAGTAAAGAACCTTTATAAGTTGTTGAAAAAGGATTTTGATATTGAAGCTTTTCACTCTGATTTAGAGCAGGTTGAGAGAGAAATCATCATGTCAAGATTTAAGAACAAGTCCCTCAAAATCCTGATTGGTACGGACATCATTTCCCGTGGCATAGATGTGGTCGGAATCGAATTGATCATCAATTATGATACACCAAACGATCCCGAAGATTACGTCCACAGGGTAGGAAGGACAGCAAGGGCAGACAGCAATGGGGAAGCTATCACATTTGTAAGTGACAAGGACCAATACAAACTTTCCCGAATCGAACAGATGATAGCAATGGAAATTGAAAGATTTCCTTTGCCTACAGGTTTTGAATCAGGGCCCGACCATAAGAACAGAAATTCTGGTTCAGGCAATACAGGTGATTTTAAGAAAAAGAAAAATTCCTCCAAAAACCCGAACAAGAAAAAAAGCTTCAACCCTAGAGACAATCAAAATCCTGTTGCCAAGGATTCAGGATCTCCAAAACCTGGCGAACCAAATCAAATTCCAAGGTCTTCTCCAGAAAAAGCGCCTGATACCAACGGAGAAAAAAATATCCCTTACGGAAAAAGAACCAATGTGATTGAATAAGACTTCCATCATATGGTTACAAAAAAATGGGTGGTAAAATTACTCCTCAATTTTTTTTTAAGAAATCTGATTATCTGCTACTTTGGCTTTGGGTCTTACTCAAAAAATGATTTTCACCTCGCTCCTCCACCGAATGTGTCATGATTTCATTGCAAAAACTGAATTAAATCACGACATCTGTACGGGATCAAAATCATAAGAAGAAATAATTACAAATTAAGTATAGCGCAATCGCCATTCTATACCATAAGAGTAGAAAAGGCTAATTCACACCTAGCATCGGCACCATTCTATGACCGGAACATTAATTCCTTACGACGTTTATTTTTCACACCGCATCATTCTATTTGGTCAATCCGGATTAGGGCCATCTGGGATAAAAGTGAGCGCGCAGGTGATTCTTTGATATTTTTGAAAAATAATCAGTCCTACAACGGCTAAAAAGTTGAATAATAGAGGGGATGTTCTATATTAACGAATATTTTTTTGATAAATCTTAAATCCCAATTAGCGCTATGAAAAACATAAAGCCCCTTGCTCGTAAATTTTACGTTTTTATTCGATTAATTCGAATGTTTGAACGATTACCCAAGTTCATTTTTGTACTTTTAATCGTTATTTCTTTTTTAAATACTGAAAGTGCGTTTGCTATGAATGTGGTTAGTAGAGGTCTATAATAGAAGTGAGAAAATGGTGTTATGCAGTGAGTCCCTTGAAAACAAAGTTCATTTGGACACGAAAAATCTCGAGCCTGGTACATATTTTCTACACATTATTTCGGGAAAAGAAGTCTTAAGAAAGCAGATTTTAATCAAATAACAAAACAAATAAACTTTCATCAAAAATATGAAAACCAATGAAACCTCTAAATAAATTAATACTTTCACTTGTTTTGTTCGCCATTTCTGTATCGAATCCATTTAGCGTTATGGCACAGGAAATAGTTGAAAAATTCACCGCCCGAAATGGTCTTTATCTTGAAGCTGGAGGAAGCTCCGGTAGGTATGCAGTCAACTACAGCAGGATTATTCATCAAAAAGGAAAACTCAAGTTAAATGCAAGTGTGGGATTTTCTATGTGGCGTAGTTCTATTGATTTTGCTTCCTATTCTTCCACAAAATGGCTTCCTGCACTTCCGATGGAGTTTACCGGTTTTTACGGCAGAGGAAATCACCATTTGGAATTAGGGTTTGGATTGATTTCATACCTAGACCAGGGGATTGATCCGGACCCAAACACATTTAAATTAGATGAAAATATGGTGTTTGGAGCAAATATATCAACAAGAATCGGCTATAGGTACCAAAAACCTGAAGGTGGGCTCTTTTTTCGCGTAGGTTATACTCCGTTTTTTGCTGTCCCGGTAGGCCGTAGAGGAGAATGGAGTTTCCAGCCATATTTTGCGGGCGTAAGCATAGGGAAGAGCTTTTAGGGGATTTTGCATTTAAACGTAACTTTCCCAAAGTTTCGGACTTTGGGAAAGTTCTATTATACTTGATACCTTTTTGAGTCCTAACTTTCTCGAATGGGATGACCCTAACCGGATGATGCAGAGAAGAGATGGTATGATCAGGACAGAAAAAGGAATGGGGAACAATTAAAATGAATATCCGCTATTTTGCCTGTTTAGTCAAAAAGTTTAAATAAAAGCCCCAAAATACAAAAAGGCCTAGAATCCAGCGGATTTTAAACCTTTATTTAAAAGTCCAGGATTTTACTTTTCCTTTTTTAACCCAAAAGCGTTATAATTCCCTAATCTCGATGATTGGGTTCTCCTCATATAGTTATATTCCTGATCATAAAGCGTGTACCCATTGCTAATTGAGTGATTCAAATTGGCCGTGCGTATGAATGTCAGCCCTAAACGTTTATACTCGACCGATAGGCCATACTGGCAGTTCAAATAGAAAAACTTAGGAATAGTCTCTGCCGCATTTAGCGCATCGATGACTTCCTGCGTCCAGTATATTCCCTGAGGTTCAAGTTCCAACTTCCTGAAATCCTGAATGGCAAAGACGGGCGAGGCATTTAAGTCCAAATAAAGTTTAAACTTCTCAGAACCAATTACCTGATAACTGAGGCCTATCGGAACCTCAATGTTCCGCATGACGGTGCCCCAACCTTTTCCCATCGATGGAAAATAATCCGGCCAAGTCTCCGAAGTATATTCTACAGCGAATGCTATTCCTGTTCGATAATACTGCACTCCAAGATTCAAATGGAATTTATCCGAAATGGGATATTGGAAACTTACAAAAGGCATTGGATCCGAAGTTAAAAAATTTGTTAGTCTGTCAAACAAATTTTAGCCGAATTAAAATGAAGGACAGCATGCTGTTAAGGCAGTTGTCAATGGGATTGCATTAACCATGGATTGGTATTGGTAACTTCCCTTATAATCATTTTTAAAGTCAGTAACCTTATTTTTTTTATTTCGGCAAACTCTCCAAAACCATCTTCACCAACTCTGCCTTTTCCTTGTCCTTGATCCACCTAGCGACAATGACAAGGTCATTTTCTTCGTCCACATAGACCATGTTTGTTCCTGCTCCCAAATGGAAAAAAGCAGATTCAGGAGCGGCGGGAATTTCTTTTTGGTCTGTGTTCAGGAAGTAATTCATGAAACCATAATTGGTTTGGACAGAAGTGGGTGTTCTCGATTTTTTGATCCAATCTTCAGATATCACCTGCACCCCATTCCACTTTCCTTTTCTCAAAGTCAGGTAACCAAATCTCGCCTGATCGTATGCACTGATAAACATGCCGCCTCCCCAATGTGACCCTCCGCTGACAGATTGCATGATCTGTCCGTCGAGGATGATGAAGGAATTTTCATACCCGGTCCATCTCCATGTAGGACTTGCACCAATTTTATCCATCAGGTTTTCCTTCAAAACAACCGGCAAAGGCTTTCTCCAGACATTCAAAATCGCCAATGCCAAGACATTGACTCTGGTGTCGTTGTATTTGTAGACTGTTCCTGGTTCATTTCTTTCCCTTGAAATCCATTCTGAAGAACTGCCCTGTGGTCTGTCGGCCCAATCAGGTTTGCCCCAAAGCGAACCTTCCCAATCTGAAGTCTGTCTCAGCAGATGTTCCCATGTGATCTTTCTGTTATGCTGACCGGCAAAAAGATCAAAAACATCCTCTTGATTCAAATGGTCTGCTTTGTTCATGGCGGATTTGTATGGCTCAAAAGGGATAATCGGGCCAACGTACGGGTATACCAAATCCTTTTCACTTTTGATCATACCTTTGTCAACAGCCATTCCTACTGTGGATGAAAGGATGCTTTTGGCCACACTGAATGTAAGGTCAACCCTTTCTGGATCGCCCCATTGTCCGATGATGAATCCTTTGTAGATGATAAGTCCATTTGCAGCGCCTCTTTCTTTCATCGGACCAACAGGAAAGCCGAAAGGCTCACGGCCAAAGGCACTTTGATAGTGGGCGACCTTCAGGTTTGGATCTGCTTCACTTTCGGTGGAAATAGCAAAATCAATCGCACTTTGGATTTTATCAGCATCTACTTTCATTTCTGCAGGCTTTTTCTGTTGCCAATCCCCAGAGGGTGGAAAGTAATCTTTCTGAGCTATTAAAGAAAAAGGGATCAATAGTACTGTCAGGACAAAGCAGATTTGGGATATCTTTCTCATATAATTTTCTTTTGAATGTATAGGCAATCTAGGATTCCTGGAAATCAAATTACAGGATTAGCCCCTTTAACATTTAAAAGGTTGGTAATAATGCCTTAAATTGTACCGAAAAACAATTGGGGCAGATATTTGTCTTACTTTAAATTGTCTGAAATGGACCAACAAAGGATTTATATAATAGGGGCAGGGATTTCAGGTCTGATAGCTGCATTGGAGTTGGAAAGTGGGGGTTATAGCCCTATAATTCTGGAAGCTTCAGATGGTGTCGGAGGAAGGGTAAGAACAGACATTGAAGATGGGTTTCGTTTAGATAGAGGTTTTCAGGTATTGTTGACAGCCTATCCTGAAGCCAAAAGATACCTGGAATATGAAAATCTCCACCTCAAAAAGCTTGATCCAGGAGCGATTATTTTCAAGTCCGGAGATCTTTTTTCGATCCATGATCCGCTGAGAAATCCGATGAAGCTGTTTGGGATGGCATTTTCCAAAGTGGGAACAATCAAGGATAAATTGAAAATTTGGGGTCTCACCAACTCTTTGAAAAAGAAAACCGAAGAAGAGATTTTTTCAGAACCTTCTGCTCCAACTATTGATTTTTTGAGGAATTATGGCTTTTCTGAAACCATCATTGATAATTTTTTCAAACCCTTTTTCAAAGGAATTTTTCTTGAAAATGAATTACAAACCTCCTCGCGGATGTTCAAGTTTGTGTTCAAAATGTTTTCCACAGGCTATGCCGCAGTACCTCAAAATGGGATGCAGGAAATCCCCAATCAAATAAAAAGCAAGCTCAAAAAAACTGTTTTCCATTTCAACTCACCTGTTGAAAGGGTAGAGGGAAACACCATTATTCTGACGGATGGCAAAATACTGGAGGCAGACAAAATTATCATTGCTTCAAGGCCGGATAAAGTCCTTCCCCAAATGGCAGGTCAGGTCAAAGAATACAGGAAAGTGGTCAATCTCTATTTTTCCTTAGAGAAATCATTCATCCTCCAGCCAATGATAGGCCTAGTGCCTGATGCCCAATATCTGATCAACAATTTTGTTTTTATGACAGATGTGTCCAAATCATATAGCAGTTCGGGCAAAGCCTTGCTTTCGGTTACTGTGACGCAGGATTGCAAATCAAATGACTCATTGGTCAAAACGGTGTCCGAGGAGTTGGAGGCTCTTTCAGGAATCAAGGCTTCTTATTTCCATCATATCAAAACCTACGAGATAAACGATGCACTTCCTCAGGTCGATGACATGCAGTACAGCATTTCGCCGACAAACACAAAAATTTATGACAATGTCTTTCTTGCCGGGGATTATCTGCTGAATGGCTCCATCAATGCTGCCATGACTTCAGGACGAAAGGCTGCGGAAGCAGTTATGTTAAACCTTCAACCCACCCAATAAATTGAAAAAGACCATAGCAATTGCAGGAGCGGGAGGATATATCGGACGATGGTTTATCAACAAATACAAAGCAAAATACAACATCATTGCGCTGAGTAGAAGAGATGCCATCCAAAATCCGGATCCTGAAGTGGAATGGAGAAAAGTGGAATTGTTTTCGATCACCTCTACGATCGAAGCCCTGCAGGGAGTGGATTATGCGATTTACCTGATTCATTCCATGAGTGCTTTGACAAGGCTTGACCAAGGCAGTTTTGAGGATACTGATCTGTTGTTGGCGGATAATTTTTCCCGGGCCGCTGAGGCGAATGGAATCAAGCAGATTCTTTATCTGGGAGGAATTCTACCCAAAGAAGTCCAAGAAGAAAAAATGTCGATCCACCTCAGAAGCAGGCTTGAAGTGGAAAAAACACTGGGAGAAAGAGGCATTCCTGTTACTGCGCTACGGGCCGGGGTGATTGTAGGTCCCGGAGGTTCATCTTTTGAGATGGTCAGAAATCTGGTGCGGAAGCTTCCCATACTGATGTGTCCGAAATGGACCACCTCCCAAACCCAATCCATTTCCCTCAGGGATACATTGACTATAATGGATTGCTGTATCGGAAATCCCGATGTATTTGGAAAAGCGATTGAAATCGGTAGCCCCGAAATCCTTTCCTATAAAGGCATGCTCGAAGAGACAGCGAGGGTGATGGGAAAGAAAAGGCTGATTTTCTCTGTCCCGTTTTTTTCTGTGGGTTTTTCAAAACTGTGGGTTTCTTACTTTGGAGAAACACCTTCAAAGTTGGTTTCTCCTTTGATTGAAAGTCTCAAACATACCTTGACAGTTTCGGAAGAACTCAAATTCAAAGAAAAAGAGATTGATTATCTGACTTACGAAGAAAGTGTCCGGGAAGCACTGGATCCCGAAAATAAACTTCCAAGACTCCCAAAATTTAAAAATGACAGGGACGTAAAAAACACAGTCCGGAGTATCCAAAGAATGCCCAACACGAGGCACAAAAGTGCTTTGTGGGTAGCGAATAGGTACAAACGATGGTTGCCGACTTTTTTTAGATTTCTCATCAATGCCAAGGAAACAAGCGGTGGCGACATAGGTTTTTATCTTTTGAAAGGATCCAAACCGATGTTACAATTGACCCTGATTCCGGACAGAAGCGATATCAAGAGGCAATTGTTTTACATCACAGGAGGTTGGTTGGTCAAAAGGTTTGATTACGGATGGCTTGAATTCAGGGAAGTTCTGGGAGGGAAATACATGATTTCGGCGATACATGAATTTGTACCAAGGCTACCATGGATCGTCTATGTCACTACCCAAGCCAAAATCCACCTTTGGGTGATGAACCGTTTTAGGGAATACCTAGAAAAGTACAAAGAGAATTGATAGCTACCTGTTGGTCGTTCAATATCCCACCGCTTTGTCGTCCCCTCTTTTGTCAGCGCCACCTTCTAGTTTCCCGTCATGGAGTTTTAGGATAGCGTCCACTTTTCCAATGATTGGTGTATAGCCTTCATTGATAAGATATCCTTTTGATTTCAGTTCATCCAAAATAGCTATGGAAAATCCATCCGGTTCGAAATTGATAAGATCAGGAAGCCATTGATGATGAAAACGAGGGGCATCTACAGCCTGCTGCATGGTCATATCAAATTCAACAACATTCAGTATGGTCTGCAATACCGAGGTGATGATAGTCGAGCCTCCCGGTGTACCAACGACCATCAAAAGTTGTCCGTCTTTTTCTACGATTGTCGGAGTCATGGAACTCAGCATCCTTTTTCCGGGAGCAATGCTGTTGGCTTCAGCACCGACAAGTCCAAACATGTTGGGAACACCTGCTTTGGAGCTAAAATCATCCATTTCATTGTTAAGAAAAAATCCCAAATCATCACTGTACAATTTGGAGCCATAAGCACCATTCAGAGTCGTGGTGATTGCCACAGCATTGCCAAATGGGTCCACAATGGAATAATGCGTAGTCTCATCACTTTCTATATATTGGATCACTCCCTGCGAAACAGCGGAGGACAATGTGGCTTTGCCTGGGTTGAAGTCTGAAATCCTATCCTTGAGGTAATTGCTGTCAATCATTTCTTTAACCGGAACTGGCACAAAATCAGGATCACCCAAATAGAAGTTTCGATCCGCATAGGCTCTTCGTTCTGCTTCTGTCAATGTTTGGATGTATTGGGCTGAATTATGCCCCATTGACTTCAGGTCAAACCCTTTCAGCATACCCAGTATTTGCGCTAATGTAACGCCACCGCTGCTTGGAGGACCCATAGAAATGATTTTAATGTCCTTATAATCAAAGGAAATGGGATCCCGCCATTTGGCCTCATAGCCTGCCATATCCTCCATGCTGATGATTCCGCCTTTGGATTGGATAAAATCAACGAGCTTTTGGGCAGTTTCCCCAAGGTAGAATTCATCCTTTCCGTTTTTGGAGATTCTTTTCAGTGTTTCTGCAAGAATTGGATATTTAATCGTATCGTTTTCTTTGAATTCTCTCGCAAAAAATGTGTTTTCTCCATTGACTTTGATGAAATTCTCCCGGTTGGATGAAAGTCTTTTTTCTTGGTTTGCCGTCACGACAACTCCCTTTTCAGCCAATGCAATCACCGGTGCCAAGATTTCCTCCATTGGAAGGGTACCAAATCTTCGGTGTACTTCAAATACTCCCGCAATTGTTCCAGGAACGCCTACAGCCATAGCGCCCGTGGTACTCAGTTCAGGGATTACTTCTCCATATTCATCCAGAAACATGTCTCTGGTTGCAGCCAAAGGCGCTTTTTCCCGATAATCCAAAGAACCGATTTCCCCGTTTTCCAACCTGAAAACCATAAATCCACCACCACCCAGATTCCCTGCAAAAGGATATGCTACAGCCAAAGCCAATTCGGTCGCAATCATGGCATCGAATGCATTGCCTCCCTTTTCCATGATCATCAATCCGATATTAGAGGCTTCACTTCTTGCAGTGACGACCATGGCATTTTCTGAGACAAATCCACGGTTTTCAAAAGAAACCGATTCCTTTTGATTGCAGGAAAAAACAAGCAGAAGGATCGGGAAAAAAAGGAAAGCGGAATGTTTTCTATTTCTCATTTTTATTAAGGAGCGTTTCATTGAACAGTTTCAAAACTCTTTTATACTCATCTATCCAACTGCTGGGTTCCACAAAACCATGGTCCTCCACAGGATAAACAGCCATTTCCCAATTGTCTTTGCCCAATTCGATCAAGCGCTGCGAAAGCCGGACCACATCCTGAAAATGGACATTGACATCGACCATGCCATGTGCGATCAACAGATTTCCTTTCAACCCTTCCGCAAAATAAATGGGAGAGGACCTCTTGTAAGAAATAGGATCATTGAAAGGCTCATTCAGGATATTGGCAGTATAGCCATGGTTGTAATGCGCCCAGTCAGTCACAGACCTCAGAGCAGCACCGGAAGAAAATGTATCAGATTCATTGAAAAGCGCCATCAAGGTGATAAATCCGCCGTAACTTCCTCCATAAATTCCGATTTGGCCTGCTTTGACTCCATGGTTTTCCATCAAAAATTTGGCTCCATCTACCTGATCAGAAAGGTCTTTTCCTCCCATGTGGCGGTAAATCCCCGTTCTCCAATCTCTGCCATATCCTGCGCTTCCCCTATAATCAATGTCCAAAACAGTGTAACCCAAGTCAGTAAGGAGATTATGGAACATGTATTCCCTGAAATAACTCGACCACCATTTATGGGCATTTTGAAGGTAACCGGCTCCATGTACAAAAATCACAGCTGCTCCATTGTTGTTGATGGCCTCAGGAACATATAATCTTGCAGGAACCATCTGACCATCGGCAGCTTTAAAATTCACCAATTGAGGATCCCTCCATGGATAGGATTTAAATTCGTCACTTTGACCAAAAGTCATTTGCTTCGGTTGGGATTTTGGAGTATTTGATTGGATGAATAATTCCGTAGGCTGATTGCTGTAGGAGTATAGGATAGCCATATTTTTCTCATCAGGTGAAAGAGAGACCTCATTATTCCCGGTAAGCGTGGTAAGCTTTTCCAATTTACCACCCATGAGTGGCATCATGTAAAAGTGCCTTTCTCCCGGATGGACCTCGGAAGTGGTGAGGTACCAAAACTTTCCGTTTTTGGAAAGGAATGGATCAAAAACTTCAAATTTGCCTGATGTGAGGGCCCTTTTATTGCCCGTAGTGATATCCAATAAATAAAGATGGGAATACCCACTTTCTTCAGATTGGAAATAAATATGCTTGTTGTCCGGTAACCATCCCAAAGTACCGCCACCAAATCCCCATCCGATGCCAGGACCTGCGATCCAGGCCTCATCGCGTTGTCGATCAACAGATTCTAATGTAACTGACTCTAGGTCAAGTAAAGTAATCCACCTGTCTTTATTGTCATTGGCCCGGATATTGACAACCGCATTTTTCCCGTCATTTGAAAAAACAGGTGCGGCGATCGAAACCTTTCGAATTCTTTCTTCCCATGATTTTTCAGGATAATCTTTGACATAGTCAGGCAGGTCCTTCATGCCGGGAAGGCTGTCTGTGGATACATAAATCAATGTGTCCTTTGCGAAATCATAGACTGCCAATTCAATGGTTTGGGGATTGTCTCCGACTTTTGATCTTGTATTCAGGTTGGTCGTATAGCTTGAAGCGTCGGTGTAATCAGGCACTTCGGTCATTTTGTTTTCGGCACGGCCCAATAGCAGGAGCGTAGCATACTTTTCATCAGGGGAAAGCTGCAAATTAATGACCTGCTTTCCTTCAGTATAAAAGCTGAAAGGCTCCTTATCAGCAATTGATTGGTTGTATTCTTTAGTTTTTTCTTCTTTATCTTTTCTCGCCTTCACCACATTTAGAAGGTTCAGGTTATCTTCCTGTAGCCATTTCTCTCTTTCATCTTGCTTTTCTTCCTTTTCTTTTGGCCTGTTGCCATTTTGGATTCTGGTCCTTCTTTGAAGGTTTCCTGAAGGAATATCCAGGACAAAAAGATTATCTGAATATTCGAATGCAATCCTATTTTCATTGGCCAAGAATACAGGATTTGAAATCCTGTCGCCTAATTTGACCAAGGAGGTTTTATTGCCGGTCGCCACATCATAAAGGTAGATTTCGCCATTTTTTGAATAGACCTTTTTTGTTTTGGTCATGTTGCTGTCCGCATTTTCCGGAATCAGGCTTTTCTGTTCCTGCAGAGAGACCTTTTCAGGATTGGCAGTTCCCGATAGGGCGATCTTGTAAAGAGAATCTGCAGGATTATCACTGGGATTATATTTAAAATAAATGAACTGACCCCTTTCGTCCCACCTTACGTCAGAGGGAAATGTCCCCATCCATTTTGGATCTTTCATGATTTTTTCGACTGAGAGATCACTTTGGGCAAATGAATAATTGCCTGACAAAAGGCAGGCAAAAACAAACAGAAATATGCTTTTCTTCATGAGAAATAGTTTTGGTAAAGCAGATGATAGGAGCAAAGTTCTAAGAACAGGATTGATTTGAAAATAAAAAAATGGGGAGAGGTAAAAAAATTGTTTTGATTACAATGATTCAAGGAAAGTGTGTAATTCTTTTTCTATGATTTCGATGTCCCGTAGCAAATTATTGAATTGCCCGTGCGAATTTTCCAAATCTCCTTCTATTGATTCCAATATTTTTCTGGTCTGAATGGCTCCGATATAGCTGAGGCTGGGCTTTGCTTTATGGCATCTTCTTTTGATCAATGCCCAGTCCTGAGAGGCATATAATTCATCCATATTCTTCAAATCCTTCAAATTAGAATCCAAAATGATCTGGATCATTTCTTGCAACATTTCTTTGTCGTCATCGCCGAAATACTGAAAAATTGTTTGTGGGCTAATTAGCTGATACATAAAATATTCGAATAGCTGTCAGAGGTATATAACAATCAAATTTATGTATTTCAAAATAAAAAAAAGTGATTTTATTGTTTTTTTTTAATATCCTGATCCTACCTCTTTCAATAAAATTTATAAGATGTTCATTCTGCGGTAGTTTCAGATTTTATTACAAAAATTTATCTTCTAATTTTGACTTATCGAAACATCTCAAAGTTATTCATGTTTCACTTTTTATTGCTATGAAAAAAAACAAACTGGTATTCTTGATACTTGCAGCCTTATTTGCTTTGTGCATGCTTTGGATCGGGATTGATATGTCAAGTAAAACCACATTTCCGGGATCCAAAAGGAATTTAAAAGAAAGAATAGCTCCCTCAGACACTTTAAAAAACAATGTCAAAGAAACACAAGATTGATGTCAGCCTGATTGATCTGGATAAAATGAAAGAAAAGACCACAGACATGCCTGGTCTTTTGCCTTATGCCCATCAGTCCGGAAGTGCCATTATCAAACCTGAGGATAAAGGAAAAATAACAGGAAGGGCGGTAGCGGCCATGCATTCTCAAACAGAAATGCAAATGGCCCAAATCTATCAGCAGATGCAGCTATTGGCTGACCAAGCCAAGCTTATCCAAAAAAGGGTAGAAATCTCCGAAAGAATTTATAAAACTTCAATGGGTTTTGAACCCTTGATCAACCACCATTATTTTTTGTATGAAAAAGAAGACGGTTCTGATTTTCTGAGTTTGGTGGCTCCGGAAGAATGGGGCAGAAAGAGTAAGTTTTCCAAATTCATTGCAGAAATAAAATTGCTGGCTGACCATACTTGGGATATCATCCGAAAAGTTGGCTAATTTTACCTATGCATCATTTAAAAGTGGAAAATTTGTACCGGATTCTGAAAGATTCAGATATCCAAGTGGAATTTAGCCACCATCTTGAAGTCAATCTAAGCTACCTCAAAGGAAAGGGGGAAACCCTTTTGAATGGTGTTTTGTCAGATCTTGGCGGCAGCGGACAGGTCCCGGTTTTGGAGAGGCTGAAGTTTGATTTTAAAGTCAACCGACATGTATTCATTTACGATGACGAGGTACATTTCAACAGGTACAGACTGGCATCAATCAAATCAGCTGTTTATGAAGTTTTTTCATATCCATGGGCTGATGCCTACCTCAGGCTTTGTAGGACTTACGAAAAGGAATGTCTGAAAACCGG
>JBBRFK010000047.1:0-20079 GCA_038224435.1 Cytophagales bacterium | reverse complement strand
AATCTGTAATCAAGAAACCTCTTTTTGTTCTTTATATTTTTATTGTCTTACTTGTATTTAACTTTCTTTCGAACTTAAGGAGGTTTATATTGATAATGAGGAATCTGTAAATGGAGGATAGAAAGGCCAATACCAGCTCTTATCCAACCATACCATGGCAATTCCTGATGAGGAATTGAAAGGAAAATGAGATGTACTTTGATTATAGAGATCGCGTAATGGATAAAATAAATTCAATATTGCTTTTACTGCTGATTGTCATTTTTGCTGTAGGATGTGGTCAAGGTAAAAAGAGTGATGGAAGTATTTCCAATCCTACAGGTGGATTTATTTTGACAGAATCAGACCTGCCCGATTATGAAAAAAATATTGACCATAAAGGTCTCCTCACCTCATTGGGTGATAGACATGGCGAATCCATTCGAACAGGAGAGCATATCTACAATAATACCTGCTTCAATTGCCACGGAAATCCCGAGCAGGTGGGTTCTATTCCCAATGCTTTTAAATTTTGGGAAGACTCCTTTAAAGTAGGAAAGGATCCCTATTCCATTTACCAAACGCTTACCAAAGGTTACGGATCGATGCCTCCGCAGGTCAACTTGACTCCTGTAGAAAAGTATGACATCATCAATTACCTGAGGGAGACCTTTTTGAAAGAAAATAATCCGGATCAATATGTCGAAGTGGACTCGGCTTACCTAGCAAGCCTGCCAAATGGAACGACCACAGGTCCTGCACCCAAAGAATTTAAGCCTTGGGCTGAAATGGATTATGGTAACTTTTTGATCAATACCTATGAAATGGTCGGGCTGAATGCTGCTCCGCGAGAACGCTCCACAGGTCCTGTTTCACCTCTTCCGGATGAAAATCTGGTCAATTCCAACTTTGCATACAAAGGAATCGCAGTGAGATTGGATCAGGGAAAAGGGGGAGTTGCCGCCGGCAAAGCCTGGATGATGTTTGACCATGACCTGATGAGAGTTGCGGGGGCCTGGACAGGGAAGGGATTTATAGATTGGGAAGCCATTTTATTCAATGGAAAACACAATATCTCCCCTCGAACTATTGGTGAGCTCCATTTTGAAAATCCCGTAGCACCTGCTTGGGCGAATCCTGCGACGGGCAAATTTGACGATCCCCGATTTACAGCCAGAGACAAAAGGAAGTTTGGACCCTTGCCTCGGGAATGGACACACTACGAGGGACTCTACCAATATAATGATCGGGTGATTATTTCTTACACCGTGGGCAATGCGAAAGTCTTGGAAACATTTGGACTGGAAACTGTGGAAGGCCAACCGGTTTTCACCAGAACTTTGAATGTTTCTCCTTCTAATAAACCGCTGAAAATGAGAATTGCTCCCACCGGCACATCTGTTGCCTTGATGGGCGAAGGAGCAGTTCTGAAGGATCAGGATGGGTTTACCGTCATGGATATCCCTTCTTCCCAATCCGTAAAGATCAAATTATTGATAGCCAGGCAAGGAATGAAAGGATTGCAGCAGTATTCAAAAACTTCCAGCCTGCCTGAGGATTTGAATACATTGATCAAAGGAGGCCCTGCCAGGTATCCCCAGAAATTGACCACAGAAATCCAGAAGGGTGAGCAAGAAGGCCCATTTCAGGTGGATATCCTGAATCCGCCATTTGACAGCCCGTGGAAAAATCAATTCAGATTAAGCGGCCTGGACTTTTTCAAAGATCCCAACAGAGGGGTGATTTGCTCTACCGATGGAGACGTTTGGCTGGTGGAAGGTTTCACGAGAGATTCCGGAAAACTCACCTGGCAACGCATCGCTTCAGGTTTGTTTCAGCCTTTGGGAATCAAAGTGGTCAATGAGGAGATTTTTGTCACTTGTAGAGATCAGCTTGTCCGCTTACGCGATTTTAACGGAGACAAGGAAACGGACTTTTACGAAAGCTTCAACAATGACCATCAAGTGACGGATCACTTCCATGAATTTGCCATGGGGCTCCAAGCGGATAAAGAGGGAAATTTTTATTATGCAAAAAGTGCCAGGCATGCCAGAGAGGCTTTAATTCCTCAGCACGGAACATTAATCAAAGTGAGTAAGGATGGACTAAAAACCGACATCATCGCAACAGGCTTCAGAGCCGCAAACGGCGTATGTCTTAATCCTGACGGTACTTTTATCGTCACTGACCAAGAAGGCCACTGGAATCCTATGAACCGGATCAATTTGGTAAAAGCCGGCGGTTTCTATGGAAATATGTTTAGCTACAATTCGCCTGCTGACAGCACGGAAAGCGGGATGGAACTGCCTTTGGTCTGGGTAGAAAGGGATATAGACCTGTCTCCATCTGAACTCCTTTGGGTGGACAGCAAAAAGTGGGGAGCGCTGGACGGGAAACTCCTCAACCTCTCTTATGGCTATGGAAAAGTCTTTGTAATTCCCTATGAAAAGATAGGAGACCAAGTTCAGGGAGGTATAGTTGAATTGCCGGTTCCGAGGTTTTCTACCGGCGTGATGCGGGGGCGATTCAATCCCGGAGATGGACAATTGTACCTCTGCGGCTTGTCGGCTTGGGGTTCCACCCAGCCACAGTTGGGGGGACTATACCGGATACGGAAAGTAGATCAGCCTATGCACATTCCCCTTGGAATCAAAGCCGCAACCACCGGTATTGAGATCAGCTTTACAGATAATTTGGATGAAAGGAGTGTTGCGGATACTGCCCACTATACGGTAAAAACCTGGGATCTTTTACGCTCCAGAAAATATGGATCCAAGCACTACAATGAACAAACACTGAAAGTCACAAAAGCAGTTTTGGGGAAAGATAAAAAATCGGTCCAACTGACAATTCCCGAGATCAAACCGACTTGGGTCATGGAAATTCAATACCGGATTAAGGATGACCGGGGAAAGAATTTTGATGGATCAATTCAGAATACGATCCATCAATTGGGGGATGGTCGGGAGTAAAAAGTATTCAAAAACCAATACAATTCATCAATAGGGAAAGCGGCAACACCAATCCCGAATGGGATTGAAGACTGCAAGGTTATTGGCCCAGGATGAAATCCGGTGGAAAAAGAAGCAATAATCTAAACGATATCTCCCAACCCCGATAGGGGTTGAATTACTTGACTTTATCCCTGAAATTCAACCCTTTCAGGGTTGGGCTCTTATTAGGAGTTTCAGGTTCATCCTCCGGATTTCATCCGGGGTAAATACCCCAAGGGAATTCAATCCCTTTGGGATTTAAATATAAAATCTGCCTTTATAAGGACACTTCTCAGCTTATGCTCTTATTAGGAGTTTCAGGTTCATCCTCCGGATTTCATCCGGGGTATTATCCCTTGTCCCCGTAAGAATTAAATGACAAAAGGAAATGAAACTGCTTTTGTAAATGCTTGTTGACACCAATACTGATTCATACAGATGCAATAGATTGAGTTGAATCTCGGTAAAGTTTTCCAAAAATCAAATCACTTATTCACCACAACCTTAGCGTCAATAAGTATTATTCTTGCCGTTTTTTGAAGGAAGAAATACCCGTGTTCTTAATGATGTTTTGAAGTCCAAAATGCATGGACAAACCTAGCTAGGCTTACAAGGATATCGAACTATTCAACTTAGCAGTACTGATTGCAAACAATTGGGTTTAAATAAGGAGGAGATTAATGCATAGATTTCAATTCCACCTATCGATTAATCTCCATCCACTTATTTAATGATTTAATGGTTTAGCCAAATGTCTGGTTTTCTCCGATGTCTGGAGTTTTATTGAGTAAATTGGCTTTGGCTATCTCAAAAAGTTGGAGTACTTTATTCTCATCGGTGACCCAGTGTTCTCCGCTTTCGATTTTGATCTCCAGCATGGTGAGATTTGGATCATCTTTTCCTTTGGGAAACCATGCAGCTACCCATTTATTCCAATAGCGATCGACAAGGGTTTTGTCATCATTTATATTCGCTTTTCCCGAAAGGGAGACATAAGTCTGATCATCTGCACTGGCAAAGGTGATACAGATATCTCTGTCACGGCTGATTTCATAGGCTTTGGCGGCTTCCTGATCGGTGAAGAAATACAAAGTTCCGTCATACTCTTCCTGCACCAAGCTCATCGGCCTGGCACGAAGCATCTCTTCGAGATTGTCATGCGTGACTAGCATTCCGATTTTGATTTCTTTAATAATATTCCAAATGAGTTGTTTGTGTTCAGGAGTTGACATTTTTTTTGGTTTTTAAATGAGAAATATACCGGCTGATCACCGACATTTATGAATTTTATTTTTGTCGCCTGATTTCGGACGGAAAGTGAGAAAGTTCCTAGCGTTCGGCTTGGTTATAATCATAGCCATCTGCCACACTCATGGTTTGGGCTACATAACCTAACAATACACCATATATAACCTTCGAGGAAATATCAGCGAGCGTATAGGTAATTTGTCTTCCTACAATGCCAATTTCGGAGAATAAAAACCCTTCTATTCCTGCCAAATGAGGCATCAGATAGGCACCCGGATAGAGAAACCATGATATTAAAAACAGGATCCAGATATGACCGAGCGTTTTTTGGGCTTTCTCAGGAGCCCCTTCTTTTCCTTCGCTGATCACCTTATGCATAAGCCAAAGCACGTGGAAAAAGAATAAGGTTGAAACTGCTCCCCAGATAAGAAAGAGACTGATATTGGATACTTCGTAAAACTGACCGATATATCCGGTAATCACCATCATAGCACCCGAGAACCAAAACTGATTTCGAATGCTGGTAAAACTGGATCGGGTGAGATTCACCACAAATAAAATCTGGAAGAGTAGCATCGGAACATCGATCAGCCAGTTCAGGTAGCGGTACCCGTTATTGAACAAATCGCCAGGTGTAGCGAGAAAATACTTTCCGCGCTCGACGTCAAAATCAAAAGATGAGGTCCAATTTTGTGCCTGGACATAGAGCAATAAAAAAGCAGAAACCATCACCACCGCTGAAAGAATATTTGATATTCTGTACTTTGGAGTGACAGTTTTCAGGGTCAATACAAAGTATAACAATCCGGCTAACATGACTGCATATCCCAACGTGAGGACGTGAGAAGTAATCTGAAAGGCCATTTCGGAGATTCCTTCTGATGCACCGATGTAGTTTTCAAAGTTTGCGTTAACTGATTCTGGTAGGTTGTTATCCATGATTTTAATAAGATTTAGAATGAACAATTGATTAAATTATGTATAAACCGAACCTGAAGGAGTATTCGTTTGATTTTTTGGAATAAAACTTCCAGACTAGTGCTGATACATGGGTATTAAATTCCCAAAATCAGATTGCCCACAGGCTGGAAAAGCCAATATTAAACAGTAGGGCGGGAATTGTACTTGAATTTTGGATTTACCGAGATTTGCCTCAGCCAAAATTTTGTGAGTTACTATGTGCTCAATTGACTCGGATTTTAACCTATGGTTGAATCCTGAGCGTTATAAAAAGCCTTGGTATAAGCTGTGAAACTGACATAAACCAAAACGGTTAAAATTTGTAACAATATAATCTTCAAATTGTTTTCTGCTTTTTTAGAGATGTAGCGATAAAAACCATGCGATCACCTAGAAATCCTTCGGGCTCAAAGTCAATTTGGACATCAGACATTCTGCCGTCCATCAAGCCGTGACATGTCCATGCCATTAAAAAAATAAAATCACTTTGACTGAAAATCCTATGGCTTATGTCTTGAAAGGGTTGTTGGTTTGATCCACACAAGGTATATTAGACTCTTCACTTCTTTTATTGGAAGAGGAAGTGTACCGCCCACCAACAGATAAATAAATAAAACATGAACACCTTTTCGACCGCAACATATAAACAACGCAGGAGCCGATTGAAGGAAATGATGGGGTCCGGTGTTTTGCTTTTTTTGGGCAATGAAGAAAGCAGCAGCAACTTTAAAGACAATTGGTATCCCTTTAGGCAGGACAGTACTTTCCTGTATTTTTTCGGACTCGACATGCCGGGACTCGCTGCGGTCATAGCTATTGATCAGGACATAGAAATCCTTTTTGGCGATAACCTGACGACAGAAGAAATAATCTGGCAGGGATCGCATCCACCGCTTTCGGATTTGGCCTCAACTGTCGGCATAGAGAAAACCAAATCAAAAAGTGACATTACCGCGTTCTTGACATCAGTCGCCGGTCAGAAAATCCATTTCCTGCCTCCTTACCGACCTGAAAATGGTCAAAAATTATCCCAATGGCTCAATAAACCCCTTCAGGAAATACATTCCCTAATTTCTATAAATTTTATCAAAGCTGTCGTCTCATTAAGATCCATTAAGTCCGGGGAGGAAATCGAGGAGCTAACCAAAGCGGTGAACATCAGCGTGAAAATGCATAAAAAACTCATGCTGACTGCCAAAGCAGGAATGAAGGAATACGAACTTTTAGGATTGGTGACAGGAGAGGCAATTTCCTATGGAGGCAGTTTATCTTTTCCGCCCATCATTACCATTGACGGTCAGACTCTTCACAACCATAATTATTCCAATACCCTGAAAAAGGGAAAAATGCTTTTGGGGGATTTTGGTGCCGAGTCGGCTATGCATTATGCCGGTGATATAACCCGGACTATTCCGGTCGGATCTAGATTTTCTGACAGTCAGCGGGAAATCTATCAGATTGTGCTCAATGCCTACCAAGCTGCAGTTGTCGCACTGAAACCGGGGGTGAGGTTCAAGGATATTCACCTTTTGGCTTGCAGAAAGCTTGCGGAAGGTTTGAAAGAACTCGGAATTATGAAAAGAAACCTGGATGACGCTGTCAGTCAGGGAGCCCATGCATTGTTTTTCCAATGTGGTTTGGGTCATATGATGGGTATGGATGTCCATGATTTGGAGGATTTGGGAGAGGAATATGTGGGATATACTGAAAACCTTAAAAAAAGCAGTCAGTTTGGTCTGAAATCACTGCGGTTGGGCAGGGAACTGGAAAAAGGTTTTGTGGTCACTGTTGAGCCCGGCATTTATTTTATCCCAAAGCTGATTGATCAGTGGCAGGCAGAAAACCTCCATAGTGATTACATTGACTATGAAAAACTGACCCAATACAGGGATTTTGGAGGAATCAGGGTTGAAGATGGGTATCTGATTACTGATGCCGGTTCAAAGCTGTTGGGTGATCCTTTAGAAATAGAAATCGGAGAAGTGGAGCAACTGAGAGAAAAAAGTACAAGCTAAAAATAGTCACATAGAAAACCCATGAAAAACCTACCATTCAAATTCGGAGCCGAGGTCTATACCTGGTACATGAACAATAACGGGGAAACCTACAAAGACCAGTTGGGTCACATGATCGACATCATTGCGAAAGCAGGTTTCACGGGTATCCAACCCATTTTCTCTTGGATGGGAAAGCTGTCCGATCCTGTCTTATTGGAAGAAAAACTCAAAGAACAGGGGATCGAATTGGCAGCAGTTGCTTTGGCTTTGGATTGGAACGGAAAAGAAGAAACCGATGAAGAGCGGAAAGTGGCCGACAATGCCATTGACCTGCTCAAGAGGTTTCCAGATTCGGTACTCTGCACGGTTCAGATTCCAACAGGCAGGCATGACATCGTAAACCGGAGAAAAAGCCTGACAGCAATCGTGAACACTGTTTCCCGCAGGGCAAAAGAAAAAGGTGTAGAAAGCAGTTTCCATCCAAATTCACCCCACACCTCCATCACCAGAACGGAAGACGATTATAAAGTCATCTTGGAAGGGTTGGACCTGTCGGCCACTGGATGGTGTCCTGATGTCGGTCATATTATCAACGGTGGCATGGATCCACTTGCCAAAATGAAGGAATACCAATCCATGATCAACCATATGCATTACAAAGATTGGGATGGGAATCCGGAGTTTGCATTGATGGGAAAAGGGAAAGTGGATTTGGTCGGGATTACCCAATGGCTGAAGGATATCCAATATTCCGGTTGGATTATCTGCGAAGACGAGGGAAAAGAAGCTTTGGAAGATCCTGATTTTGTCACTTTGCATGATGGGAAGTGGATTCAGGAAACGCTGATACCGGGGTTGAGGGGATAGATGTGAGACGGGAGAAGCAAGACACAAGAAGCGAGAGAAAGACAATCGAGGGGTCGCCGTCATGCTGAATGTACTGAAGCATCTCATTTAACTTAGGGGATCCTTCATCCCCGTACCTCGGATTACCAATTACGTATTTTACGAAGCCGTCACTCTGAAAGCTGTGAAGAGTCTCAGTCTCTCCAAGAGATTCTTCACTTCCGCAAGCTTCGGTTCAATATGACGGTCCTCTTTTGTCATTCCCATTTCTATCCATTTTCTCTCATGATGAACACCCAGGATTACGGAAAAAAAAATCAAAATTCTTCCTTCATTTAATATTTAAAAAAATGCCAACAATCGCCACCAACGGAACCAATATCTACTTTGAAGAAAGAGGTTCGGGAGAACCGCTGCTCCTGATCATGGGCATCACCGCACCTGGAAGTATCTGGGAAAAGCATGTTGCCCATTGGGAAAAATCCTTCCATTGTATCTTGGTGGACAACAGGGGAGTAGGTAAATCCGATAAACCTCCCGGCCCCTATACCTCCCATCAAATGGCGCAGGACTGCATCGGCGTTTTGGACCATTTGGGTTTGGGTGCCGTCAAGGTGGCCGGCGTATCGATGGGCAGTATCATCGCCCAGCAGCTCGCGATCCACTTTTCAGACAGGGTTAAAGGCATGGTGCTGATGTGCCCTTGGGCACGCTGCGACAATACTGCCAAGGCGATATTTCAGCACATGATTGATTGCAAGGCAAGGTTACGGCATGAGGAATTCAGCGTTTATATTCAATTGCTGATTTTTTCCAAGCAATCTTGGGACGATGAAGCGTTCTATGGAGGAATGTTGGAGGATCGTAAAAATGCTGGTTTGGATCCCAATCCCCAACCGCTGATCGGGTTGGAAGGACAGGCGGCGGCCTGCGTTTCTCATTCGATTTTGGAGGATTTGGAAAAAGTGACTTGTCCGGTTTTTGTCTTGGGAGGAGAAGAAGATATTTTTACACCGGTCTGGATGACCAAAGAAGTGGCAGCTGCCATTCCGGGTTCAAAGCTGCACATTTATCCGAAAAGCGGCCATGCTTTTCATTGGGAAAATCTGAATGATTTTAATGAGAGGGTCGGCGATTGGCTAAAAAATCAGGGTTAAAAATCCATGCCATGAGTTAAGTTTCATGGCATGGATTCAAAATTCAGAATACTCCTTTATTCCATCCCAAAGGTAATTTTGCATTGAAACGCCCATTTTTGAGATGTATAGACTCAGGGATATTTGGTTCGGAACTAGATCTTCTAACTATGACCATCGACAAATCGAAAATTCCATAGATCATACTGTTAGCCGAATCTATTTCAGTTATCTGAATGAAATTTGTATTGACAGATTGGTCTATCCCGTATCTAGAACCTGAGACGTCGCCTTCGTCGAGGATAGTTATCATGTTCGGAATCAATAGATTATTGTTTTCAAAATTCGAAATGTTCCATTGTTCCATGATTTCTTGTCTTTCCATTATGGGAAGGAATGTTTGAAGTGACAAAGCCTCTCTTTCAACGCCATAATTATCTACAAAACTTGCATTTAATTGGAATCCAAAAGGGTAGCGGCTATTTTCGAGTTCTTGAATTCCAAAAAAGATTTCGCTTGAACTCCAATCTTTTCCATCCTTAAGTGCATAGACTTGTCCATTCATAACATTCGGATTCTCTTTGTCACAAGAAATTAAGCTGGACAAAAGAAAAATTAAAATAATTAGATTTTTCATAATTTTAATTTTTAATAAACTTAATGGATTTTATTAAATTATCAATTTTATATTGAAAAAGGTAAACTCCTTTAGGAAGTTTGGAAATATTTAATTCAATTCTATTTCCTTCGATTGAAAGGATTTCAGTTTTTTTGGTTAAAACAAAACCATTATTTAAGTCAATAATTTCAAATTCTTTATTCCAATTTAATTCGGGTTGAATAACTGCTGTTACTATATGAGATGTCGGATTAGGAAAAATTATATCTGCTTCTAATATTTGAGATTCCAACGAATCAAAATCCATTTTTTCTAAAACTTCAGGACAAATTGAACAACCTCCTCCGAAAAAATTGTTTTGAACTATCCTTGTAGCCGTGAATGTACCATTGGCCGCATCTGTAACTACCAATTGGATAGAAAGGTTATTATTAGTTGGCATATTAATATTGAGGTAACCACCATTTCCTGCAAAATAAAATCCAGACCCGGTATTGACATACCAAGTATAGGCATATGGGCTAAATCCTCCAATAATACTTGGGATAAATGATAATGGATCTCCATTATTGGCGGAAGCCGGTCCATTTATAGATGCCCATAATCCCGGTGCTGTAAATCTAAATGCTTCGACAATTGGGCCGTTAACATTTATTACCCTCCTATTGTTACTTGTTCCAATTACTCCTGTGGGTTGTCCTTGGTGGGATACTAATGGATTTGAAAAATGTAAAACTCTTTCTGTACCATTTTTTAAAACGCTCATTATTGATTGATATTTATTTTGAAATGGCCAAACACCTGTTTGCCATTCATGGCCGTGAGCATCACCAGGCGTAGGGTCATTATTATGCATTGCACCCATTAAATGACCGACTTCATGTATAAAAGTAAAATTTGAAGTTGCAGTTGTTAATTGGACAATTCCAAATGCGTTAGGTTCTAAAGGACCAATTTCACTAACTATCCCCCTATAATTACCGTAATTTCCATTTGTTATCAATATGACAATGTCTGCTGCAAAATCATTTCTGAGTTGTTGAAATCCGGGTCCATTTGTAAGTCGAGCTATGTCAGTTTCAATTCTTTGTTGTGGAGTAAGATTTCCTACTGATTCTACGAAATTAACTTGCTGTATTCCTGCTAGTTGAAGGCTCGTTATTGTGTTTGTATTTACAGATGCTATTTGCCATTGCTGAAAAGCCGTGTTCACAATACTTCCCACATCAAGCCCAACTCCTGCTGCTGCAGGAGTAAATAATACAAGTGTTCTGATTACAAATGGAGTAGTTCTAAGCCCTTCTTCATTTGATGGGGTCTCAATAACCTCTTTAACTTGAAAATTTTCTACTTTAAAATCTTTCTTTGAATGTTGATTTAAATCATTTTTAACTTCAGAAACTGCACATTCTAAATCATTGATTTTATCCATATCATATTCAATTAATATGACTTTCCCTTCTCCAAGATCTTGAATGTCTATCACCTTTCCATTTTTACGGATTTGACCATAGATCTTTCCATTATTTTTACCAATGATCACATCAGTATTTTTACCTTCTCCTGTCCATACAAAATCTTCAAGAGAGTTTAAAATCAAGTCCTTTTTCTTTGCATTTACTTCTCCTATTTTCCCTGAAAAAGCAAATATCAGCTCATTATCATTAATAATGCTACTAATGTCATCTATTTGAGAGATTGAAGTGGCTTTAATATTTTCAGCTTTTTCAAGTTTAGCAATCCGTTGATTATCGGAATCGGAAAATTTTGTTTCGTTTTGATTGATTTCTTTAAATTTTATTTTAGAGATTTTTTCTTGGGCAAATACTGGATTCAAAAGAATTAATCCAAGTAATAAAGTGAGTATGCAAGTTCTTATCATTTTGAATGAATTTAGTTTAATCAAACCTAATGAGGATATTTAAGATAAAAAATAACCATTACTGGGTATTTTTAGGAGCCATTTCATCCCATAAATCAATAATTTCTTGAATAATTTAAATAATATTTAATCCTTCGTTTTTCAGGTGTTTTCAAGTCATAATTAGCTGAAAAAATCTATCCTATTTTCCGGATAAAAAACCAGAATGCACTTATTTCAAAGCCCATGCTTTTTTCCCATTTCCCTGATAAATCGATATCCACTTTGAGCCATTTCCCATGGTTCTGAAAACTGTCTCCATACCCCGATTGCATTGGCAAAATCAGGATCGTTTCTTGTGAATCCTTCTATAGTCAGCCAACCTTTGTACTTGATCGCAGCCAAAGCAGCGAAAGTCTCGTCCCATGGCACATGTCCCGAACCGGGGGTGCCTCGGTCGTTTTCGCTGATATGGAAGTGGGCTAGGTATGGAGCGATATTATGGATGGCTTCACCAAGCTTTTTCTCCTCCATATTGGCGTGGTGGGTGTCAAACATCGCTTTGACATTGGGATGGTTGACAATTTTGAGCAAGTGCGAAAGTTGCTCCATGGTATTGCATAAGTAGCATTCGAACCGGTTGAGCGCTTCAGGAGTCAGCAGAATGCCTGCCTGTGCGGCATAGTCTCCTGCTTGGTGGAGGATTTCGGCACTGCGGGCATATTCGATTCCTTGCGGGGCAGCTTTGGTAAATGTGGCAAAAGCGGAATGGAAAGGGCCACAAAGTACTTGTGATCCCAAGTCATGTGAGCGGTCGATGGTCCATTTGATTTTGTCCAGACCTTTTTGTCGGACAGCGGGATCCTCATCCACGAGGTTTTCCTCCTGGTTCAAAACAAAAACCGTAGTCACTTCCAAGCCGATATTTTTGCAATGGTCACCGATGCGCTTATAGGCAGGTATATCGTCTGACCCGACAAAAAACTCAGCACCATCGTATCCGATCTTTTTCAATCTATCCAAAATTGGTTTCAGGTCATCCGACATGGCGGCCGACCAGGCCAAAACATTAAATCCGATTTTATTCATATTGGTTAAGGTTTCAATTTATGTTTCCAAAATGTTTATCCCAGACTTTGTTGAGAGACTTGTTCAATGTGAAGTCCTCAAAGAGATGTTTCGCTTTGCTCAACATGACGCTGGAAGTCCGTCATCCTGAGTCTTTAACATTTTGCAAATATTCCGAATTGGGAATGACGATTGGCATCGCGTCATTCTGAACCGCAGCCTGCGGAGGTGAAGAATCTCCAATACAAAATGAGACCCTTCGCTACACTCAGGGTGACGAACGATTAGATCATCCCTAAGCACGAAGATCCCTTTGAGCATTATTTGAAATCCGCCACTTTCATTCCTTTTCTAAATGTTCCAAATCCAAACATGGTAGGTTCATATTTGCCGACGATGGATACGTTGAGCTCTGGGGTGATTTTATCTGACATATCCAATCCCCAAAAAACCGCATTAACAACCAACCGCCTCAAGTCCTCACTCTGAAAATCCACCGATGCACCCATCGTGCTCGTGAAAACTTTCCCTTTTTGACCGCCTTCTATTTGGTATTCTTTGGTCCAAGCCATGGGCATTGCCGCCTTTTCCCATATCAATGGCGTATCTGCTGTCATGCCTTTGGTAGGGACGCCGTAGACGAGGACCCGTGCCTCTTGGGTCAGATTCTTAACAGAATATACGTCTGAAGCCGCCCAGATGTCATTGACACCACGGAGGATGGGATGGTCTGCCAATTGTGCCGGACCGTCGATCAATGCCCGCGCACCTTCTTTGGCATGTTCACCGTGGTGGGCCACCCATGTTTCGCCAAGTATTTTTTGCCCAAAGCCACCTTCCCAGCCCTCGCTTTTATTTCTCCAGTCATATTTGGCGTAAGGACTGTTCTTGTTCTTCTCATAGTGAAAAGGATGGGTAGCCGTCCTGAGCGCAATGATGGGCTTGCCGGCAAGGATAAAATCATGGAAAAATTTGGTCTGCTCATCAGGCAATTCCCTAAATCTGGTGAGCATGATCATCAGGTCGGCTTTTGCCAAATGCTCCAAGCCGGAGATGTTGTTTTGATAGGAAGGGACAATATTTCCGGATTCAGGTTCGATCGGGAACAATACCGTGCAGGTAAATCCGTAATGTTCGGCGAGTAATTTTCCCAACATGGGCATCGATTCTTCTGAGCGGTATTCATCATCCCCGCTGACGAGGACGATATGTTTGCCTTTGCCGGGACCTGATTTTCCTTCAAACTGTAGCCAGGTTTTGCCTTGCTGTGCCTGACAGCCAATGGAGAATAGTAATAGGAAGCTTAAGCTGAAGAAGAAATATTTCGAAAAAGAGGAAAAAGCTTTGTGGGAAAATACGGTTTGGTTTGACATAGGTGTTTTTGGTTTATTGGAAATGTATTCACATCCCAAAAGATACTTTGAAAGTGGTTTTGAAAAAAGGGAAATTTGATGATAATTTTGAATAGGTTGAGAAAATCCAAAAAATTTTAAGCGAAAGTGATGATGCTGATAGAGCAATCGAAATACTTCCACTCCCTTTTCTTCCTTTAGATTTTCGGGTTAGTGGCAACTATAACCAGCTTGCGCCATGGCCATTCCATAATCAGGTAAGATCACAACATGCTCCGAATAGGAAAGCAACACTGCGGTATCCGAAATGCTGATTTCCCGGGCACTTTAATTCCTGTCCGCATTCTGCCCACAGCGCCATCGATACCCCAAAAGGCAACTAAGACTACGTCAGGTAATGATCGGTTTATGGCTTTAGAAAGGAAACTTGGCAAAAAAGCTTTCGTGCCTGGTTAACATTCTATTAAATTTGTGCCATTTAGGTTTAAACCAACCTACAATCCTCCCGCTAATACAGTATCCATTTCGGATCTCTAATCCTGCTAAAAAAAATTACATTCAACTTTATTTTTGATATTCTTGTCTTTTTAATTTAAATTCAACAAGCTGATCGGAAACAAACGATTCTTTCCGAAGTCGGATATACTGAATTAAGAGAATACGATGGTTTGTTTTTCAACCTCTGGCCTGTGGTTCTGAGAGTAATTATAGGGTTATGGTAGGCAAATAAAGAATGTCATGCGTTCTTTTTGGAAATCAGTAAAACAACAGATTATACAATTGCTATGGAATTTCCGAAAAAACTTTTGAGGGACAGAATTATAGTCTTTACCTTACAGTTGATTTTATTTACGTCGGGTTTCTCTTGCCGATTAGAAGAAGGCAAAGACGAACTGCCCTGTTTTGACTGCGGATCCAACTTCATTGCCATAGATTATGAGGCGGCCTGGAGTCCTGACGGACAGTGGATCGCCTATTTCCATGAGGACACAAGACCAGGTTACAGCGGAATTTACAGGATACGTCCTGATGGCAGTGAAAATAGCCTTTGGCTTCCCGGAGCCCAAAATCCTGCTTGGAGTCCTGATTCCGAATGGTTAGCCTATTCCCGGAATGCTCAGATCTGGATCCGAGAAGTCGAGGGTGACAGCACCGTCCAATTGACTTTTGAAGGAAGGAATTTTTCTCCTGATTGGGAAAACAGCACACATTACATAGCATACCGAAGAAGCTATTCTTCGCCTGAAATTGCTGCGGTCCAAGGCATATGGCTTTTCAATTTAAAAACAATGGGACACCTACAAATAATTTCTGGGAATATTGCACCACCTGTTTGGTACAACGAAAATGAAATTCTATCATCCCAGGGGGAAATAGATAGCGTTTTAGGATACAAATTTCTAAAAATTGATATTACAAGCCAAAGAATAGAGCCAGTTTATTATTTGCTTAAAAATCACCCACGTTATTTAAAGGTTTCAAAAAAGTTTAACCAAATTTTATTTACTGGCTTTACAGTAGTTTCTAAATTTACCTCTTCGATATTCCTTCTCAATAAAAATGACAAAACAAAGTCTTTAATAGTAAGTAATGCATATGCCGCAGACTGGAGTCCGGATGGCCGATCAATCGTATATACCAATTCGAATCCTGAAAACGGCAGGCTTCATATTATGGATTTAGGTACAAACGATAAACGCCAGCTCACTTTTGAACATCATTTTAACCCTTAATAAATCCTGCTATGTCCAACTTCACAAAATCCATTTTATCGCTGCTTCTTTTGGCAGTTTTATCCTTCGGGCAAAATGGCTATGGCCAAACCCAAAGAGGAAATATGGGGTTCAATTGAACCAACCTAAGGCTGGCAGGTATCGACGATTATCCGCCTCAAAAGAGATTCAAAATAAACTTATTGGCATCATTCTGAATAACGGATCATAAATAGACATAATTTTAGGCGATTTGATATCCGTTAGCTTACGAAGTCAACTTTATCAAAGTAGAGGGAATTGCGGATATTCATTCCACAAAAACAAAATTTCACCCATGCCGCATAAGTTAGCTATCCTGAGCAGCCTTTTGATTTTTGGGGAAAATGACCGGTTTAATTCTATTGAAAATTACAGATTATCGGCTTAATGCTTGGATCCAATATTCCCCTTCTAAAAGGCTTCAACCTCGCATCCGGCGCATTGAGGTCTTTTGGCATAAACAAGGCATTTTCATAGACTTTCACCATTCTTTCTTTTTGGTCAAAAGTAAAATTGTCCACAATGCTGATGTAATCCATAAAATTGGTGGAAATATAGGGTTCGCTTGCACAGTTTGTCCTATTATTGCTGAATCTTGTTGCAGCATTGCTTGGCAAAGTATGCGCTGGAGTATCGTTACAATAATCCCCTGTCTGACAATCCTGAAATGTATGGTAAAGGCCAAGATAGTGACCGAGTTCATGTGCGAGCACGCTATCATCCCTATACTGCCCATTAAAGAGTCTGAAATCCAGAGCAATCATAATGGGATAAAACAATTCTGTTTCAGGTGCCAAAATAGGGAAAAGTCCTCCTACCACAGGACTGGTCAGAAAGGGCAAATAAGCATAGCCGGCAGCCTCGATACTGATAAGGTCCTCCACAAAGACATTGATATATTGGGTAGGATCCCATAAGCTATTGAATTTCAATTGCAACAATTCCTGATCCTGGGCATCTTGAAAAATTTTATCAGTAAAAACCCTATTGACACCTTTTGTTTCCATCAGGCCGCCATCAGGATTTCTATCGGCCACCTTAAATCTGAAACCGGAATCTACAGCGTTCATGTTCTTGCGGAAAGAAGTCCGTATACCTCCCCCAAAAGCCAAATTGGCATTGCTTATCTGGGATTCAATTTGACTTTGACTTGGGTTAAAAACATTGGAAAAAACATGGAAAACTATCTGAAATTCCTTGATGGGATAGGAAATATCCTCGCGTGATACGATTTTCAGAATATTGCTGTTGACTCCAAATACGGACGCCTGCACTTCAATCAAACCTGTTTGCGCTATCGGAATGCCAGTCAACCTGTTGGTGTTCATGTTGCCGAACTTGAGAGAAAAATTTCTCCTGATTTGATCTTCCACTCCGGGTATTTCCCCATCAGGCCCAAAAGCCTTGAGCGTGAAATCATAAGTTTCATTGTTGACAAGCGTAAATTCATTTCTGGTCTCATTGGAAAAATCCAAGACCAATTCTGAAATATAACTTCCATCCACCACTTCGATTTCAACCTCGTTGCTGAATGTGGGCTCTCTTGTAGGGAACATCACCCTGAGCTTGTATTTGCCGGGTCTCGAAAGATCAAGAATCGGCTCCTCTATTACCGAATCTCCGAGATAGATTATATAAGGGACATCAATGTTGTTTAAAAAAGGCCTGTTGTCTCCGTCAAAAAAGCTCACGGTCAGATTGAAATCTTCCTCGATATTTTCGGAAAAAAATATTGTTTTTGAAGAAATCAGCTGTATTTTTTTTATCTGGTTGAGGTAAAATGAATTCTCAGAATCCCTGTCCGTCATGCAGGAATTGAAAAGCAAAAGAACCGAAAAACAGCTTAGTGAAAGGATATTTTTCATTAGTATACAAGGATAAGTTGGACCTGATTGATACTGTTGGGAATAACTGAATTATTGACAAACTCATTGAGAGACTGATAATACCTGAACTCTATCAATCTTTTTCCCAAATAGGCCCCTGCGCCAAAAGAGAGGCCGTATTGGAGTTTGTTGATTTCCACGTCGAAGTTATTGACAGGATTTCCATTGAGCGTGGTACTTTGGGAACTGTTCAGGACATATTTTGCAAAACCTCCCAAAGAAAGAGTCCCTTTATATTTACCTCCATAAGTCAAAACCAACGGGATAGCATCCAAGCCAAAAGTCAGGTTACTAAATGAGGTGACCGCTTCGATACCCGGATTGATCGAGTTGTTGTCGATGTTTTGGTATTCCAGATAAGGCTCAAGTCTGACCCGGTTGTACTCTGAGATTTTCCAGTCAAAGACCACTCCCAATGCTGCCCCGATTTTGTAATCGGAAGCTATCTGCCCAAAAGACACGTCCCCGTAATCAAAGAAATTGAGTGAGGGAGAAAAACGTATCCCCATTTTCATCTCCGTTTTTTTCTCTGGAATACTGTCTCTGAGGGTGTATGCTTTTGACTCGATTCCTGACAAGATAAAGCATCCCATGAAGAGAACGGCTGCAAAAGATTTATTCATTTGAATGCTTTTCATATGATACCGATTTGATATAACTTTTTTGTTTTCATTGATCTGGTTCGGATTTTCTTTCGAGGGATCATTTCAAAATTCAAATCCAAATCCATTTGTATAAAAACTCTAAAATATTGAATTGAAACTGAAATTCCGCTTTAATAACTTATTGAGCTCTAAAATAGTTTTTCATAGACACTAAAAGGCAGTATAAATTATGTTTCAGTACATTTTTTCCCAAATAAATTTCCGTTTTTCTGTAAATTGTAACTATCTTAAAATCCGTACAAAATCCCTTTAATTTCTATGCGGCCAAGTTCATTATTCCCTACTGCCAGTATCGTGCTGTTCTTTGTGAACCAGTTATTGTTCGGACAGACCCCACTTACATTCGAAGAACCAGTCAAGCAGCGGCTTTTTGTACTGACTGACATCACCAATGAGCCCGATGACCAACAATCATTGGTACGACTGCTGGTTTATTCCAATGAATACGACATTGAAGGGATTGTAGCGACAACATCTACCCACCTCAGGTCAGGAATCCGCCAAGACAAAATTGAAGAGTTGATCAAAAACTATGGGAAAGTCAAAGCCAATCTGGACAAGCATGCCGAAGGATTTCCTTCAATGGATTACCTGCTGGGTGTGACCAAAAGCCACCTTCCATTATTTAGTATGGAGGGTGTGGGTGAAGGCAAAGATTCCCCCGGTTCCGAAATGCTGGTCAAGGCAGTAGATAAATCAAATGAAAGGCCGCTTTGGGTATCGGTTTGGGGTGGCGCCAATTGTCTTGCGCAAGCACTCTGGAAAGTCAAAAATACGAGGTCTGAAGCAGAGGTGAAAAAGTTTGCCGAAAAACTCCGTGTATATTCTATTTCAGACCAGGATTTTGCGGGGCAATGGGTGAGGCATAATTTCCCCGGAATTTTTTACATCGTGGATGCCAGCGCGGGTGACAATTGGAGAGAATATTATAAAGCTACTTGGACAGGAATAGCAGGGGACCGCTGGTATAAGAATGCCCCGATGGTGGATTTTGACTTGGTAGATAATCTTTGGCTCAAAGAAAACATCCGGGAAAACCATGGTCCGCTAGGGGCCAATTATATCCCACTCGAATACATCATGGAAGGAGATACGCCTTCATTTTTTGGATTGATCAACAATGGATTGGGATGGTATAAAAGTCCCGCCTTTGGTGGCTGGGCAGGTAGGTATGAATGGTGGCAGTCCTATGGTGAAGTGGATAAAATCTGGACTTCCTCCATCAATACACAGGACGAAATCACCTTGTCCGATGGCCGAAAAGAGGCTTCCAACCAAGCCACCATCTGGAGGTGGAGGAGGGCTTTCCAACATGATTTTGCGGCGAGAATGGACTGGAATGTAGCTGAGGATTTCAATAATGCAAACCATAATCCCATTCTGAGACTGAACGGAAATGAAGGAAAGGCATTGGCATTTGGAAAAGTGGATGCGGGAAAAATTGTACGGCTTTCGGCAAAAGGAAGCTTCGATCCTGATGGCGATCAAGTCAAATTCAAGTGGTGGATTTATAAAGAAGCAGGCGGATATACCGGAGACCTAGAATTATTTGATTCCCATGCCGATGAAGTGGTTTTTGACATGCCTGCTTTGGGAAAAGACCAAACCTTGCATATCATCCTTGAAGTGGAGGATTCGGGAAGTCCTTCTTTGGTTTCTTACAGGAGAGTGGTTTTGGGGAATTAAAAGTTTTGGAGCTTTCTGATTCATTTTTT
>JBBRFK010000046.1:0-20547 GCA_038224435.1 Cytophagales bacterium | reverse complement strand
ATGCTTCTGTAGGTATAAACCCAAAAGCAATAATACAGCATCCAAAAAAACACATGATGGATTTTATATTTGCCAAGTTTCGATAGAATCCCATAGGTCCACTTTCCTAGATTTGCCATTTTCAAACTTTGTGGTTAAAATGTTTTTTTTTAAAAAGCGTGCTCTGATTTGGAATAATACCTCTGACCTTAAAGGGAGTCCGGCAAATCGCTGCCCCAATTATATTCTGCTAATTTATGAATACCCTACTTTCCAAAAACCAAGAATTGACCAAAGTGGGAAATCAACTGACAAATGGAAACAAAGGGCTGATCATCCAAGAATATTGAGGAATTGAAGGGGTTTTCCATGCTTTCTAAGTTGGATCAGACAAATTAAAGTTATTCTGACTGATTGTCATTGATGTTCTCCTTTTGGTCAATCTTTTTTTCCTAGGAGATTTCTTTCTAACAAATTTGGGGAAACGAAACATAAAAACTATGAAAACTGAAAACGTCAAATGGGTTGTAGTGACTTTTCTTATGGTCATTTTCAAAATTGCAATTGTATCTGCTGCCACTGAGCTGATTTCAACCAGAGTTATTGGAAAGGGTGAACCGATCATTCTGATCCATGGGATGGCCTGTGCACCGGAAGTTTGGGATGAATTTGTAGACAAATACAAAAACAAACATGAACTCCACTTGGTGAGGATTAAGGGATTTGGCAACGGTGAAAAAGGCGAAGCAAACCATTACTTAGAGGAAGTAAAAAATGAATTGATCGCTTACGTCAAGGATAACAAACTGAAAAAACCAACATTGATCGGTCATAGTATGGGAGGTTTTTTGGGACTTTGGGCTGCCGCTGAAGCACCTGAGCTTTTCGGCAAAATCGTATCTGTGGATGGCGTACCTTACTTTCCTGTACTGGTAATGCCTGGCATCACTGCAGAGTCCGCGAAAGCCGTTTCTTCCCAGATGACTACAGCCATGTCTAATATGTCCCCGGAAGCTGCCAAAGCAAATCAGGAAATGATGATAGCCTCCATGATCTCAAACGTAGAAAAGCGTCCAAAAGTGGTAAACATGGGTATTGAAAGTAATCCCTCGGTAATCGGTCAAGCCTATGGAGAAATGTACACGACCGATATCAGACCATTAATGGATAAAATAAAAGTGCCTGTACTGGTTTTTGGGTCATGGGCTGCTTACGGGATATACGGATCAACAATGCAATCAGTAACTCAAAATATGGAAGCGCAATTGAAAGATATTCCCAACCACAAGCTTTTGGTAGCTGAGAAGGCTTACCACTTTATATTTTATGACGAGCCTGAATGGTTCTATTCAGAATTGGATAAGTTTTTGAATTGATTTACCTCTACTGAATTACTGTAAAGATTCCTTTAATCTTTCCATTTTACCATTTAGAAATCAATAATCCCTGTAAATAATATTTATTCAACGATAGTACTTTTAGTTCGTTAAGCATTATAGTAACAATGACACAGAATCCCTTTCTGCTCATAAGGAGAGTAAGGCTTTTCTTGAAGTTTAGTTGATAAATGTCATTGTAACCAAATAAAGGGGCCTCGAGCCCCTTTATTGTTTTTCAAAAACCAGACAGGTCCTGTTGGGAAGATATATCTGCAATTGTTGTTTTTTGTCGGTTGGATAAATAGGATCACCTTCAATCCTTTCAAATCCTCCAAACTTTTTATGGTCTGAGTTCAAAATGATTTTATACTTTCCTTTTTCGGGAACTTTGAATTCAAAACCAAAATAAGATTCTGAAACATGAAAACAAAAGGCAAAAATCAACCCAGCCCTTTCAAAAACAAGTATTTTTTTATCAGGATCCAGATGAAGTTGATTTGCCGGAGGCGAGGCAAGCAACTCATGATCGGTGACCAATTTGATCATTGCTTTGTCCCAATCCAATAAATCATGGTATCTGAGATGGTCGGTATCCACCAAAGACCACTGCCTTCTAGCATATTGATAACTCCAATCGTTTCCTTCCCTTGGAAAGTCAATCCACTCGGGATGTCCAAATTCATTTCCTATAAAATTCAGGTAACCTTCGCCTCCCAATGCAATGGTGATCATTCTGATCATTTTATGCAACGCCACTCCCCTGTCTACAACCAAACTGTCTTGGAGCTTTGACATGCTGGAGTACATTTCCTTATCCATCAGCCAAAACGCAATGGATTTATCACCCACCAACGCTTGATCATGGGATTCTGCATATGCGATTGTTTTCTCAGCAGCGGGCCTGTTGGTCAGTTCATGCCACATATTGAACAGGTCCCAATGTTCATCGGGTTGATGTTTCAATGTTTTGATCCAATAATCCGGAATTCCCATTGCCAAACGGAAGTCGAAACCTATTCCACCTTCCTCTATTTTGCGGCAAAGACCAGGCATTCCTGTTACTTCTTCGGCAATAGAAAGGGCATTTTGGGAAAATTCATGAATCAATTTGTTTGCCAATTGAAGGTAAATAACAGCATCCACATCCACACCTTCATCAAAGTATTTATCCAGATTATCAAAAGTAATGTTGCCATGATGGAGATAAATAATGGAGGTAGCACCGTCCCATCTAAACCCATCAAAGTGGAATTCCTCTAGCCAATAGCGGATATTGGAAAGCAGGAAATGCTTCACTTCCATTTTTCCATAATCAAAAAGTTTGGAATCCCACCCCTCGTGGTATCCCCTGCCACCTGGATGAAAGTATTGGTGTTCCGAACCGTCAAACTCATTCAAGCCCTCATAAACATTTTTGACTGCATGGGAATGGACAAGGTCCATGACCACCGAAATCCCCATATCATGGGCTTTGTTGATCAAAAACTTCAATTCCTCTGGTGTACCAAACCTGGATGCCGGGCAAAAGAAATTGGAAACGTGGTATCCAAATGATCCATAATATGGATGCTCCATAACGGCCATCATCTGAATGGTATTGTAACCCGCTGCTTTTATTCTAGGAAGGATATTTTCGGCAAATTCCAAGTAGGTTCCCACCCCAAGTTTTTCTTGGGCCATTCCGACATGGCACTCATATATCAGCGGCTGTTTGAGGTTTGGGGATGGGTCAAAACTTTGATCCTTCCACACATATTGGTTTTCTGGAAACCAAAGCTGACCGGTAAAATCATGCGTGGCTTCATCTTGGATTACCCTTCTTATATAAGCCGGAATCCTGTCCAAAGCACCGTTTTCACCTTCTATATGGACTTTTATCTTGCCTTGGTGAACAAATGAATCCTTGTAATCTTCATAGGGCAAAAATATTTCCCAGTCGCCCCGGTGATCCTTTTTCATTGGATGGCCATACCTGTTCCAATGATTGAAATCACCCATCAAAAACAAATTATAAGCTTTCGGTGCCCATTCCCTATAAACCCATCCCTTTCTAAAGCTGTCAAAATGAATACCATAGTACTCATGGGCCCGTGCAAACTCTAGAAGGTTTCCATAATCATGGTTTATAAAATTAATTGTGGCTAGGTATCTTTCATACCGTCCTTGGATATCTACCGCATGGGCTTCTAGCCATGGGGAGTCCTTTAATATTTGTAAAATTTCAGGATTGTTCACGGAAAACCTATTTGTAACTTTCTAATTTAATTAATATTAGTGGGGCAAACCAACTCTGAGTCCATTAAAAATTAAAAAGCACTGCCTTTGAAGCTATGCCTTTGTTTCGGGATTTGATTTATACTTTTCCCCTAACACGTGATTTTTTAGGACGAATTACGATCAAATTTAAAAATAAGTATCGGGTTCCTCAAAAAAAATCCAACCAAATAAAAATAAGATTTGAAGTTCATTAAACCTTCCTGTTGACCATAGACACCAAACCTCACCAAAAGTGATTAGAAATAAACTTAGCGGCATCATGGAGGATAATTCAATTAAAATCTAATGCATAAAAATAAAAACCATGGTTGCAGCCAAGGAATATCCCAATAGAAAAGAAAAAAATATCGGGGTTGTCAAAGAGAATTTACTGTACTCGGGAAAATTCTTATGGTTATAGATATGACTGATTTTTTTGAGGTATTTTTCCGGATAGATGGACAAAAAAAATAAACCGTAAGTGATTGTCAAAAGAAACAGTGAAAAGAAAGTCTCCATAATTGTATTTTGAATGCACAAATATAGCACCCATTTCAATTCCTCTTACACAATGTTAAAATTACTTTACATAATTGTTAAGTAAATATTATGTTCTCCTGTTCTTTTAAGGAAGACTCCCTCACAATTAATTTGGTTTTGAGTTCTATTGTTTCATGGTTTTCCACATCATGGTTTTGGATCAATTCGATGAGCAGTTTCATGGATTTGATACCCATTTCATACCCATGTTGGTCTACGGAACTTAAACCTGGACTTACCACCTCTGCAAGTTTCCAATTGCTGAATCCCATCACCCCTACCTGAGCAGGGATTTTATATCCTGCGATTTTCAAATATTTGATAACTCCCAAGGCCACTAAGTCAGTAATGCAGAAAAATGCATCGGGCGGATTATCGCTTTCCATCAGTTCTTTGGTAAAATCAAAACCTTCCTGTTCGCTGATTGCGGTACAAGGTTTTACCCAATCATTAGAAAATTCCATCTTGTAGTCGGCCAAAGCTTTGCAGTAACCTTCGAATCTCTCATTGGCATTTTTGACATTTACCCTTCCGCGGAGGTGGGCGATTTTCTTATATCCTTGATTTATCAAATGGCTTACTGCATGATAGGCGCCTTCAAAATCATCTACCGTTACCTTAGGCGTATCAAGTTGGTCTGTGATTTTATCAAACTGAACTACGGGTTTTCCTTCCGATAGAAAATCCGATAAATGATTTCCTTCCAGAGTTTCATTGGAAATAGAAATAAGTAGTCCATCTACACTAGATGCCAACATGGTGCGACAGGCCACTTTTTCGTCCTTCAACAAATCATTGGACTGGCTTACCAATACATTATACCCATATTTTTTTGCTTCATCTATTGCACCGCTGATCACTGTTGAAAAAAAATGGTGAACCAACTCCGGTACAATCAGACCAATATTGAAGGTCCTGCTTTTTCTGAAATTGACAGCCAAAAAATTTGGGACATAATGGTTGGCTTCTGCATATTCCTTAACCGCCCTAATCGTTTCTTTGGCTATGTCTGGATGTTCCTTTAAAGCCCTGGAAGCAGTAGAAACTGATATCCCTAGTTCCTTGGCGATATCCTTTAGGGTTAACTTTTTCTTTTCCAACATCTGGTAATTTGGGTATACAATAATATTACTTCCTTTGAGCAATATTTCCTAGACCTTATTTAGCAATTAAGCCAAAAAATTATTTTCAGAGACGATTATATAAAAAGGAATGAAAATGAATCCAAAAAAAATTGAACTGCTTTTTTTAGTAAAATTGCAGTTCAATTTATTTTTATATTATTGATAACCAATTATATATAAAGTTAGACTTAAACTTTTTAATTGAAATTCAAATTAATTTTCTATCAGCATTTCCACTCTTCTGTTTTTGTTTTTACCCTCCTCGGTACTGTTATCAGCTATTGGACGTGTCCCGCCCCAACCTGAAATTCTTACTCTTTCAAATTCAACTCCGTTTAAAGTCAAATAGCCTCTAATCTTTGAAGCTCTTTTCATGGAAAGGTCCTTGTTCAAAGAGGGATCACCGGCATTGTCTGTGTGGCCTTCAAGTCTGATTTTTATGCCGGAATTCTCCTTCAGGAATAACACAAAATCATCTAACATCTGAATGGATTTGGCATCGGCAAAATCAGAAGTACCTCTGTTAAACTGTATGTTTTCCAGGATAATGGCCGTTCCCGCTACTGCCGGAGTCAACAAAATTTCCTTTCCTTCCAAATCAATCCAGGTCTGTCTATCCAAGAGTTGGGGAATAAATCCTTTTGAGCTGATGGAAATACTGACCCATTGTGGGTCATCTAAATCTTCCCAAACTTGAATCTGAGCAGGTATCTCTTTTTTGACCCCCCGCCCATTTCCGATTTCAATTTTATATTGGACAGGGTTTTTTGTCTTGACATCGAGGACCTGAATCTCCCGGATGCGACCTGTCGGGATTGCTGTAAAGATTTCAGGACTTTTTTCTGGAATGGTTTCTTTTTGTATTTGAATTGGAGCTATTGGTGGAGATATTGTTTTGGCTATATCAGTTTCCACTTTTATGATATCTGCTTTTCCCAAAATGACAGGCTCCAATATTTTCGGGAGAATTTCTTCTACAACCTCAGTTTTTGGCAATACATTCTCTGCCATTTGCTCTTCTGTCAGGAGCGGTTGGATGGTCTGGAATTTTATTATGAAGAAGTCTCCAAAACCTTCACTGTTCTGCGTACTTGTAAAAAATGCAGTCCCGTCACTTCCCCCGGATTTTGTGTAGCCCATTTCGGAGCCTTGTGAATTTGTATATTCAAGTGGCAAAGGAGCTGTCCAATTGTCCCAAGCTTTCCCTGCCCTTTGGGAATAATAAATATCTTTTCCTCTTCGGTTTTCCTGAGAATTAGTTGAAAAGTATATGGTTTGCAGGTCTTCAGAAAGATATGGTGTATGTTCTTGCGAAAATGTGTTGATCTGTGATCCCAGATTCAAAGGTGAGGACCAAACGGACTCAGATTGTTTGAAGCTGACATAGATATCTTCATTTCCAAAACTCCCAAAAGAAGCAATTGACATTATCATAATATTACCATCAGAAGATAACCTGCCGCTAAAATGGGATCCGTTATTCTTGAAATTTCCCATTTCCAGAGGACGGAGGTAATTCCAAGAATTGCCAAAGCGAGAATATTGGTGGATACCTTGTTTCTTCCCATTTTGACCACTGTGATAGACAAATGCTGTCAAAGCATCAGAAAACCCCACAAGAACATCATTGCCGGGTGTAGACAAGTCGGGTATCCTCTCCGGCTTTTGCCACTCCCCTTCGGAATCCAGTTTGCTGTACCAAACGTCAGCCAAATCTGTTGGCCCACCGGTATTTTCAGGATGAAACCCGACTGAATAAAAAAGTTCTCCGCTTGGTGAAAAAATAGGATTTTGCTCATCATAGGGTGAATTCAGAATTTTAATCGGAAGGATTTCCTGTCCGCTTGCAACCAAAAAAAGGAAAAAAGCAAGTAGGAAGAACCCACTTGCTCTTAAAGAAATACGGGAAATTAATAATCTCATTTTATTGATCTAATACAATGGCGAAGATCAGAGGTGCAACGATCGTTGCATCTGATTCAATTATAAATTTTGGTGTGTCAAGTCCAAGTTTTCCCCAAGTAATCTTTTCGTTTGGCACTGCGCCGGAATATGAACCGTAAGAAGTCGTAGAATCTGAAATCTGACAGAAATATCCCCAAAGCGGTACGTTGGTTCGTTGAAGATCCTGGTGAAGCATCGGAACAACACATATTGGGAAATCACCAGCAATTCCCCCGCCAATTTGAAAAAATCCTACTGTACTTTCGTCTTTTGCATTTTGGGTGTACCATTCAGCAAGAAACATCATGTATTCAATACCTGTCCTTACTGTGTGCACATTCTTCACATCTCCGGCTATAACGTGACCGGCAAACATATTGCCCAAAGTAGAATCTTCCCATCCAGGAACGATGATCGGTAGGTTCTTTTTGGCAGCTTCCAATAGCCAAGAGTTTTTGGGATCAATCTGGAAGCTCGCACCGAGCTTTCCCGATAATAGGATTTTATAGAAAAACTCATGTGGAAAATAACACTCTCCGGCTTGATCTGCTTTTACCCATTCCTCCAGGATTACATTTTCTATTCTCCTCATGGCCTCCATTTCCGGGATACAGGTGTCTGTTACCCTGTTCATATGTCGGCTTAGCAATTCCTGCTCCTGCTCGGGAGACAATTCCCTGTAATTGGGGATTCGCTCATAATAATCATGGGCTACTAAATTAAAAACATCTTCTTCCAAGTTTGCTCCGGTACAAGATATGATCTGGATTTTATCCTGACGGATCATTTCGGCAAGAGATATGCCCAGTTCAGCAGTGGACATTGCCCCGGCCAAGGTTACCATCATTTTGCCATTGTTGTCCAAATGGGTTTTATAGCCTTCCGCAGCATCTATCAAGGCAGCAGCATTGAAATGCCTAAAATTATGTTTTAAGAATTCTGTGATTTTCATAAAGCAGTTTTTGAAATTTCCGGTGCAAAAGTACCTATTTAATATGCATAAAAAAAGCCCGACATTCGGTGCCGGGCTAAAATAATGTTTGTGAATCTCTATTTTGCCGGAGCCGGAACTTTCGAAGCTTCGAATTTTTTATTTATTCCTTCTACCACGATATCTGTGATATCCAAGGCTTTGTTTGAATACCAAATCGCACCGCCCCGAGTGTAAGAAAGTACCATTTCGAGGTTGTTTGTTTGGGCATATTCGGTCAGGTATTCTTGGATCCGATCATATACATCGCTATATAATTTGGTTTCGTCCCCTGACAATTCCTGCATGATGTTGTCTCTGTAGGTAACCAGGTTTTGTTCTTTTTTCACTAATTCCTCTTGCTTTGCGCGCGCTTGATTTGGCGTCATCGCTTGTGAAGACTGTTGAAAATTTGCAACTTCTTGCTCAAATCCTTTGGCTCTTGAGCCTAGCTCGCTTTCAAAATTTTTTCCCTTTTGAGTAATTTCACCTGATTTCTCTTTGAAATAGGTATATCTCGCGATCACACTGTCTGTTAGTACATAGGCAACTTTCAGATCAGCAACAGTTGCTGTTTCTATTGTTTCGGTTGATGCCGCTCCTTCAGTGCTTTTACCTGCTTGGTCACACGAGGAAAAAGTCAAAGCTGAAATACCTGCCAAGACTAATAATTTTGCTGTTTTTTTCACGTTTGTCTTTTTTCTAATTGGCGCAAATATAAACAAAGAATCTTTTTTGCAAATTTAATTTGAGAGGTCATTTGTTAATTTCTGTTAAAGATTGTTTTTCTTTTGATCCAAAATGGTTTTGAAAACAATCGCCTGACCAAAAACCGACAATCCAGCAAAAATCAAGGCTAAACCTGCTGTTCCCATCAAAAACCAATTTACAAAAGCTTTCCCCGAAGCCTTGGCTATGACGGCCTCTCCCATTACACTTAATCCAAACCCCATGATCAAAATCCCAATCACTGAATATAAAAGCCATTTTCTTTTTATTTTTTTCATATTTTTAAAAGAATAAATCCTGTGCAAGCCTAAATGTATTGGCGTGAGCCTCAATGATTTGACTCAATTTTTCTGAATAACCACCTCCTATGCAGCACATGATAGGAATGGAATTGATTTTCGCCAATTCCAAAACCGTTTTATCCCTTTCCTTACACCCCGGAATGCTCAATCCCAATCTTCCGAGCTTATCCGATTCCAATACATCCACGCCACTTTGGTATATGATAAAATCCGGTTCGAAAGAGTCTATCAATTCCGGCAAGGTCTCTTTTAAAATTTTCAGGTAATAGGTATCATTTGTTTTGTCGGGCAAGCCGATATCAAGGTCAGAGGCTTCTTTATGCAAGGGATAATTGGAAGCTCCATGCATACTGAAAGTAAAAACCGATGAATTTCCATCAAAAATACTTGCAGTTCCATTTCCTTGGTGTACATCCAAGTCCACTACCAAAATCTTTTTTGCCAGATTATTCTCCAAAAGATAATTAGAGGCAATCGCTATGTCATTCAGCAAACAAAATCCTTCGCCCCTGTCTGCAAATGCATGATGGGTTCCTCCGGCGATGTTCATGGCAATTCCAAACTCCAAGGCATAAACGGAGGCCTGGACCGACCCGTGCAAGATTTGAATTTCTCTTTGCACCAATTCATGACTGAGTGGAAAACCTGTCTTCCTTATTTCAGATTTATTGAGCTTGAGCGATTTTAATTTATCAAAATAAGCTTGATGGTGGGTATTTACAATCCATTTTTCTTCGAGCAAAGAGGGAGTAAAAAAATTTGACTCCTTTACTGTTCCTTCATAAAGCAACTGTTCAGGAAGCAGGCTGTATTTTTCCATCGGGAATCGGTGTCCCTCCGGAAGCGGATGGCAATAGACTGGGGACCAGGCAATTTTGAGCATAACATAAAAAACGCTTGTTGTGTAACAAGCGTTTTCAAAAATGGTTTGACAAATGAGCACTTCTAATCGTCCGCGTCCTCTTCCTCAGATTGGAATGCATATAAGGTGTCGTCCAATTTCAAAGTGTCATCATTGAATTCTTTGATGAATTTTGTAATTAGCCTCTCATCTATTTCGTCCACATTGAGTGAGGCATCCAAGCCAATCCCGTAATCATGGTTCATGTCCACATCTACAAATTCCTGAACTTTCACAGATTCATCTTCTTCAATATCCATCATGATTTCAGTCATATACCACCCAATTTCTTCTTCCTCGCTGCTTAATGGCTTGAGGTTTCCATTTTCATCTTCTTCATAATGTATCCCCTTAAAATTGGAGAATTTCTTTGCGGCTTCGTGTTCTGCTAATTCGTAAACTTCAGAAGCATGGTGCAGTCTCAAGGTATAAAGAGCAGCATCATAGATTACTTCTTTGCCTTCGTGCATTCCTATAAAATAAAAATTTACGAATTCTTCGGAATTATCTTCACCGAGAACAATCTTGAAACTCTTCTTAGAAGCTTCAAGTTCTTTTTTTAAGGCTGCGATTGTTCCAGGAACAAAACCTTCATTTTGGTATTTCATAATATAAAAATTGGTGGAAATTAAGACAACATACAACGGTTTCTGCTAACTTAAAAGCATATCTGGCACTGCAGCAGTGCATTTCGAATTTAAGTAATTAAAATACAAGGATTTATATTATAAAAAAATGTTGATACCAAAAAAAAATGAAGAATTTTTAAAAACCCTCTTAAAAAGAAATGAGGGCCGGATAATTGATTTTAAACAATCCATCACATCAGCCGAAAAACTTGCAAAAACTTTGGTTGCATTTGCGAATACAGAAGGTGGAATAATTGTGGTTGGGGTTTCGGATAATAAAAAAATCATCGGAATAGACCCCGGAGAAGAAATATATATGGTGGAAAAGGCAATTTCGGAAAATTGTGTTCCTCAGCCCAATTTTCGGTTTGAACTTTTGGAAACAATGGAGATATCCGAAAAGCATGTAGAAACAGAAAAGTTGATTCTATTGGTGTTTGTTGAAAAGTCAAATCAAAAGCATTTTTTCAAAAACCAAAAAGGCGAAAAAACCTATTATCGGAGATTATATGACCAAACTATTCCATTTTCTACCTGTTCCGACCCAAGCTTACCCCCAACAGGGAATTGATTAAGCTTAAAATCAAGCTGAACAACAAAGCCCACCAAAAACCATCCACCGAAAATCCCGGTATAATCTCAGCCGCCAATAAAATCAGAATGGCATTGACAGCAAGCAAAAACAAACCCAAAGTCAAAATTGTAATCGGGATTGTAAGAAAAATAAGGATTGGCTTGATGGTCAGATTTAATAATGTCAGTAATGCTGCAACCACCAAGGCAGTGAAAAAATCTTCAACAGCCACCCCGGGTAATATATATTGGGTTATCAGCACAGAAATAGCACCCAAGATCAACTGCAGAATAATATTCAAAACTTCATTGGATTTGCTCATGTTGTTATTTTTTCCCGATTAAAATTAAGGATTGATTTTCAACCTTCAAGCTCTTTGTTCTGGAAAGTTCTTCTTTTAAAGTGCATTTTGACTCATTTAAAAAAAAAATGGTTTTACCCTGAATTTTGTGAAAGGGGTGATTTTTAAGATTGATAAAAGAATTGTTAAAATACCCTGATTCGAAATATGGTAGTAATTATAAAATGGTGAAGTAAATCAGTATTTACCACAAAGTGGTTTATTCCTTTCACACGCTGCTTTATATCTTATTTTCACCCCTGTAATTGCCTGTTTTTAGAAAACTTAGAACTTTTATTCTCTTAGGCTACAAAGTTTTCACAACATTCGTGGTGGAACCAAAAAAATCAATTTGAAGTTTTTTTCATTTATAGCTCAGTTCTTAAAACATTGATCCAAAATTTTGATTATTGGATATATATTTACAAGTATTTCTTAATCTCAATCCCATAACAGTGATATTAATCGTTTTCTTCCTTTTGCATTGGTATTTCTCTTTGTTTTGCCAAAGTTTCTTTCTACACAGGTACGCTGCACACCAGATGTTTTCCATGAATAAATACTGGGAAAAGTTTTTTTACTTGTTTACCTGGGCGTGTCAAGGCAGTTCATACCTCTCCCCAAGGGCATATGCCATTCTCCATAGAATGCACCATGCCTACAGCGATACCCCCAAAGATCCCCATAGTCCGCACCATACTGAAAACCTTTTTACAATGATGTGGAAAACAAAAAATATTTATAATGATTACTTCAGCTTCAAACTAAAGCCTGAGGAACGGTTTTCCAAAGATGTTCCTGACTGGAATAAATTTGATTTATTTGCTGACACCATGATTGTGAGACTGGGTTGGGGAGTATTTTACTTGTTGGTATACGTTTTGAGTATTTCTGTTTTTGAATTGGCAGGGACGCATTGGTGGATGTACTTTTTATTGCCGATTCATTTTATGATGGGCCCTGTACACGGTGCTATCGTAAACTGGAGCGGCCATAAATATGGCTATGCCAACTTTGATAACAATGACAAATCAAAGAACAGCCTGTTGCTTGATCTTTTGATGCTTGGCGAATTATTTCAGAACAATCACCACAAACTACCTAACCGACCAAACTTTGCTGTAAAATGGTATGAATTTGACCCTACCTATCCGATAGTCAAACTCCTGCATGCCACAGGCATAATCAAACTCCGGACGATATAAACGAAATAATTATATTTCTTCTTTAAAAAACCTCCTTGCGGAGGTTTTTCCTTTTGTATCAGGATATTTTCTGTTAAAAGGTTGATATTTGTATTTCATGCCTTTTTAATGATTTTTTTTGATTAATCTCATTATTCAGAATTTTAATAAGACTCATTTTTAAGTTTTTTAAAAATTTTATAAAAGATTTGAAATTTTTGTTTGGATTTAAGAAACTAAATGGATAAGTTGGAAACGAATTTAAACTTAAACACATTATGAGAGATTTAACCCGCGCAGAAGAGCAGATCATGCAGATTCTGTGGGATATCGAGAGAGGTTTCGTTAAAGATATCCTAGAAAAAATGTCCGAACCCAAGCCAGCCTACAACACTGTCTCTACGATAGTGAGGATTTTGGAAAGAAAAGGATTTGTCAACCACAAAGCTTACGGAAAGTCACATGAATATTTTCCGATAGTTTCTAAGGACGAATACAGAAGCTTTTCAATCAAAAAACTTCTTGCAGGTTACTTTACCGGTTCATTTGCAAAATTAGCTTCTTTTCACGCAAAGGATAAAAACCTTGACGTAAAGGAAGTTGAAAAGATCATGGAAGAAGTAAAAGGTGATCTTAAAAAATAAGTATTGGCTTTGAGATTTGATTTTTAGCAATGTGAAATTTCATTTTATCAATTCCTGAAATTTCGATTGTGAAAACCAATCTAAAATCAACTTCGGAAAGCGCTTTCTAATCAGAAAGCGCTTTTTTTATTTTGTACCAATTAACATATTTGAGATAAATAGTCGTCAGAAAAGCAATCCTAGCATTTTATCATCTCTTTGAGAATGCCGGAGTCTGTTCCAATTTGATTCCAACCAGTTACTTTAATTTCAATAATTGCCATCATCCCCGGATACAAATTGACTGAATCATCTCCTGTCAGGTATGTCGCCAATGCACTTAATGAAGGATTATGGCCAACAAGGAGTAAATTCTCTACATCGCTTTTTACTTTATTCAAGATTTTCAGCAAGTCGATTAACTCTGCATCATATATTTCATCCATTTTCAATATTTCTTTAAAGGAAATAACTCCTGAAATGATTTTTGCAGTTTGGGAGGTCCGGGCCGCAGGACTCGCCATGATCAAGTCAAAAATTATTTTCCTGCTTTCCAAGACCCGGGACAATTGATTTATATGCGATTCCCCTATTTTGGAAAGTGGTCTTTTGAGGTCTCCGATAGGTCCGATTCCAGGTTCGGCCTGTCCATGTCGCAGGAGGTATAAAAGTTTTGAAACAGCCATTTTTTATGAAATTATATACATATAAATGTGGTAAAAATCAGATTAATTAAAAAGATGAAATTCAGCTTTATTTGGATAGGAATATATTGCAGTCTATTTTTAGGATTTTAAACGGAAAGCTACAGATGCGAGCGATCTTTTAAAGCAAACGCAATTATGTCAAAAAATTTAGTAATAGTAGAGTCACCTGCCAAAGCGAAAACTATTGAAGGGTATCTCGGCAAGGATTTTAAGGTTGCATCAAGTTATGGCCATGTACGTGATCTTCCAAAAGGAGACAATGCCATTGATGTAAAAAACAAGTTTAAGCCGACTTACGAAATCACTCCAGACAAGAAGGAAGTGATCAAGCAATTGAAAAGCTTGGTGAAAGATGCGGAAACCATCTACCTGGCCAGTGATGATGACCGTGAGGGAGAGGCTATTTCTTGGCATCTGAAAGAGGTGTTGAATTTGAAAGATGAGCAGACAAAAAGAATCGTTTTTAGGGAAATTACAAAAAACGCGATTCTTAAAGCCATAGAAAACCCAAGGAAAATTGACATCGACCTTGTCAATGCACAACAAGCAAGAAGGATATTGGACAGATTGGTGGGATTCGAACTTTCCCCTATCCTTTGGAAGAAAATCAAAGCAGGATTATCTGCGGGCAGGGTTCAGTCTGTCGCAGTTCGGTTTATTGTAGAGAGAGAAAGGGAAATCGAAAAATTCAAATCGAAATCCTCCTACCGGATTACTGCCGTTTTTGATGTGAAAGGAAAAAGACTTTCCGCAGAACTACCAAAGAAATTTGAAAATCAGTCTGATGCCGAGGGTTTTTTGAAAAAATGTATCGGAGCTGATTTTGTAATTGAAAATCTTGAGAAAAAACCAACAAAAAAAACACCCGCACCGCCTTTTACAACCTCAACACTTCAGCAAGAAGCAAGTAGAAAGCTTAGTTTTTCTGTAGCACAGACGATGTCTGTAGCTCAAAAACTCTATGAGGCAGGTAAGATCTCTTACATGAGAACGGACAGCGTCAACCTTTCGGAAGATGCCATCGCTGCTGCAAAAAATGAAATCAATACCTCTTTTGGTCCTGAATTTCATCAGCCTAGAAAATTTACCACCAAATCTGATAGCGCTCAGGAAGCCCATGAAGCCATCCGGCCCACTGATTTTGGGGCAAGTGAAGTCAACGGCGACCGTAATGAACAGCGTCTCTATGAACTGATCTGGAAGCGTGCGATTGCTTCACAGATGGCTGATGCCCAACTTGAAAGAACGATTGTTACCATTGGTATTTCTTCCACTCCCGAGAAATTGATTGCTTCCGGTGAAGTCATCAAGTTCGAAGGATTTTTGAAAGTTTACCTTGAAGATACCGATGATGAACCTGAGGATGAGGAAAACGGAAGCAAGAGCCTGATTCCGCCAGTTACCATCGGCCAAAACCTTGACTTGGAAGAACTAAAAGGAAGAGAAACCTTTTCCAGGGCTGCTCCCAGATATACGGAAGCATCCCTTGTAAAGAAACTGGAAGAAATGGGAATCGGACGTCCGTCAACCTATGCACCAACCATTTCGACGATTCAAAAAAGAGATTACGTCATCAAAGAATCCTTAGATGGTACAGATAGAAGCTATACCGAAATGAAAGTGGCGAAAGGGAAATTTTCAAAAGAGACGAAAAAAGAGGTAACCGGAGCGGATAAAAACAAGCTTTTCCCTACCAATATAGCCATGGTGGTAAATGACTTCCTGGTGGAGCATTTTCCCAACGTGATCGATTTTTCTTTTACTGCCAAAGTAGAAAAAGAGTTTGATGACATCGCCCAAGGTGGACAGAATTGGGAGGATATGATAGAAGGCTTTTACAGTAAATTCCATTTACGGGTGGAGGAAACTGCAAATGTATCCCGGGCAGATATCAACAGTTCCCGTGAATTGGGAAAAGATCCAAAATCAGGCAAATCAGTATTCGCACGTCTGGGCAAATTTGGCCCATTGGTCCAGATAGGTGACCAAGAAGATGAGCAAAAGCAATTTGCAAGCATGAAAAAAGGGCAGTTTATCGAAAACATAACTTTGGAAGATGCATTGGAACTTTTCAAATTACCAAGGGAAGTGGGAATTTTTGAGGATAAAAAAATCGTGGCAGCAGTCGGGAAATTTGGTCCTTATCTGAGACATGATGAAAAGTTCGTATCGCTTGGTAAGGAACAAGATCCGATGACAATCACCGAAGTCGAAGCCATCAGACTCATTGAGGACAAAAGAGAGGCTGATGATAAGAAGCATATCAAAACCTTTGATGAAAATACAGAGATTCAGATTTTAAACGGTAGATGGGGTCCTTACATTAAGTTTGGAAAAAACAATTTTAAAATCCCAAAAGGAAAAGAAGCCGAAACCCTGACTTACGCTGAAACATTGGAAATAATTGAACATCAGCCTGATACAAAAAAGAAAGGTAAGTTTGCCAGAAAGAAAGCATAGGAAAAAAGGGGCTAATCGCCCCTTTTTTGTTTCCTATTGCCAAATTCTCCGGTCTTCTTTTTTTCATTTTTTTTCTTGAGATTGAGGCTGTTATTTAATTCCTCACCTCAATCTGGTTATTGCAATGAAAAAATTGGTAGTCCTTACAGGAGCTGGAATATCGGCAGAAAGTGGTATCACCACTTTCCGTGACAGCGGCGGACTTTGGGAAGGTCATGATGTGATGGAAGTGGCTTCCCCTGTAGGCTGGAAAAAAAATCAAGCCCTTGTCCTCGATTTTTATAACCAAAGAAGAAAACAAGCCTTGTCAGTGCTTCCCAATGGGGCACATTACGAACTGGTGCGTTTAGAGGATTTTTTTGATGTTACCATTATTACCCAAAACATAGATAACCTCCATGAAAGGGCCGGTTCATCCAATATCATCCACCTGCATGGTGAGTTATTCAAATCCCAAAGTACATTAGACCCTAAGTTAGTCTATGAAATGAATGGCTGGGAAATCAAAACCGGAGATAAATGTGAAAAAGGAAGTCAACTGAGACCTTTTATCGTTTGGTTTGGGGAAAATGTTCCTCTGATGGAAACTGCCATCGAATCAACTCTAAAGGCAGATATTTTCGTAGTGATCGGTACATCTTTGGTAGTTTATCCTGCCGCAGGCTTGATAGGATACAGTCCAAAGAACTCCCCTAAGTACATTATTGATGTAAAGATTCCGGAAGTATCCTACTTTGAGCACCTTCACAAAATAGAAGCTCCGGCATCGGTTGGAACCAAAATCATGTCTGAAGAAATCATTTCGAAATATGCATAAAAAAGTTGCAGTCATTGGCGCAGGTCCTTCCGGTATTACTGGCTTGAAAAACCTTTTGGATCAGGGAATAGAGGCTATTGCATTTGACCGAAATTCAGAAGTAGGTGGAAACTGGGTTTATTCGGAAAATGAAAGCCATTCAAGTGTTTTTGAGACGACGCACATCATCAGTTCTAAAACCTTGTCACAATACGCTGATTTTACTTTTGACGATTTTGATCCCTCAGTTTCTGATTATCCTTCCCACGATGAGTTGAAAAGGTATTTTCAAGCTTATTCCAAGCATTTTGGATTGGATGGATATATCCGGTTCAATACCATTGTCATTCATTGTAAGCGGGTCAACCAAGAAAAGTGGGAGATCACCACAGAAACGTATGGAATAAGAAAAACGGAAGAATTCACTGATTTGGTGGTCTGCAACGGGCACCATTGGAATCCAAGATGGCCAAATTATCCCGGCGAGTTCGAAGGGGAATTTCTCCATTCCCATTCATTTAAAAAAGCCGAACCATTCAAAGACAAAAAAGTCTTGGTCATAGGCGGGGGTAATTCAGCCTGCGATGTGGCAGTGGAAACCAGTCGGGTAAGTAAAATGACCGCCATCTCTTGGAGACGTGGATATAGAATCATACCAAAATTCTTTTTTGGCCAACCATCAGATAAAATCGGCAAAAAAAGTGCTTGGATCCCGTTAAAAATCAGGAGTTTCTTCTTTGACATCTTGCTCAAAATAATGGTAGGTGACAATCACCTTTACGGTTTGAGAAAAGTTGAAAATAAATTCGGTGAAACTCATCCCACCATCAATGACGAGCTGCTCTATAAAATCAGACATGGAAAAGTAAAACCTAGACCCGATATCAAAAGGTTAGAAGGTAAAAAAGTCGTTTTTGAAGACGGAAGAGAAGAAGAGTACGATTCCATTATCGCCTGCACAGGCTACTACCTCTCCCACCCTTTCTTTGACAAAAAATTTATTGACTATAGTTCAGGCCCTGTACCGCTTTACTTGAAAATGTTCCATTCCGAATACCGGAATCTCTATTTTGTGGGCATGTTCCAACCTTTGGGTTGTATTTGGCCCGGTGCAGAATTACAGTCAAAGATCATGGCAAGAGAAATTGCAGGTAAATGGCAGAGACCTTCCAATATCATAGAACTCTGTAAAAAAGAAGTCTTACAACCTCATTACAAGCAAATTGATACCCCAAGGCATACGGTTACTGTAGATTTCCATGTGTTCAAAAAACAATTGTTGAGGTATTTGCCCAAGGATTATGTTTCAAAAAGCCAAATTCATTTGACCGAAAATAAACCTGTTCATCATTCGGGTTGATAAAAGGGATGTCACTTTTAATTTTAATTTTCACATAAAAGGTTGTACCCTGAATTTTGTGAAAGGAAAAATTTTTAAGATCAATAAAATAATTGTTAAAATAACCCGATTCGAAATATGGAAGTAATTCTAAAATGGTGTAGTAAATCCGTATTCATTTACCACAAAGTAACAAAGAAAACAAAAGCCCGCTTTTTGTTTTCTTTTGATTCTTTGGGGTTTATTCTTTTTTCAGGCTGCTTTATATCTGATTTTGACCATTCAGTTGCCTGTTTTTGGAAATCTTAAAACTTTTATTCTCTTAGAATACAAAGTTTTCACAACATTCGTGGTAGAACCACATAAAAACAATACCAAAGCAAAGCAATTGAAATGAAACTCTCCTTCCCCCACCCTCTGATTATCATGCTGGTCTTTATCGGTTTTGCGACCTTGCTGACCTATGTCGTCCCTGCTGGATCCTACCAAAGAGAATTTGATGAAGCCTCAGGCAGAGAAATCGTGGTCGAGGGGAGTTATAACCTGACTGACAATAATCCTGTCAGTATTTGGAAAATGTTTGTGAGTATTCCTGAAGGATTCATCGAAGGGGCTGATGTGATTGTATTGATTTTGATTATAGGAGGGGCCTTTTATGTGGTAGAAAAAACAGGCGCATTCAGTAAAGGTCTCGAAGTATTGATTTTTAGGTTCAATAAAACAAGGTCATACCTGTTAATTTTATTGGGAATTATTTTCGCTACGATGGGGAATTTGAGTGGCTTACAGGAGGAGATTATTGCAATGGTCCCACTTTTAATGGTATTGTCCAGAAAAATCGGCTACACCAAAATATCCGTAATAGGCATTGTTTTTGGTTCTGCCATCATTGGTGGGGCCTTTGGTCCTACCAATCCATTTGCCGTTATTATCGCCCAAAAGGTCGCCGAAGTTCCTGTATTTTCAGGTGGATTATACAGAATGGTTTTTTTGCTGATAGCATTGGGGTCGTGGATATTTTACTTCATTCGAACCGGAAAGGATAAAAATTTTAGGGTAGAATTACCCACCGTAAAACCTAAAAATCTATCAAAATCACACGTGGTAATTTTGATTTTACTCGCCATAACCTTTACAATCATGGTCTTTGGCCTTACAAATTGGGGTTGGAATTACAACCAAATGTCAGCTGTCTTTTTCATTTTTGGTATGACTGTGGGCATAATAGGAAATCTCGGCATCAACGGAACAGCGCGCGCATATGCTGAAGGTTTTGGTGAATTGATTTTTGCGGGTGTCATCGTCGGCATGGCAAGAAGCATTTACCTGATTTTGCAGGAAGGATTGATCATTGACTCCATCATTCTTGGACTGTTTAGTCCTTTGGAAAGTCTCCCTATGGGTTTGTCCGCCGTCACCATGCTACTAGGTCAATCCATTCTGCATATTCCGGTACCGAGCACATCGGGTCAAGCGGTGTTGACCATGCCATTATTAGCTCCGATAGCAGATTTGATAGGCATGTCAAGGCAGGTGGTGGTTTTGGCTTACCAATACGGTGCATGCATCATGGATTTGGTTACACCTACCAATGGCGCAATCATGGCCGTTTTGGCTGCTTCAGGCACCACTTATAAAGAATGGATACAGGCTACCTGGAAACCTACGGCAATCATTTTTTTGATCGGAATAGTAAGCGTATTTGTCAGTATATATGCATTTAGCTGATCAATGATCGACTTGGATATTTGCCATTATTGAAGTTGATTTT